>NZ_CAJNBO010000041.1:0-50754 GCF_905221015.1 Paraburkholderia nemoris | reverse complement strand
TAGGCAGACGAGCTGACTGTCCATGTGGCGACAACTGATCGGGTCGGCGCCACAGGAGGGAATATACAAGTAGGCAAAAGAAAGCGGCTAGAAGCCCCTGCTAAGCGGGTCCCGCAGCTCGCTCAGGGTAGTGGTGCATCTGAAATCTGTGTTCGTGCCGCTGCACGCGCTTGTGACAAGGGCGTCATACTTCCGGCGGCGCTGCGCGCGCCGAAGAGCTGTTCATAAAACCGATCGCTACGTTTTGACGCGACGTCTTGCCACCGGGCCGTGGCTCGTCATTGCATTGCCACCAGCGCAGCCGTGACTGTAATCGTGGCACACCGAAATATATTGTTGAGTGGGGTTCCCGCGGTTAATGCGGGAGCACCTCGCCGAGGCGAAGCCGACGGCCCCCACAAACCAAAACCGAACCTCGTGGTTTCCCAAGCAGACCCGTCCGCGACGCACGCAGTGCGGAGTGGGAGCTGATGAATCCTTTGTCACTAACGCCGAATGTGAGAGAACACGGATTCCAGTCGCACCACTACCCCAGGCAAACCACGGTGCCCGCTTAGCAGGGGCTTCTAGCCGCTTTCTTTTGCCTACTTTTCTTTGCGGCGGCAAAGAAAAGTAGGTGCCCCCCGCACAGGGGGAACGCTAATAGACCACTAACAATGCAAGGAAAGGCACCAAAACCAGATCAAGGAAAGGCCAAAGAACACTGACAAACAACCGCCCCGCAGGGAAAAAAACCATAAACCCCAATTTCTATGTGACCATACCCAAACCCCAAAACCCGCACGGAGTGCAACAAAAAAATGCAACACCCTGACCCACTCCACCCCCTGCGCCCCTTCCTGAAAAACTTCGTGTGGGAACACGGCCACATCGGCACTCGCTACCTCAACTGCGTCACCGGCGAAATCAGCTTCGATGACGGCAAAAAATCCCGCTTCGCAGCAGAAAAATACCTCTACGTCCCGCTCGACAAAGACGTCACCGACGACCCACTGGCCACCGGCCCCGCAACCCAGGACGCCGCCCTCGCCCGCTTCCTCCGCGCCGCGCAACTCGGCAAACCCGAAGAAGCCGGTTCCGCCGCAGAAGTCCAACGCGCCGTTCATGATTGTCTCGACCTGGCAATCTTCAGCGCCTATCAGCACGACGCGCTGCAAGCAGTCGACCACTACACGCAAGAAGCAATGTTCGACGACGAAATCCGTGCGGCCCTCGTCGACGATATTCGCCGGGTCTACACGCCCATGCGCGAACAGCTGGCGCTCTACGACTTCACCGTGCTGTACGGTCTGCCCACGCCGCTTCTCTTCAGCGATTCACCCTTCATCGACTGGCGCGTGCGCGTGAAGCCCGCCATGCCGTTCGTCTCGCTGCCCCTCGGACCCTATTCATTGCTGGTCGGCACACCGTCCGGAAGAACCAGTCGCGCCGCACCCGTCGCGTGGAAAACGGCCGTGTCGATGGGCGTGCTAAAAGATCACAATCGCCTGATGGCCGAGCGCGCCCGTCTGTGGATCGTGGCCACCAGCGATGATCAACTGGTCGCCATACAAGATCGCTTCAAGAAAGACGACGCATAACCCGCTGCAGTGCCCCGCATCGCTTTACGCCCCGCGGTGTGAATGCGCCTCAAGCGCAAGCGAAAAGGCCAGATGGCCGATTTCGATGCCCATGGTGTTGATCATGCGCGGCTTATGAAACGCGTCTAGTTGCGCACGTTGCTCAGGGCTGCCGATATCAAGCCGCGCGAGCAGTTCAGCAACGGTCGCATACAGCACGCCGATGTTGCCGTCCTCCACCTTCACCGCAATGCCGAGTGCACCGTTGGCGCCGAGCTGCTCAGTTTGCCGCGACGCACGCACGCCGATGGCATAGCTGCCGTCTGCACCGACCTTGCCGATCAGCGCGCCATCGAACGCGCGCATCAAGGCCGTACAGAAACGCCCCTCGCCTGCTACCCACTCCGGATGCGCGGCCATCGCACGATAGATGCGTGCGAGCGCAACAGTGCGTGGCGAAATGGAGGACGTACTGGACGAAGAAGCCGCAGAAGAAGCCGCAGAAGAAGCCGAAACCTCATCCTCCGCGGCTGCGAGCTTCGCGAACAGTCGGGCGAGTCGGTCGAGGGGGAACGCAGGCGTCGGCAGATTGCAACCGTCGATCGACCATTGCACGGCGTCGTCCGGTAAGTCGCATACCTCGGCGACGGTATGCTTCACGCGCACCTGTAGCGGGTGCTCCGGCAGTTCATAGCCCCTTACTGCCGCGCCGATAGAGCGCGCCCCGGCCAGCATGCCGGCGTGCTTACCCGAACAGTTGCTGCACACCGCATCCGGTTTGAAATCGCGCTTCAGCCAGTCGACGTACACGGCGTCGGACAGCGGAGGATGCCCGCCGCAACGCAGATCGGCTTCGCTGACCTGCGCCTTGGCCAGCATCTGCCTCGTGCGTTCGATATGGCGCGGCTCGCTGCTGTGCGAAGCGCACATGAGCGCGAGATCCGTTTCGTCGAAACCGAAACGCTCGAGCGCGCCGGTCTCGACCACCGCCAAAGCTTGCGCCGGTTTTGCCGCGGAGCGCGCCAGCGTGATACGCGACGGATCGCCGAATGAATACAGCAGGCGGCCATCGGCCTGAACCACCGCGACATGGGCGATATGTGTGTTCTCGATCGCTTCGCCGCGATAGACAGTCGCCGCAATCGGTCCGGTCTCACGCAAAGTCATGTTTGTTCTCCTCCTGATCGCGTCGGTCGTCGCGATCGTTATCAATCATGGTGACGCGAGCGATTCTACGTTCGTCTTTCGCGCAATCCAAATCTCCGTTGGCCAGCCACAGCATGCAAGCGAGTTGCACGAAGCGGCGGCCCATTGCTTAAGCCGCTTCGTGAATATGCTCGACAAGATAGTCGATCAGCGCCCTCACCTTCGGCGGTAAGAAGCGGTTCGGTGGATACAACAGCCACACCGACCCCACGTAAGCGCGCGCTTCGAGATTCCAATCCGGCAGCACTTGCACAAGTTCGCCACTGAGCAATGCATCGGTGGCGGCAAACTCAGGCAGATTCGCGATGCCGAAATCCTGCTGCGCGGCTTCGAGCCGCGCGCCCGCATGGTTGGCGATGTAACGCCCTTTCACGTCGACGGTTTGTGTCTCCGTGCCACGGCGAAAGCGCCAGCGGTTGTCGTCGGCGGTTTCGCCGAGGTAGATGCAATCGTGCTTGAGGAGATCGCGCGGTTGCGCCGGCGTGCCGTGCTCACGTAAATAAGCCGGCGATGCAACCAGCAGCCAGCGCACGGTCCGCAGCCTGCGTCCCGCGAGCCCTTGCGGAGGATGCTCGGTCAGGCGGATCACCAGATCGACATCGTCGGCAAGCGGATCTACGTCGTGATCGGTGAACAGCAATTGCAGGTCGACTTCGTCGTAGGCGCGCAGAAAGCCGGGGATCAGCGGATGAATCACGGTCTTCGCGAACGCGGTGGGCGCGCTCACGCGGACTTTGCCTTGCGGCCGCGCCGCCAGTTGCCCGGCGGCATCCACCGCGCCCGATGCCGCGCTCAGCATATCGCGGCAGAAACGCGCCACCTGTGCACCGGATTCAGTGACCCGCACCGTGCGCGTGGACCGTTCGAGCAGGCGTGTCGCCAACGCGTCCTCGAGCCGTTTGATCTGACGACTGACCGTGGACGGTGTACTGCCGAGCTGACGTGCGGCGACCGAAAAATTGCCGGCATCGACGACGCGCGCGAAAACCGCCATATCCGGCAGCAAGGCAAAAAGATCGGTTGGGTTCATCGTCGGGCGCTCGTGGAGTTTGAGCCGATTAGTGCGTTTGAAACATAAATGCTATGCGCAGCGACCCGATTATCGCCTTGGAAGCAAAGTTCGACAATACGCGCTCATCTGTACGAGGTCCGCCATGTCGAAACAAGAACGCCTGCTTCTGCTATCCGATCTGATGCTGCTCGCGGTCGCCGTGGTGTGGGGCACCAGTTACGGCGTCGTCAAAAGCGCCCTGGTGTTCTATCCAGTTTTGGGTTTGCTCGCGATCCGCTTCGGCATCACCTTCTTGATCCTGTCGCCCGCCTTGCGTCATTTGCGCGCCGCCGATGCTCGCACGCTGCGCGGCGTGCTGATCGCGGGCGCCCTGTTGCTCGGTATTTTTCTCTGCGAAACCTTCGGTATTCTGCTGACGCGCGCAGCCAATGCGGCGTTTCTGATCAGCTTATGTGTGGTGCTGACGCCGCTCGTCGAATGGTGGCTGCTCAAGCGCAGGCCGACTCGCATCGAATGGGCGGCTGTTGCGCTTTCGCTGTTCGGCGCCTGGCTGTTGGCGGGGGATGGCGCGCTGAGTTTCAATCCCGGCGACGCGCTGATTCTGCTCGCCGCGTTGCTGCGCGCGCTGAACGTGTGCGTGACTAAACGTGTGATGCGCGACTCGGCACTGCCGCCGTTGTCGGTGACAGCAGTTCAGTCAGGCGTGGTGGCATTTGGCAGCGCGGCGGTGGCGGTGCTGTTTGTGCCGCAACAGTGGCAACCGCTGCCGTCGCTTGCCGGGCATGCTGTGTTCTGGGGTTACATCGGCTATCTGGTGATCGCGTGTACGTTGTTCGCGTTCTTTGCACAGAACTTCGCGATCAAACGCAGCAGCCCCACGCGCGTGTCGTTGCTGATGGGCAGCGAACCCGCCTTCGGCGCGCTGTTCGCGTGCATCTGGTTAGGTGAACGGATTTCAACGGCGGCATGGATCGGCGGTGCGTTGATCGTTGCCGCATCGATTCTCGCGACGGTGCGATGGACCGCGTTGCGTGTGAGCGCGGCGGGGGCTTAGAGATTCTCCGAGGCCCGCGCCGATCGCTGCACACGCATCTGCCGATTAGCGCGACGCGACCGTGCCCCGCTCGCTCACCACCTCGCCATGCTGCAAGACATACTCGAGGCGCTCGCCCTGCCCGGTCAACACGCCGATATCCTTGAGCGGATTGCCGTCGACCACCAGCACGTCGGCGATTGCCCCTGCTTTGATGACGCCGAGCTTGCCGCGCCGGTCGACGATATCGGCCGCAATCGTGGTGGCCGAACGCAGTGCGTCCAGATTACCGAGCACTTCCGCGCGAATGCGCAATTCGTCGCTCTGGAACGTATGCATTTCGCCGAGCAGATCCGAACCGAAGCCCATCGGTACACCGGCATTTGCATAGATCTGCAGCGAGTCGCGCCCGGCTTGCCGCACGGTCTCAACCTTGGCAATCGAATCGGCGGGCAAGCCGTAATCGGCGCCGTGTTTGGCCAAAGCATCGTAGGTGACCAGCGTTGGCACGACGAATGCGCCGTGCTCGCGCATCAGTTTTGCGGCGGCTTCGTCGACCAGATTGCCGTGCTCGATCGTGCGCACGCCACAGCGAATCGCACGCGAAATCGCGCGGCCTGTGTACGCATGCGCCATCACGTATGTGTTGGCTGCTTCCGCTTCAGCGACGATCGCGCGGATTTCGTCCTCGGAGTATTGCGTGTTGCTGATCGGATCGGTCGGCGAAGCGACGCCACCGGATGCCATGATCTTGATCTGCGTAGCGCCCTTCTGAATCTCTTCACGCACGGCAAGCCGCACCGCATCGACACCGTCGACCACTCGCGCAATTGCCCCGGCGCGAAAGGCGCATGAACAGGGTTCGAGTACATCGCCTCGCGGACGGAAATCGCCGTGACCGCCGGTTTGCGACAACGCCTTGCCCGACGGAAAAATACGCGGCCCTGGAATCAATCCACTCTCCAGCGCCTGCGTCAAACCCCAATCCGCGCCGCCCGCATCACGCACCGTCGTAAAGCCGCGGCCGAGCATCGCCTTCAGGATCGGCAGCGCGCGAATCGCGGTGAGGATATTCGGCTGCGTCGCATTCACACCGAGATTCGCGCGCGAAGCCAGCACGTGCACGTGACAATCGATCAAGCCGGGCATCACCGTCTTGCCGCGTGCATCGATTACGCGCGCATTCGGCAGATCGACAGGGCGATCGGTGACCTCGACGACATGACCGTTTTCGATCACGACGTGATGATGTTCGAGCAACACACCCTGGACCAGATCGAGTACGTTGCCGCCGCTGATTACCGTAATGCTCATTGATATCTTCCTGACTGGATGAAGGAATCCGTCCGGCCATTGTTCGCCGGACGCGCTGCCTCTCAGGCGTGGCTACGGCGCGGATCGCGTACATAGAACGTGCCGACGAGGCTGATGGTCGCGGCGATCATCACGTAGATCGCGGGCGCCATATTGCTGCCTGTCGACGCGATCAGCCACGTGATGAAGAACGGTGCGAAGCCGCCGAAAATCGTCACCGCGAAGTTGTACGCAACGGAAAGACCCGTCGATAACACCTTGGTCGGAAACAGCTCGGAGAAGGCCGCGAGAATCGGGCCCGTGTAGGCGGCGATCAGCAAGCCGAACACGCCCTGAAACACCATCAGCGAAACCAGCCCAGGCGCGCTGTTGATGTAAGCGAACATCGGCCATGCGAGCACCAGGATCAATGCCGCGGCGCCGGAGAGGAAGCGGCGGCGGCCGAAGCGGTCAGCGAGCTTGCCGACCACCGGCGAGAAACACATGATCATCAGGCCACCGAACATGCCGGCACGAAAGCCCATCGATTGCGGCAGATGCAGCGTGCGCACCGAATATGTCGGCATATAGAACAGCAGCACGTACGTGCACACCGTCCACAGAATCACCATCGAGAAACTCGCGAACGTCTCGCGCGGAAAGCGACGGAACACTTCCGCGAGCGGCGAATCGCTTTTGGCCTCTTCCGTAACCGCGCTGAACGCCGGTGTTTCGTCCATGCGGCTGCGAATGAAATAACCGACCGGCCCGATCAGAATGCCGATCAGGAACGGCATTCTCCAGCCCCACGAATGCAGCGCATCTGCGCTCAGACTCGACGTTACGAAAGTGCCAACCCCGGCGCCCAGCAGCACGGCAAAGCCGATGCTCGACTGAATCCAGCTCGAATAGAATGCGCGCTTGCCCGCCGGCGCATATTCGGTAAGAAACGCGGTAGCGGTACCCATTTCGCCGCCGGCCGAAAAACCTTGCAGCAAGCGGGCGACCACGATCAGCACCGGCGCCCACATACCGATCTGGTCATAGGTCGGCGCGAGGCCGATGAGTGCGGTGCCGGCCGCCATCAGCAGAATGGTCAGCGAGAGCGCCGCTTTTCGTCCGACTTTATCCGCGTACACGCCGAGCACGATGCCGCCTACCGGTCGCATGAAAAAGCCCACACCGAACGTCGCAACGGCAAGCAGCAGCGAAGTCAGTTCATTGCCGGTCGGAAAGAACAGCTTGGCGATGATCACCGCGAAAAAACTATAGACGGTGAAGTCGAACCACTCGAGCCCGTTGCCGAGCACAGTGGCGACAATCGCGCGGCGCCGCTGCTGCGCGAGCGAATCCACGGATATCGCGACGTTGGATGAAAGCGTTCCTTGCATGGTCTCTTTCCTTATCAGGCTGCTTGTGCCGCTATTGATGCGGCTGCTGCGTGGCTACGGGTTCGGCGAGCGTTTGCCAGCAAGGCGGCGTGTCGGAATCGAACGGCGCCTCTGCATGCATAAAGCCGATCGTAGAGAGACCTGATTTGTTTTCGAAACGAAAGATTCGCATGCACGCATGCGCGTAGCGCATGCGAAACGCAGTCAAGTTGCGGGTGCGTTGCTCGTCTCAGCGAGTGTTTGGCCGCCCGTTTGCCCGCTTGCCTGCGCCTCGGCCTGCTCGAAAAGCCAGCGCGTAAAGAGGCGCGCCGCCTGGTTCTCCGCGCGGTCGTTTGGCGACACGACGTAATAGCCGCCACCGTGGCTCGCCGATGCTCGCGTGGCGCGCACCAGCAGCCCCTCGTTCAGACACGCATCAATCATGTGACGCCAGCCGAGCGCGACACCCTGGCCGAGAATCGCCATCTGCACGAGTTGCGGATAGTGATTAATGATGACCGACTGTGGCGAGCCAGGCATCTGCACATTGTTAAGCCGGAACCATTCGGGCCACGACATCCATTGCCGCTGGCCGTCTTCCTGCATCAGCAATGTTTCATGCGCGAGATCGGCGGGCTCCAGCACGCGGCCGGCGAGATATCCGGGTGAACATACCGGGTACACGTCTTCGTCAAAAATGCGGCGCGCGGTGAAATGCGGCTCGGCGTGCTGGCGAATGTAATACAGACCTACGTCGAATTCCGCGGGCGACAGCGATGCGAGCCCGTCGCGCACGATCATCCGGATCTTCACGTTCGGATGGGCGGCGCGAAACGCACCCAGGCGCGGCGTAAGCCACAACACCGCCACGCCCGACGAACACGCGATCGTCAACTCGAGATCGCCGTATCGCTTCATCACATCGAGTGTGGCTTCCGAGCAATTGGCAAGCAGCCACTGCACATGCTTGGCGTAGCGTTCGCCGGCGATCGTCAACCGTAGCGCGCGATGCTCGCGCACGAAGAGCGAGCGGCCGAGGAAGTCTTCGAGTTGCGCAATCTGGCGGCTGACCGCGCTTTGCGTCAGATGCAGTTCTACGGCCGCTTTAGTGAAGCTGGCATGGCGTACGGCCGACTCGAACGCGATCAGGCATTGAAGCGGGGGTAAAGGGGCGATCCGCATGATGAAGGTGGCCGAGTGAGGTTGCCACCATCATAGCGGGTCGAAGCGCACGTCAAATCATGCGCACGATGTTGCGCGTAACTGCGCGATTTCGCGCCTTCAACGCTGCGATCAATGACTCGGCGCCAACGTCTCTTCCCGTTCCAGCGAGCGTGTGTGCTTGAGTTCCGGAAAAAATCGCATCCACAGCAGGGCGACGGCAATCGTTGCGATGCCGCCCACCAGTACGGCCGGTTGCGCGCCCCACCACCCTGCGGTAACACCGGATTCGAACTCACCCAGTTGATTCGACGTCCCGATGAAAAGCGAATTGACCGCACTGACGCGACCGAGCATTTCGTCCGGCGTGCGCAGTTGCACGAGTGACAGACGCACCACCACGCTGATAGTGTCCGATGCGCCCAGCACCATGAGCGCGAAGAGCGACAGCAAGAATTGATGCGACAAACCGAACACCACGGTGGCCGCGCCGAACGCAATCACGCCGCCGAACATCGCAGCGCCGGGCCGGTTGCGTAACGGGAAATGCGCGAGCCAGATGGTGCCCGCGAGCGCGCCGATGGCGGTGCCTGAGCGCAACAGGCCGAGACCGAGCGGCCCGGTATGTAGGATGTCGCGCGCAAAAACCGGCAGCAGCGCTGTCGCGCCGCCGAACAGCACTGCGAACAGATCGAGCGATAGTGCACCGAGTATCACGGGCTCCTTGCGGATGAAAGCGATACCCGAGAACACCGACTCGAGCGTCACCGGCGCGCGGCTCGCCAGCTTGGCTTGCAACGGAATGGCCCACACAGTGGCAGCGGCAGCCGCGAATGACAGCGTGCACGCGAGGTAGACCACGCCCGGACCGACACCGTACAACAGGCCGCCCAACGCCGGACCCGCGATCTGGGCGGTTTGATTCGCGGAGGTGGCCCATGCCGTCGCTTTGGGCAATTGTCCGCGTGGCACGACACCCGGCAACAGCGATGCAACCGCAGGCGATTCGAAGGCGCGGGCCGCGCCCACGCATGCGGCCAGCACATAGATGACCGGCGCGCTGATCCAGCCGCCGAAGGTGCCGAAGGCGAACAACAATGCAGCGACGCTTTCGAGGCTTTGACAGATGGCCGCGATCCGGCGACGGTCGTAACGGTCGGCAACGTGGCCGACCACGAGCGTCAGCACGAACATCGGCAGAAATTGGGCGAGGCCGACGAGGCCCAGTGCGAAGGCGCTATGCGTGAGTGCGTAGATGTGCCAGCCCATGGCCACGGCGAGCATCTGGAACGATAGCGATGAAAGGATACGGGTACACCAGAAACGCTGGAATGCGGGGTGTTTTGGCAAACTGAAGTTAGGGTCGCCGGCGGGGTCGGCTGGGGGTATGGGCATTGGTTTCTTGCTCTCGACTAGGCTGGCTGGGGCGGCAGGTAGTTTAGAGCAATTTTGTTTATTTCATTTTTACTCCTACGCGGCGCCTTTTTGGGCTCTGCCATAAACCGGCCTTTAACACCATTCAGGCTGAGTCTCTGTTGGCCCATTCCCGCACTGCCTGCGAAAGTGGGCGGATGTCGATTGGCCGGATAGTAAAGACACAGGCCAGGCACGGATGGGCACCACTCCGAAAGCAAACGGACCAGCCGTTCCGAAGCCAGATGATCGCGGACGTGCTATTCCGGGACCCAGACAATTCCGATCCCGGTCAATGAGGCATCGACCATCAGGTTTGTATTGCCCAGCGTCATCGGTCCAGCAACGTCAATATGAGCGCTACTGTCTCGGTGCGACCACTGTGAGTTACCGTCCAACCTTCCGCTGCGCCATGTACGCGAGATAAGCGATGATCAGATCGATCTCGCGATCGCTAAGTTGGTCCTGCGGGAAAGCGGGCATGGTCCGGCCGGGCCAGTCTCGAACCGATGCCGGATTACGAATGTAGCGGCGCAATGCTGCGGGCTGGAAATATTCGACTGGATTCATCGGCACGTTAAGGTCAGGGCCGGTGTCCGCACTGCCCGCGTGGTTGAGCCGATGACAGGCAAGGCACTGCGTGATGAACAGGCTTTGGCCCGCGCGAACCGGATCGGTTGCCGGCAGCTTCGGATCGATGCCGAGCACCGGCCAACGCGCGGATGGCGAGGGTTGCGTAGCAAGTTGCGCGATCTGATAAGGCCACTGTTCGCTGCGCACGGATGCCGCTTCCTCGCCGACCCAGACCAGGTAGAACGGTCCGGCGCTGACCGGCTTGCCCGGCAGCTTCGGCCACGGCTGCGCCGGGTCCTCGACCGCGAGCCATGCGACGGCTCTCGCAGGATCACGATTACGCACGAGGTCCATCGGCAGTTGCGCGGCGAAGCCGTCGGTCGCACGCGCCTCGAGCACGCTGTCCGTGGGCAACGTCGCGCTGCCGAGCAGGTCGGCCAGTGGCACTGCGCGATAGGTCATCGACGTACCGTAGGCGACATCTGCCGGAACGTGAATCTCAGCAACATCCGGACGCGCCAGCAATGCCCCTTGGCTAAACGACTGGGTCTTGCCGCCTATCCTGAGTTCGATCATGGACTGCGCGGCCGCACACTGCCCGATCACGCCGAGCGTCAGGAGCAAAACCGCAAACAACACGCGCTTCGACATTTGTCCTCCGTGCATTGTTGTTGCCGACGGCGTCGGACGCAAAATCGCCAAATTCGTCGGGAAAGGCAAGCCGCCCTTCGGTTTAAAACTCTCAGTATCCGCTCAAGTACCTGGCGAATTATATTCGCCAGGACGGTATACGTCGGACACAAATGCAGCGGTGAAGAAAACGTCTGCAGGAACAGCCACACGGAAAAACGCCGCGCTTCAGCGGGGCCAACGTTTTTTTCATACCGGCCGATCTGAACGATACCCGCGTGCGATCGTAAGAAGCTTTCTGCTGCGCACTCAACGAGTAGTAAAAGTCACTTGATGGTCGATTTGAGGGGCAAAAAACAAAAAGCCGTTGAATCTCTTTAGATTCAACGGCTTCTCGTTCAATTCGTGGCGGAGAGACGGGGATTCGAACCCCGGATAGGTTATTAACCTATACACGCTTTCCAGGCGTGCGACTTAAACCGCTCATCCATCTCTCCGGCGGGGAGCCGAATTATAGCAAACTTCGGGCCCTGCGCCAGACCCATGCGCAAACCGGCCTAGGGATGCCGGATGTAGTCCACCAGCGCCCTCGTATAAGCATCCGGTTTCCGGTCCACGAGGCTCACCCCGATCGCCACCAGAAATCCCGCCGGCACACCGAACACGCCCGAACTGATCGGCTCGATCCCGAACCATCGTGCGCCAGCAAAACCCGTCATCTGCGTGAAGAACGGATACGTCGACACGATGTAGTAAATGCACACCACCAGCCCCGCCACCATGCCTGCCACTGCCCCAAGCCGGGTCGTGCGCTTCCAGAACACCCCCAGCACCAGCACCGGAAACAGACTCGAAGCCGCCAACGAAAACGCTGCGCCCACCAGAAACAGAATATTCCCCGTATTCAGCGACGCCACATACGAAGCGAACAACGCCACCCCCAGCAACAAAATCTTCGAGATCGTCACGCGCCGCTGACTCGATGCCGTTGGATCAACCATGTGGTAGTAGACGTCGTGCGATAACGCGTTGGCGATGGTCAGCAGCAAACCGTCCGCCGTCGAGAGCGCCGCGGCCAACGCACCGGCCGCGATCAGCCCGGACATCACATACGGCAACCCCGCTATCTCGGGCGCGGCGAGCACCACCATATCCGGCTGCATCTGGATCTCGCTCCAGCGCACGATACCGTCGCCGTTCGTGTCAGCAAGACTGATCAGACTCGGCTCGACCCTGCGCCATTGCGTGAGCCACTGCGGCAAATCTGAAAAGTGATGACCCACCAGGTTGGTCAGCATCTCGTACTTGATCAGCACCGCCAGCACGGGCACCGTCAGATAGAACAGCGCGACGAAGAACAGCGTCCAGCCGACCGAGCGTCGTGCGGACGCCACCGAGGTCGTCGTGTTATAGCGAGTCAGGATATGCGGCAGGCTCGCCGTACCAAGCGAGAGACACAGCAGCAGCGATAGAAAATTGCGTTCGTGTGTGCGCCTGTCTTCTTCACTCGTGACGGGAAACGGTTCGTGCATCGGCACCGGCGCGGCCGCGCGCATCAGCATCTCATCGCGACGTTGAGTCCAGACGATCTGTGCGGCGGCGGCATCGCGCGGAAATTGTTCGAGCGCCCGCTCGCGCTCCTTGATCTCGCGCAGCGGACCATTGTGGCGCCGCAAGTCCGCGACTTCTTGCGTGAGGCGCAGTTTCTCGTCGACGAACGATTGCGGCAACGTGTCGAGCCGCATCTGCATCAGCTCGGCGCGCCGCCGGTAATCGTCGCGTACGGTCTGCTCGAGCGGCGCGTCGCGCACCTGCTTCTCCAGTCCTTCGACGCGCTCCATCAAACGCCCATAGTTGAACTGCGGCACCCAGCCGAGACCATCCTTATGCGCGATCATCGACACGGGAATCAGAATCGCCGCGATCAGGATGACGTATTGCGCGACCTGGGTCCACGTCACCGCACGCATGCCGCCCAGAAACGAGCACACGAGAATGCCCGCGAGCCCGCAGAAAATGCCGACCGCGAAATCCACGCCGATAAAGCGCGTCGCAATCAAGCCCACGCCCTGAATCTGTGCGACCAGATAAACGAACGAACAGAGGATCGCCGCTAACGCAGCGAGTCCGCGCACCGCGTTGCTCGAAAAGCGCGTGCCGAGAAAGTCGGGAATCGTGTAGCGCGCGAGCTTGCGCACGTAGGGCGCGAGCAGGAACGCGACGAGGCAATAGCCGCCGGTCCAACCCATCAGATACGCGAGACCGTCATATCCGGTCGCATAGATCGACCCGGCGAGGCCGATGAACGATGCGGCGGACAACCAGTCGGCCGCAGTCGCCATGCCGTTGAAGACGGACGGCACGCGCCGTCCGGCTACGTAGTATTCGACGAGGTCAGACGTGCGCGACAGCAACCCGATGACTGCATACACCGCGATCGGTACGAACAGGAACACATAGCCGATCCATACGCCGGGACCGGTGGTCCGCTCGATGCGCCACATCACATAGATGAAAAGCAGGAAACCGAGCGTATAGAGCGCGTATGAGCGGATCAGCCGGTTCGTGAGCTTCATCGGCTCAGCTTCCGCGCGCGGTGGGCGCGGTGGAATCGGCGCTAGCGTTGGCACCAGCACTGGCATCCGCATCGAAAGCGCGTTGCAGACGGCGGTCGGCGCGCTGCATCAGCAGGATATAAACGACGATCAACGCCACGTAGATCAGAATCGCCCCTTGCGCACCGAAGTAGAACGGCAACCTGAAACCGATGAAGCGCACCTGATCCAACGCCGGCGCCACCAGCGGCAAAACGAACGACACCACGAAGCCCAACGTCATCAACGTCGCGATCAACGCTAGATTGAAGCGCCAGTATTTCTGATGCGCGCGCGCCATCGCTGCCGAGACCGGAGGGGGTTCGGGCGCGGGATTGAGCGTAGCGTGAGAGGTGTGGTGCGGCGCGGCCATGCGCCTATGTATCAAAAAGCCACCGGGCAGGCAATCGGGATTGTCCGCGCGGTGGCTTTAACTGCCTGGCCTAAGTGGTCGATACCTGGGTCCAGCCAAGGGCATATCGTTCGACACACCCTTGCCGCAAACCCAGGCAAACCTAAGCTCAGAGCGACTCGCCGAGCTGATCGAGAATCGCCGGGTTCTCCAGCGTCGAGACGTCCTGGGTGATTTCCTCGCCCTTCGCGAGCGAGCGCAACAGGCGGCGCATGATCTTGCCCGAACGCGTCTTCGGCAGGTTCTCACCGAAGCGGATGTCCTTCGGCTTGGCGATCGGACCGATCTCCTTGGCGACCCAGTTGCGCAGTTCGTTGGCGAGCTTCACTGCTTCTTCGCCTTCAGGACGCGCGCGCTTGAGCACCACGAATGCGCACACGGCTTCACCGGTGGTCGCATCAGGACGGCCTACCACAGCCGCTTCCGCCACAATCGGGTTCGACACCAGCGCCGACTCGATCTCCATCGTGCCGAGGCGGTGGCCGGACACATTGAGCACATCGTCGATGCGGCCCATGATCGTGAAGTAGCCGGTTTCCTTGTCGCGCACCGCGCCATCGCCGGCGAGATACAGCGTGCCGCCGAGTTCTTCAGGGAAGTAGCTCTTCTTGTAGCGGTCCGGATCGCCCCATACGTTGCGCAGCATCGACGGCCACGGACGCTTCACCACCAGAATGCCGCCCTGTCCGTTCGGCACGTCCTGGCCGGTTTCATCAACTACGGCCGCCATGATGCCCGGCAGCGGCAGCGTGCACGAACCCGGCACCAACGGTGTGGCGCCCGGCAGCGGCGTGATCATGTGGCCGCCGGTTTCGGTTTGCCACCACGTATCGACGATCGGGCAGCGGCCGCCGCCGACGTTCTCGTGGTACCACACCCACGCTTCCGGATTGATCGGCTCGCCGACCGTGCCGATGATGCGCAGCGTCGACAGGTCGTAGCTCTTCGGATGCACTTTCTCGTCCGCTTCGGCGGCCTTGATCAGCGAGCGGATCGCGGTCGGCGCGGTATAGAACAACGTGACCTTGTGCTTGGCGATCATGTCCCAGAAGCGGCCGGCGTTCGGATAGGTCGGCACGCCTTCGAACACGACCTGGGTGCCGCCAAGCGTCAACGGACCATATGTGATGTAGCTATGGCCGGTGATCCAGCCGATGTCGGCGGTACACCAGAACACATCCGCGGGCTTCCAGTCGAACGTCCACTTCATGGTCTGCGCGGCCCACAGCAGATAGCCACCGGTGCTGTGCTGCACGCCCTTCGGCTTGCCGGTCGAACCCGACGTGTACAGGATGAAAAGCGGATGCTCGGCGCCGACCCACTCGGGCGCGCATTGATCCGATTCAGCCTGCGTGACTTCGTGCATCCACAGATCGCGGCTTTCGTCCCATGCGATCTTGCCGCCGGTCCGCTTGTAGACGATCACGCTCTTCACTGCGTCGCAGCCGCCCATGGCGATGGCTTCGTCGGCGATGTTCTTCAGCGGCAATGCTTTGCCGCCGCGCATCTGTTCGTCGGACGTGACGAGCGCGACAGCGCCCACGTCGACCAGCCGCTCATTGAGCGACTTCGACGAAAAGCCGCCGAACACCACCGAATGCGTTGCGCCGATGCGCGCGCACGCCTGCATCGCGACGATGCCTTCGATCGACATCGGCATATAGATCACGACGCGATCGCCCTTCTTCACGCCGCGTTTTTTCAGCGCGTTCGCAAAGCGCGACACACGTTGCAGCAGATCGTTATAGGTGACGTTGGTGACGGTGCCGTCGTCGGCTTCGAAGATGATCGCGACGCGCTCGCCGTTGCCAGCTTCGACATGACGGTCGATGCTGTTATACGACGCGTTCAACTGGCCGTCTTCGAACCATGTGTAGAAAGGCGCCTTCGATTCGTCGAGCACTTTGCTGAAAGGCTTGTTCCAGCTGAGCGTCTCGCGAGCGAGGCGCCCCCAGAAACCCTCGTAATCGCGTTCCGCTTCGGCGGCAAGCGCCCGGTACGCATCCATACCGGAGATCGACGCGCCCGCCGCTGCTTCAGCGGAGGGCGGGAAAACACGGCGTTCCTGAAGAACCGATTCAATCGCAGACATCGACAACCCCTTGGTGAAGATGAAACGTAAAACCTGTGCCGGCGCGCCTGTGGCTCGCCATGTCATGATGCCGCCGCCATTCGTGATCATTCGTGATCAATAGGCCGCGCACTGTCTCCAACCCTCGCGCAGCAATCGTCGATCACTGCGCCGCGGCCCGTTCGCCTTTCACTTTCATCTATGCCGCACCGCAACATAAATGAATGGCTGGCGTTCCGCTCTCATGCTCAAACATAAACTTTGCAACTTACCGGCCACTTACGCGCGGCGCATCGCGTGACGGGCGAAAACCCTTACGCGGTTCAGACTAGTCACGCACGGCATGCTACGCGTTACGGTTCGTGCATGCGTGCTGATCGACATGCAGATACACGCGATCCATGCCGAAATCGGGTACACGGGAAGCATCACGTGCGCCGCATCAGCGCCCCACCGGCACTTCGCCTTTACGCTGGCTCACACGCCCTCTTACAATGCTAACTGAACTAGCCGTCCGGATTCCAGCTTGAATCGCTACTCCCTGCGTCTCATGACCTCGCCTGCGTGATGCGTGACGGCAGGGATCGGACCGGCGAGCCTGAAGGTCAAGCGATGCCGCCGGCGGCCTGGTCAGCGCCACACTGCCCTCCGCGCCGCAGCAAATTTAACCAACGCTGTACAATAGCGCGCCTGACGCGAGCTTTTCCGGCCTTCCCTGGCTGCGTACCGCGCCGTCTGCGCCTCGTTTGCGTGCATGATCCGCGCGTTTGTTTGCGCTTCGGGTCAGCGCATTTGGTCCGTGTTCCGTCACCTGCGTTTCATCTGATTCTTGCCTATGTCCGCTCCGCGCCCCGACTCAGCCCGTCAGCGCCGCCCGCTGCGCCCGCTCCCCGCCCTCATCTTCATGAGCCGCTGGCTGCAAGTGCCGCTCTACCTCGGCCTGATCATCGCGCAAGGCGTGTACGTCGTCCTGTTCCTGAAAGAAGTCTGGCATCTGGTCAGCGCGTCCATGACGCTCGACGAAACCAACATCATGCTGGTGGTGCTCGGCCTGATCGACGTGGTGATGATCTCGAACCTGCTGATCATGGTGATCATCGGCGGGTATGAAACCTTCGTGTCGCGCCTCGGCGTCGAGGGTCATCCGGACGAACCGGAATGGCTCGACCACGTGAACGCCGGCGTGCTGAAGGTCAAATTGTCGATGGCGCTGATCAGCATCTCGTCGATCCATCTGTTGAAGACCTTCATCAGCCCCGACCAGAATTCGACGCACACCATCATGTGGCAGGTCATCATCCACGTCGCGTTCCTCCTCTCGGCGGTGGTGATGGCGCTGGTTGACCGCCTGACCACGCATACGCATCCGAAACATTTTCAGGAACACACGGCGCTGCACGTCGTGAGTTCACACGATTCCACTCCCCTGAAGGCGCACGACTGACCGCACTGCCCTGCGAGTCTGATAACAAGCGCCATTGTCCCCACTGAGCTAGCCATCATGACCGTCATCAAACAGGAAGATCTGATTCAGAGCATTGCTGATTCGCTTCAGTACATCAGCTATTACCACCCGCTCGATTACATCCAGGCCTTGGGCCGCGCTTACGAGCTCGAAGAGAGCCCCGCCGCGAAGGATGCGATCGCGCAGATTCTCACCAACAGCCGCATGTGCGCCGAAGGCAAACGCCCGATCTGCCAGGACACCGGCATCGTCACGGTGTTCGTGAAGGTCGGCATGGACGTGCGTTGGGACGGTGCGACGATGGGCGTCACCGAGATGATCAACGAAGGCGTGCGCCGCGGTTATCTGAACCCGGACAACGTGCTGCGCGCATCGATCGTGAGCCCGCCGGAAGGCGCGCGCAAGAACACGAAAGACAACACGCCGGCCGTGATCCACTACGAGATCGTGCCGGGCGACAAGGTCGACGTGCAGGTTGCAGCGAAGGGCGGCGGCTCGGAAAACAAGTCGAAGTTCGCGATGCTGAACCCGTCGGATTCGATCGTCGACTGGATTCTGAAGACCGTGCCGACCATGGGTGCAGGCTGGTGCCCGCCGGGCATGCTCGGCATCGGCATCGGCGGCACCGCTGAGAAAGCAATGGTGATGGCGAAGGAATCGCTGATGGATCCGATCGACATTCAGGACGTGATCGCACGCGGCCCGCAGGACTGGATCGAAGAACTGCGCGTCGAACTGCACGAGAAGGTCAACGCGCTCGGTATCGGTGCACAAGGTCTCGGCGGTCTGGCCACGGTTCTCGACGTAAAGATCATGGCAGCACCGACGCACGCTGCGAGCAAGCCGATCGCGATCATCCCGAACTGCGCAGCGACCCGTCACGCGCACTTCACGCTGGATGGTTCGGGCGTGGCGAAGCTCGAAGCGCCGTCGCTCGACGCATGGCCGAAAGTCCAGTGGGAACCGGACACGGAAAAGAGCCAGCGCGTCGATCTGAACACGCTGACGCCGGAAGAAGTGGCTTCGTGGAAGCCGGGCCAAACGCTGCTGCTGTCGGGCAAGATGTTGACGGGCCGCGACGCGGCACATAAGCGTATCGCCGACATGCTCGCGAAGGGCGAAAAGCTGCCGGTCGACTTCACGAATCGCGTGATCTATTACGTCGGTCCGGTCGATCCGGTGCGTGACGAAGCAGTCGGCCCGGCAGGCCCGACCACCGCCACGCGGATGGACAAGTTCACCGAGACGATGTTGTCGCAAACCGGTCTTATTTCGATGATCGGCAAAGCCGAGCGTGGCCCGGTTGCGATCGAGGCGATCAAGAAGCACAAGGCCGCGTATCTGATGGCTGTGGGCGGCGCCGCTTACCTCGTGTCGAAAGCAATTCGCAGCGCGAAGGTTCTCGCGTTCGAAGACCTCGGCATGGAAGCGATCTACGAGTTCGACGTGCAGGATATGCCGGTAACAGTTGCTGTCGATTCGAACGGCACCTCGGTGCACCAGACCGGCCCGAAGGAATGGCAAGCCAAGATCGGCAAGATTCCGGTCGCGACGGTCTGATCAGCGTTTGATCGGCGGTAACAGCTGAAAAAATGGAAGCCGGGGCCTCGAACCCCGGCTTTTTTTATGATGAAATGAGAACGGTACGCATCACGCACAAAACCTTGCAAATCAAGGCAAAAAACTGTGTTTTTGCCTTGGCTTTTTGTCCTTCGGCGTTTATTGTTCTGGGAAATTCAAGTCTCTAATAAGGAAACCCCATGCAAGGCGACAAGAAAGTTATCGAGTATCTGAACTCCCAGCTCAAGAACGAGCTCACCGCCATCAATCAGTACTTCCTGCACGCGCGGATGTACAAGCACTGGGGACTCGAGAAGCTCGGCAAGCATGAATACGACGAATCGATCGGCGAAATGAAGCACGCCGACTGGTTGATCGAACGCATTTTCATGCTCGACGGCCTGCCGAACCTGCAAGACCTGCACAAGCTGCTGATCGGCGAAGAAACCAAAGAAATCCTCGAGTGCGATCTGAAGCTCGAACAGATTTCGCAAAGCACCTGCAAAGAAGCCATCGCGTATTGCGAATCCGTTCGTGATTTCATCTCGCGCGAAATCTTCGTGAAGATTCTCGACGACACCGAAGAACACATTGACTGGCTTGAAACGCAACTGGACCTGATCGACAAGGTCGGCATCCAGAACTACCAGCAAACCGCAATGGGTTCGATCGAGTCCTGATCGGACCACGTTGGAACGGCCCGCGCGAGCGGTATACTTGCGCACTTCCCCGTTTTCGTGAGTTTGCCGTGACCGCTGTGCCGCGCGTGTCCACATCGCCTATGACCGCAGAATCGCCGTCCTCAAGCGCCAGGATTGCCGCCTCAGGTGGCGGTTCGCGAGCGCCGGTCGGCATATTCGACTCGGGTCTGGGCGGTTTGTCGGTGCTACGAGCGGTCCGGGCGCAACTGCCCGGCGAAGCGCTCATCTATGTCGCCGACTCGCTCTACGCCCCCTACGGCGAACGCGACGACGACTTCATCGCCGACCGTACCCTCGCAATCGGACAATGGCTCGCCAGCCAGGGCGCGAAGGCGCTGGTGGTCGCATGCAACACGGCGACCGCGCAATCGATCGCGCTGGTCCGCGAAAAACTGGCGATTCCGCTGGTGGGAGTCGAGCCCGGCATCAAACCGGCCGCGCTGCAGTCGAAAACACGCGTCGCCGGCGTGCTCGCCACCCAAGTGACCTTGCGCAGCGCCCGCTTTCAGGGGCTATTGGAGCGCTACGCCGCCGATTGCCGTTTTCTTTGCCAGCCGGGCCACGGGCTCGTGCAGGCAGTGGAACGCTGCGACGTCGGTTCCGCCGAACTGCGCGCGCTGCTGCGCAGCTACCTGCAGCCCATGCTCGATGCCGGCGCCGACACTCTGGTGCTCGGCTGCACTCACTACCCGTTTCTCGATGCGGCGATCCGCGACATCGTCGGCGACCGGCTGATGCTGATCGACACGAGCGTGGCCATTGCGCGCCAGCTGGAGCGGGTACTCGACCAGCACGGACTGCGCGCCGCCCCGGAAAGCGCCGGCGCTGTTCTGCCCCGCTTTTATTCGACCAGCGACGGCACCCATCAGCAACAGCTCGCCGCGACCCTGCTGCAAATCGATGCAGCAGTCGACCAGGTCGTGATCCCGTCGCGCCGCACGGCAGCGTCGGATTCCCAAGCCGCATAAAACCTCTCGTCGCCGCGTTTTTGCGCCGCTGCGCGGCCTTTTTGCGCACTTTTTAGGCGTTTTCGCGCCTTCTCCGCCGCTTGCCCGGACTCCCGCTCCTTAGGCGAAACCCTTCTAAGAGTCTGGTTTTGTTACAAAAAATCATGCAGGACGCTTGCCAAACGGGCCAATCAAAATGATAATAGTTCGCATTAACGTTAGCTATGACGCCCTGCCATGATTGTCTGTGTCTGCAAGTCTGTTTCTGACCGAAAGATCCGTGCCTCGATCGCGGATGGCGTCGACTCGTTCGACGAACTCCAGTTCGAACTCGGCGTCGCGTCCTGCTGTGGCAAGTGCGCGGATTCCGTGCGCGGCGTCATGATGGAAAGCGGCGTGTGCGCGAGCCGCTGCGGCTTCGATCATCACTCGCAGGCTATCCCGCTGACGTTCTACGAACGCAAGGCCGCCTGAATCGCGGCTTGAGGGCGCGGCCCACGCGGCGCGCCTTGGGTGTTCACTGCCTCACTGCTTCATGCTCAGTTTCCAGGCGCGGTTTCACGCGCTGCTTCACGCGTTATCCCACTGCCGTCAGCAAGCCAGTATCCGTACCAGCCAGCTACCCGCTCACCCGTTAAAAGGAGTTCGAGATGGAATTGCTGATTGGTTTCGTGACTACTTTGTTCATTTCGCTGCTGATCTTTCGAACATGACGATGTCTTGTCTGACGTGCCGCATCGACGGCACGCCGCCACGCTAACATGCAGGCCTCGCATACCATTTCAGCCGGCGCCACGTCGGCTTCGTCCCCCCGAATGAATTCCCGTGCACTGACCGCGACTGCCGCGGTCGCGGCAATTCACATCGCTTTGCTTGCGGTGATCCTGACGCTGCGTCATGAACCGCTGCAACCCGTGATCGAAGCGAAGGTGATGACCGCGCAGCTGCTGGCGCCGGCGCCGGTCGCCGCACCCGTCGCGGTGCAATCGATCGCCCCGCCGCCACCCAAGCCGACACCGACGGTTCACACCAAGCCGAAGGTCCAGCCCAAACCGACTCCTACGCCGACACCCACGCCGTTGCCGGTCGCCGCGGCTCCGTCGCCGACGCCTGTCGCCGCGCCCGAACCGACGCCCGCGCCAGCCGCACCGACGGCGCCTGCCGCTCAGGCCGCGCCGGCGATCGGCCGTCCGACCATGGACATCACGGCGCCGAAGAACGTCTCGCACATCGAATGCAGCATGATCACGCCGGACTACCCCGCGCTGTCGAAGCGCCGCGGCGAAGCCGGTACGGCCTATGTGACGTTCGTCATCGGACCGACGGGGAAGGTTGAAAGCATCTCGCTCAAAAAGAGCAGCGGCTTCAGCCGTCTGGACGACGCCGCCATCGCCGCCGCGCATGCGAGCTCGTGCAAGCCCTATCTCGAGAACGGTCAGGCCATTCGGGCCACGGCCACCCAGCCTTATAACTTCAATCTGAACGATTGAGGCAGATTTTAAAAACAAGGAATTGCAATGCAAAACTACGGATTGGCGCACGTGTGGGCGCAAGGGGATTTCGTGACGCGCGGTATCGCGCTCGCGCTGTTGATCATGTCGGTGATGTCGTGGAGCGTGATCGTCATCAAAGGCTGGAATGTGATGCGCCTGAAGCGTCTCACGAAGAATGCCGAGCAGCAGTTCTGGCATTCGGACGATCTCGCTGACGGCGTGAAAAAGCTCGGCGCCGAATCGTCGACGCCGCAGGACAATCCGTTCCTGGCACTCGCGTTGTCCGGCCAGGAAGCCGCTGATCATCATCATCAGACGCAACCGCATCTGCACGATCGCATGGACGTGTCGGATTGGGTGACGCGCTGCCTGAAGGACACGATGGACGAAAGCGTCGCGCGCATGCAAAGCGGTCTGGCGATTCTCGCCTCGATCGGCAGCACGGCGCCGTTCGTCGGCCTGTTCGGCACGGTGTGGGGCATCTATCACGCACTGCTGGCGATCGGCGCGAGCGGCCAGTCGTCGATCGATCAGGTCGCGGGCCCGGTGGGTGAGGCACTGATCATGACCGCGTTTGGCCTGTTCGTCGCGATCCCGGCCGTGCTCGGCTACAACGCACTGACGCGCGCCAACAAGGCGATCGTCGCCAAGCTGAGCCGCTTCGCACACGGTCTGCATGCATTCTTCGTGACGGGCGCCCGTCTGTCGTCATCCAAGCGCGGCGACGGTTTGCGCCTCGCGCGCGCCAACTGATCGACGAGGCACACCGATGGCAATGAGCCCCTTCGCCGGCGACGATGACGACGGCCTGATGAACGAAATCAACATGACGCCGCTCGTCGACGTGATGTTGGTTCTCCTGATCGTCTTCATGGTGACGATTCCGGTGATTCGTCACGCGGTCAAAATTGATCTGCCGCACGCGAGCAGTCAGAAGGAAGACACCAAGCCCGCGCAAGTCACGGTCTCCGTCGATGCTGACGGCAACGTCTTGTGGGACGACAAGAAGGTCGACGACGCGGCGCTGCGCGCGAAGATTGCAGAGGCTGCGCAGGCGAATCCGCAGCCGGAGCTGCATCTGGATGCGGACCGCAAGGTCGCGTACGAGAAAGTGGCGGAAGTGATGTCGGCGGCGCAAGCCGGCGGTCTCACGAAGATCGGCTTCGTCACGCAGCCCAAAGGCAAATAAGCGCGAGTGATCTGTACGCAGCAATGCTGCCCTTGTTACGCAGCGCCTGCCGAAAAAACACAAAAGCCCTTGAAACAAGGGCTAAAAGTAAAAGGCCTTCATCGTCAGATGAAGGCCTTTTTTTGTGCGCACTCGGCGCCTTCGGGCGGCGGGATCATTTACCATCAGAAGATGACTGATAGCTCGAGTCACCGCATGCGACAGCCGTGATCGACACGGACAGCGCGGTCAGCCCTATCAGGCCCACTATCATAGAGGCCATGAGTTTTCGCATAAGAGACTCCTTAGCGAAGGGATTTCACTATAGGCCTGCGAGCGCGCGCATTCAAGCAAACTGCCATTGAAAGTACTCATGACAGGCGGCGCTTAAATGCTAAAAGCGATGTTGCCATGCGTAATAGGTGCTATGACGCAACCGCAAAAACGGGCTGCGCAGCGTCTTGCTCGGCGCGCGTGGGACACTCGCCCGTAATGTGCTTACCTTCGTCCGGATCGAGCATTTCGACCAGATAATCCACGAACGCGCGCACGGCCGGCACCATTCCCTGCCGCGACACGAATACCGCGTACAACTGCGGCGTCGGAAGGGTCCAGCCCGGCATCACCGGCGACAATTGCCCCGCGCGCAGCGCGCTGCCGTACATCATCTCCGGCAATGCCGCGATGCCCACACCGGACAGCACGGCTTCACGAATCGTCATCAGATCGGCGGTGACGAGGCGCGGCTCGTGTTCGTGTGAGTGGCGCGTGCCGTCGGGGGCGATCAGATCGTAGACGTGGCGTCCATCGCCGGTCGGCACGTCGAGCGTTTCGAAACGGCCCAGGTCGGCAGGCAATAGCGGCGGCGCATTCTGCTGCAACAGGCTCGGCGCGCCGACCAGCATCTGCTGCGTGCGCCACAACGGCCGCACGACGATGTTGGCGTTTTCCGGCGGCGCGGAGCGCACACGCAACGCGATATCGATCGAATCCTCGAACAGATCGACCACCCGGTTCGTCACGCGCATCACCACCCGTACTTCCGGGTAGCGATGCATGAATTCCGGCAGGATCTGCGACAGGATGGTCTGCGAAATCGTCACCGGCACGCTCACGCGCACCGTGCCACGCGGCGAAGAGCGAAGTTGCTGCACTACATTGACCGCCGCCTGAGCCTCGCTCAGCATCGCCTGACAGTGCTGGTAGAAGAGCTGGCCGGCTTCCGTGAGCGCCAGCTTGCGGGTGGAACGCTGCAACAAACGTACGCCTAGCGACGCCTCCAGCTCGGTGAGCCGGCGCGACAGGCGCGACTTGGAAATGCCCAGCACGCGTTCTGCGGCGGAAAAACCGCCATGTTCGACGACCTGCGAAAAATACATCAGGTCATTCAGATTGTGTGAATCGATCTTCATCTCATCGTTCCAGTAATAGAACAATCCATTGCGTGAGGGTGGCTGGCGCCTAGGAAAACGGTCCCTATAATAGCTCTATGTTTCAAAAATAACGCTATTCCCCATTTTTTAAGGTGACTTTTGATGAGCGCGACACGCACGATCGAACGCACGTTTCCCGCCGTTCGCACGACCGAAGGCGGCGGCTTTATCGTCCACCGACCGTTTCCGACCCGTTTGCTGATGGATTTCGATCCGTTCCTGCTGCTCGACGAAATGGGGCCGATCGACTACGCGCCGGGCGAGGCCAAAGGCGCGCCGGATCATCCGCATCGCGGCTTTGAAACGGTCACATACGCGCTCGAGGGTCAGTTCGGCCACAAGGATTCAGCGGGCCATTCGGGCACGCTGCGCGCCGGCGACGTGCAATGGATGACTGCGGGCGCAGGCGTCGTGCACAGTGAAATGCCGGACCCGTCGTTCGTGCGCGACGGTGGGCGCGTGCATGGCGTGCAACTGTGGGTGAATCTGCCACGCCGCGACAAGATGATCGCGCCGCGCTATCAGGAGATACCGTCGGCCAGCATTCCGGTTGCAACGTCCGCGGACGGCAAGGTGCGCGTCAAGGTGATCGCGGGCGAAGCGCTCGGCGTGAAGGCAGCGATCGAAACGCGCACCCCGATCCTGTATCAGCATTTCTCGCTGCAACCGGGCGCGACGATCCAGCAACCGGTGCCGGCCGACTATCGCGTGTTTGCTTACAGCCTGTCCGGCAAAGGCTTCTACGGCGAAGGGGAAGCACGCCAGGAAATCGACGCGCAGAAGATGGTGGTGTTTGGAGACGACGGCGACTCGATCACGCTGACGGCCGGCGCCGAGCCGCTCGAAGTGCTGTTGCTGGGTGGCGTGCCGCTGAAAGAACCGGTGGTGCGCTACGGTCCGTTCGTGATGAACACGGAAGACGAAATCCGTCAGGCCGTGACCGATTACCAGGCCGGGCGCATGGGCGCGATCACCCATTGATCTGCCACGCCGGCACGCGCCGCCGCTCACGATTGCGGTGGCGCGGCGCTCACCATGCCGCCCGCGCTGCCGCCGCGCATGGGCGCGAAGGCCGGTGAATTCGTTCACAATAGCAATTCATGCCGCGCACCACACCGTCCAGGCGTGACGGATCGTGGCGCGCGGCGATTTCCGTCCCTGTTCAGGAGCGCGCATGGCAGAGTCCACCGTCACCGCCCACATCGGTTCGACGAATTTCCAGGTCCTTTTCGACGACGGCAAGCACACGTGGCTCGCCGACGAACCCGAGTCGCTTGGTGGCGGCGATCGCGGCCCGACGCCCGTCTCGCTGTTGCTGTCGAGCCTCGGTGCCTGTACGTCGATCACGCTGAAGATGTACGCTCAGCGCAAGGGCTGGCCGCTCGCCGACGTGCGCGTGGCGCTGTCGCTCGAAACCGGCGACGCGGGCTCGACCATCGACCGCAAGATCATGCTGGAAGGCGATCTGTCCGACGAGCAGCGGGAACGGCTCTTGCAAATTGCCAACGCGTGCCCGGTTCACAAGATCCTCACGCATTCGATCACGATTCGCTCGGGTCTTGCTGTCGTCTGAAGTCGCGCGGGCCATTCGGGCCTCGTTGCCGGCACATTGGCGCGATAGCTCGCAGAGCGCGACAATGGCGTGATTGGCTCAACCGGGCTGAACGTTATGCAACGCTTTCATAGGAAGCCGCCGTTTTGAATTTCGAACACCTTATCCAGATCAACGATCCGTTGAATCCGTTTGTCGACTCGATGACCCGCGAGCAGTTGTGGGAGGGTCTCGTGCTGCGTGCCGAACAGCCGCAACTGTTCGTGATCGGACTCGACAGCTGCACCATCCTTTCGCGAGAAGGCGACACGCTCGAACGGGAGCTGCACTACGGCCAGGCCACGGTGCGCGACCGTGTCACGCTGCAGGATCGTCAGAGCGTGCGTTACGACATTCTGCCGACGGCGGACTATGTCGGCGGCTCGCTGACCATGACGATCGAGCAGCCTGACGAACTGCAGTTGTTCCTGCGCTTCGAATACACGACCACCCTGCCCGTGTCCGACGACCAGGACGCCGTGCAAACGCAGGAAATCGTGAAGTCGGCGTATCGCGAGAACGACATTGACACCGTGCGGCTGATCCGCCAGTACGTGCAGGCCAAGCAGGAACCCGGTTCGTTGCATTGATGCGTGTGCGGGCGCTCTGCCCGCACCGTTCGACTATCGAAAGTCGAATCCGATGAATTTCTCTTTCTTGTAAATGGGAATAGTTATCATTTAGAATTAATCCATCGAATCGACCAACAGCAAAAACGAATGACCGATCTGAACCGCTCTTCCACTCTCAGCCTGCGCCGCCCGGCGGCCGCGCTGACCAGCCGTCCGAAAGCATCGACGGCGACGGCAAGCGCCGCGAAGCCCGCAGTGGATCAAGCGAGCGGTACGAGCGAGAAGTCGGATCGAGTGGTGCGCAGCGATGCGCTGCTGCAAGGACATAGCCACGTCAGCATCCTGCATAACGGCGAGACCTACCAGCTGCGTGCAACGCGCTTAGGCAAGCTGATCCTGACGAAGTAACAGGTAACACCGAATAGCAGTACGTACCGGGTATTGTGGGGACCACCTCCTCGAGAGGTGTTAGGCATTAGCCAGCCACGACGGCTTGCACGTGAGAACTAGACCCCTTCGTGCAGACACCAAGCCAGTCGTCGCAGCCAGCCAGGCCGCTTTTTTGGTTCTCACCCAATGCGAATACACGAAACGACGTGTGTCGCTCATGCAGAAAATGAAAAAAGCCGTGGGATGCAGTCATCTCCACGGCTTTCGTTTTACAGGGCGCCGATCCGGTCCCTGCAGCGCATTGAAGCTTTCTTCAAGACTTACTTCGAAGCCCAGCCCCAGAACATGAGCCACCATGCGCTATCGACCACCGCCAGCGCCGCGGCGAACCACACCATCGCGAGACCGCGTTGAACGAAGCGCTCGCTATAGCGACGTGTGACGAGCCAGGCGAGCCACGCGCTCCACAGGTTGGCAATCGCCAGAATCGCGATACGCATATCCGACGCCCACCACAATGAGAGATGCTCTGCACGCAGCAGCGACAGCGTGGTCGCCGACAAGCCGAGAAACACGCCGGCGCCGGCAATCGGAATCAGGCCTTGCGTCAAATGATGCAGACGCACGAAGCTGAAGCGTCCCAGCATGCGCGACGCGCCCATCAGCAGCACGAGCAGCACCGTGCCGTACACCAGCGCCGTGGCGAGGATGTAGCCGATCACCATCGTGCCGTCGAGCCAAGAGAACACGTCGTTCTGCTCGGGGTAATGCGTGAACAGGAACCACGGCGCGTTGGTGTCGAGCGGCCAGGTGATGTCGTGATCGACGAGCCATGTGGCGAAGAACATCTTCAGGTCCACGAACCAGCGCGAAGCCGTCCAGTGGAATGCGCCGATTGCGATGCCGAGCAGGCCGTACAGGATCAACGCGGTGTCCCACGGGTTCGCCTGTTTGTCGCCGAGCTGCACGACTTCCGACGACGGCGCGCGCCACGTCAGCGCGATCGCGTCGCGATGTCCACTGCAACGGCCGCACATATGGCAGTCCGAAGCGCCCTTCATATTGCGCAGCGGCACCAGCGGCGCGCAGTTGATCGGAATCACGCGATGCCCATGTTCGCCGTTCTTGTACGAGTGGCGCCACGCGTCTTCATCGACTTTGTAGTGGAACGGCGCGAGACGCGCCAGTAGCGAAAAAACCCCGTTCACGGGGCACAGATACTTGCACCAGACGCGCTTCTCGCGTCCGTACAGCAGGCCGATGATCATCGCCGCGAAGGTCGAGCCGCCAAGTACCAGCAGCACCGCTTTCGGATACTGGTAGACGCTGACCATCTGCCCGTAGATCGTGGTGATGCCGAACGCGACGAACGGCCAGCCGCCCCAGCGCATCCAGCGCGGAATCGCCCAGCCGCGGCCATATTTGCTGGCGAATTCGGCGAGCGCACCTTCCGGACACAGCACGCCGCACCAGACACGGCCGAGCATCACCATCGACAGCAGCACGAACGGCCACCAGATGCCCCAGAACACGAACTGCGCGGCAAGCGTCAGGTTGTTCCACAAATGCGCGGTGTCGTCCGGCAGCGGTGTCACCGCCGGCACGAGAATCAGGAACGCGTACACCGCCACCACAACCCATTGAATGCCGCGGATCAAACCACCGTGACGCTGCATCCACTGCCCGGCCGCGGCAAGGCGGCCCGGACGGGTCATGACGGTGCTCATGCCGCGCGCCCCGCCGCCTGCTGCGCCGGCTTGCGATTCGCACGACGCACCAGCAGATAGACAACCAACCAGTACACGGCGTAGGCGACCAGATTCATCAGCGCAGGGTGGGCGCGATAGCCGGTGAGCGTCGCGACCAGCGAACCGAAGGTACTCGAATCGTCGAGGATGGCTGACGAGTTCCACATCTGATCGATGATCGTCGGCAGGATTTCCTTGTCGATCAGCTTGTCGACACCGGTCTGGAACAGGCCCGCGCCGAGGAACAGCAGCATGACTTCAGTAACGCGGAAGAAAAGCCGCCACGAGAAGTACTTGCCGCCCAGTTGCAACACATAGAAGGTCAGGAACGCGAGACCGAGGCCGATGATCACAGCAAGCATCTGGCTGCCATCCACGTGACCGGATTGGCCAAAGCCGAGACCGTACAGGAAAATCACCGTTTCACTGCCTTCGCGCGCGATGGCCAACGCGACGAGCAATGCAACACCCCACCAGTTCGAATCGCGCTTGCTCTTTTGCAGCGACTGTTCCATGTCGCGCTTGAGCGACCGGCCGTGCTGCTTCATCCACAGCACCATCTGCACGATCAGCACACACGCGACCAGCACCATGGCGGTCTGGAAATAGTCCTGCGCGTCACCGGAGAGCACTTCGGTGAAACCGACCAGCGCCGCGCCGAGCGCGACCGCCGCGATCACACCGGCCGCGACGCCGCCCCACAGGTACGGCAAACCGCGGCGCGCATCGTCGTCGCCATTTTTCAACCACGCGTACAGGATGCCGACGACCAGCAAGGCCTCGACGCTTTCCCGCCACACGATGAACAGAATCTGACCCATCCAAGCTCTCCCCTCTACCTACTGCTTTGGCGAACGCGTAACCCGGTTGTTCAAGGCATGCGCTCGCACCCCAAGCCACGACTATTACTTCGCGACGATCACACCCTGCGCCTGCTGATGGAAATCGTCGAAGAACTTGTACTCACCCGGCGAAAGCGGTGCGATGACGACGAACGAATCGCCGCCCGGCGCCAACACTTTTTCTTTCCGCAATTGCACGCTTTCGAATTCGGCCGCGCCCTTGCCGGTGTTGCGTATCGCGATCTTGATGCGCTGCCCTGCCGGCACTTCGATACGCGCCGGATTGAGCTTGCCGTCGTTCATTTCCAGGTTGAAGGTCGGCAGATCCGCTGCATGCGCGGCCCCCACCGTCAAAACGGTCATGGCGAGGATCGCGATCTTTCGGTTAATTCTCATTAGCCTTTCCGGAAAACGCGGCGCCGGGGTTCATGCCTGGCGCCGTCTGCTGCATTCATTCATGCGGCTCGCCCCGCGTTTGGCGCGGCGAGCCGTGATGATTCGCGGTAATCCGCGTTGATCCGCTGTGATCAGTAACCGCCCTTCTTGCCGATGCCCGCGTACGTGAAGTCGTATTCGAGCGTGATCGGCTTGAACCACGGACCCACGCCGGTTTCCTTGTCGACGTGACGGCCGAACGCCATGTGACCGGTTTGCATCGGTGCTTCAACCACCAGCTTCAGATGGTATTTGCCGGGGCCCTGCAGCTTGACGTTGTCGCCGTAATGCGGACCGTCGTTGGCGACCATCGCCATCATGTCGCCCTTCTGGGTCTGATTCGAACCGGCTTTGGTCAATTCATAGCGAACTTGCAGATACGGCATCCAGTCGCCTTCGGCGAAACCGGTCGGATTGTTCTTGACCGCGTGGATGTCGGCTTCGAGGTGGACGTCCGAATCCGACGCCTTGCGCATCATGCCTTCGGGTTCCATCGTGATCGGCTGCAGATAGACCGCGCCGATTTCCATGCCGCCCTGAATCTGGTGCTTACCGATCGGGTATTCTGCCGCCGTTGCGGAAAGCGCCGCTACTGCGGCCACCGCTGCTGCGCCACCGCGCACAAATGAAGAAATCCGCATTGAAACTCCTTGTTTTTATCAGACTGGAATCGAACTCATTGGAACAGTGCGGTGCGCGTGCGTTTCAAGCCGCGGCTCCGACGCCCACTGACAGGGGAGACGGACCGCAGGCAATCGCATTACGAACGTTAATGCGAACCATTCTCAATATTGGTCGAGTTTATCATTGATCGGCAGGGAGAACAAACGAGGACGCGCGCAAAGCCTTACGGCAGCAGGGACTTAAGGTGGTTTTAAGGAAAGCGCGGGCGAAGGGGTTGGCGGGGTGTAGTGCACAAGGAAGTCAAGGCGCGGCACATTGCCGCGCCTTGCTCGACAGGCAGGGGGAATTTATCCGACGCCGGGCACGTGGTCGCCGACGTTCGCGCCAAACACGCGCTGCCGCAGCAGCGCCAACTGGTCGCGGGTCTGTGCGGCCTTTTCGAACTCGAGATTCTTGGCGTGCTCCATCATCTGCTTTTCGAGGCGCTTGAGCTCCTTGGCAAGCTGCTTCTCGGACATGTCCTCGAATTTCGCCCGAGTCTGCTGTTCCTTCAGTTCGGCGCGGGCGTCGTCGACGTTGTACACCCCGTCGATGATGTCGCGAATCCGCTTGACCACGCCGCGCGGCGTAATGCCGTGCTCCAGGTTGTAGGCGATCTGCTTGGCGCGCCGCCGCTCGGTTTCGTCGATGGCGCGGCGCATCGAGTCGGTCACCCGGTCCGCATACAAAATCGCTTTACCGTTCACGTTACGCGCCGCCCGGCCGATGGTCTGGATCAGCGAGCGCTCAGCGCGCAGGAAGCCTTCCTTGTCCGCGTCGAGAATCGCGACCAGCGAGACTTCCGGAATATCCAGCCCCTCGCGCAGCAGGTTGATCCCGACCAGCACGTCGAAAGTGCCCAGCCGCAGATCGCGGATGATTTCCACCCGCTCCACCGTGTCGATGTCGCTGTGCAGGTAGCGCACCTTGACGCCGTGGTCGGCCAGAAACTCGGTCAGCTGCTCGGCCATCCGCTTGGTCAGCACCGTGACCAGCACACGGTCGCCCACTTTGACACGCTCGTTGATCTCGGCCAGCACGTCGTCGACCTGGGTACGCGCCGGACGCACCTCGATTTCCGGATCGACAAGGCCGGTAGGACGCACCAGTTGCTCGGCCACCTGTCCTGCCGTTTTCTTTTCGTAATCGGCCGGCGTGGCCGATACGAACACCACCTGGCGCATCTTGCGCTCGAACTCGTTGAACTTGAGCGGGCGATTATCGAGCGCGGACGGCAAGCGAAAACCGTAGTCGACCAGATTCTCTTTACGCGCCCGGTCGCCGTTGTACATGCCGTTCAGCTGCCCGATCAGCACGTGCGACTCGTCGAGCAGCATCAGCGCATCGGACGGCAGATAGTCGACCAGCGTCGGCGGCGGCTCGCCGGGCGCGGCGCCCGAGAAGTGCCGCGAGTAGTTCTCGATGCCCTTGCAGAAACCCAACTCCTGCAGCATTTCCAGATCGAAGCGAGTGCGCTGCTCGAGCCGCTGCGCTTCGACGAGCTTTCCGTTGCTATAGAAGAACTCGAGCCGGTCGCGCAGTTCGGTCTTGATCGTTTCGACCGCGCGCACCACAGTGTCGCGAGGCGTCACATAGTGCGACGACGGATAAACGGTAAAGCGCGAAATCTTCTGCCGCACGCGGCCGGTGAGCGGATCGAATAGCTGCAGCGTCTCGACTTCGTCGTCGAATAACTCGATGCGCACCGCCATTTCGGCGTGCTCGGCCGGGAAAATATCGATCGTGTCGCCGCGCACGCGGAACGAACCGCGCTGGAAATCGGCTTCATTGCGGTTGTACTGCATCGCGATCAGGCGGGCGATGATGTCGCGCTGGCCGAGCTTGTCGCCGGTACGCAACGTCAGAATCATCTTGTGATATTCGGACGGGTTGCCGATACCGTAAATCGCCGACACCGTGCCGACGATGATCACGTCGCGCCGCTCCATCAGGCTCTTGGTGGCCGACAGCCGCATCTGCTCGATGTGTTCATTGATTGACGAATCTTTCTCGATGAACAGGTCACGCTGTGGAACGTACGCTTCCGGCTGGTAGTAGTCGTAGTACGAGACGAAATACTCGACCGCATTGCGCGGAAAGAACTCGCGAAACTCGGAATAGAGCTGCGCGGCAAGCGTCTTGTTCGGCGCGAACACGATCGCCGGCCGGCCGAGCCGCGCGATGGTGTTGGCCATCGTGAAGGTTTTGCCGGAGCCGGTCACGCCGAGCAGCGTCTGGAACGACAAACCGTCCTCGATGCCTTCGACGAGCGTGTCGATTGCCGTCGGCTGGTCGCCCGCGGGCGGATACGGCTGGTAAAGCTGGAACGGCGAGCCTTCGAACGTGATGAATTTGGATTCATCAAGCGTCTCGTCGACTTCGGTCAGATGTTGTTCGGACATGGGGGCGGCACCGGGCCTTGGGCAAAGAACTATTCTAACGGGTTGCGGGAACCCGGGCTGAGCGGGTCTGCGTAGGGATTGCGGGCGTGAACGGATGCACGCCAGGCGGCCGATGCAGAGACGATTTCCCGTCGGCTCGAGGCCGCTGTTCGGCCTTCGCCGGCTTCGCCCCAGGCAATTCCGCTATGACGACATGACGCCGGAGTGCCTGTTTTTCAAGCAAATAATTCAGTCCAGCAGGCTTTGTCGCCCGAAAAACGCCCGTGAATTCGCTACAATGGCAAGTTGCGCTCGCCTGTCGATGCCCGCCCGCCGTCTGAATTGTCCGTTGTTGTCCGTCAGACACCGTTGGCCGGGCCGCCCGGGCTTGAAGCCGCCCTCTTTTCACAACTGCTGCCCATCCATCATGTCTCTGTTCTCCGCCGTCGAACTTGCTCCCCGCGACCCGATTCTGGGCCTGAACGAAGCCTTCAACGCCGATGCGCGCACCACCAAGGTCAACCTTGGCGTTGGTGTGTACTTCAATGAAGAAGGCAAGATTCCGCTGCTGCGCGCCGTGCGCGACGCGGAAAAGGCTCGCGTCGAAGCCGCGCTGCCGCGTGGCTATCTGCCGATCGAAGGCATCGCTGCCTACGACGCTGCTGTGCAGAAACTGCTGCTCGGCAACGACTCGCCGCTGATCGCCGCAGGCCGCGTCGTGACGGCGCAAGCACTGGGCGGCACGGGTGCATTGAAAATCGGCGCCGATTTCCTGAAGCGTGTGAACCCGAACGCCAAGGTCGCGATCAGCGATCCGAGCTGGGAAAACCACCGCGCGCTGTTCGAAAGCGCCGGCTTCGAAGTCGTGAACTATCCGTACTACGACGCGCACACGCACGGCGTGAACTTCGAAGGCATGCTGAGCGCGCTGAACAGCTACGCCGCAGGCACGGTTGTCGTGCTGCACGCGTGCTGCCACAACCCGACCGGCGTCGACCTGACGGTCGACCAATGGAAGCAGATCGTCGAAGTCGTCAAGGCGCGCGATCTGGTGCCGTTCCTCGACATCGCTTACCAGGGTTTCGGCGACAACATCGAATCCGACGCTGCAGCAGTTCGTCTGTTCGCCGCATCGGAACTGAACGTGTTCGTGTCGTCGTCGTTCTCGAAGTCGTTCTCGCTGTACGGTGAGCGTATCGGCGCCCTGTCGATCATCACGGCAAGCAAGGAAGAATCGGCTCGCGTGCTGTCGCAACTGAAGCGCGTGATCCGCACAAACTACTCGAACCCGCCCACGCACGGCGGCTCGGTGGTCGCTGCGGTGCTCGCATCGGCTGAACTGCGCGCCACGTGGGAAAGCGAACTCGCCGAAATGCGTGACCGTATCCGCGCAATGCGCAACGGTCTGGTCGAACGTCTGAAGGCCAGCGGCGTGGATCGCGATTTCAGCTTCGTGAACGCACAACGCGGCATGTTCTCTTACTCGGGTCTGACGGCTCCGCAAGTGGATCGTCTGCGTGAAGAGTTCGGCATCTATGCAGTCGGTACGGGCCGCATCTGCGTGGCTGCGCTGAATACGCGCAACCTCGACGTGGTGGCTAGCGCGATCGCTCATGTGTTGAAGTAAGGTATTTCAGGGCGCGGGCGTTAGTCGCGCGCGCTTTGCCTGGCTGTTGCTGCTTAAGCTGCATGTAAAAACGGCGCCCTTTCGGGCGCCGTTTTTTATTGGCCGACTGTTGTTACCGGACGTGTGAGTGTGACCCGCCGATAAGCCCCGCTGCCGGTACTCCTTCTGTCACCTACGGCCGTTTCAGCGCGAATCCCGATGGATATCGTGCGTGACAAAACCTGCGTCGTTATCAGGCATGTCGAGCCAGTCCGGTTGCGCGAGCGACTGGCGGATATCTTCCAGGCCGCTGCTCCAATGTTCACGCATTGTAGAAAGGCCGAACTGGAAGTCTTTGAAATGCCCTTCGTATTCCTTCTGCCGATAGATGAGATGGATCACGTTGTAGCGTTTCGAACACGACAGATCATCTGCCAGCTTGCACCACGGATCGTCGCGCTGGTCAGCCGGCACTCGGTCGAGCACCTCGCGCAGCACATGCCGGAAACGCTGCGAACGTTGCAGCATATCGGTCACGAGGCGTGTGCGGCTTGAGTACTGGATGTCCTTCATGCGCCCCTGAACATCGGTGATGTTGTCCGGCACCGGCCCCACCGCGCTCCAGAGATCAACCTGGAACGCAAGCGTATCGCGACGTGGTGTGGTCTGAATCACCTCATAGAGCGGTGTGTTCGACATCAGGCCGCCATCCCAGTAGTACTGGCCATCGATTTCGACCGCCGCGAAACCCGGCGGCAACGCACCTGACGCCATGAAATGCTCAGGCCTCAGTTTCGTATGCTTGTTATCGAAGTAGGCGAAATTGCCGGTACCGCAATTCACCGCCCCCACCGACACACGCATCTCACCGGAATTGATGCGATCGAAATCGCAGAGCGCTTCCAGGGTGGCCTTGAGCGGCGTGGTGTCGTAGTAGCTCGCCAGTTGCGGCGGCCCGGAGACGGTGGGCAACGGCGGCGGGAAACGCGGCACGAAGAAACCCTTTTGCCCTTCCACGATCGCGCCCATCGCCTGGGTCGCCGTAAAAGCCTTGCGCACGGCTTCACTGGAATTGAACAGCGCGTGCTCGATAAAAGCCGGCAACGGCGGCCCGAACGCCGGTTGGCAGATCGTCTCCCAGAATTGCAGCAGCCGTTCGACGCGTTTCTCCGGCGGATTGCCGGCAATGATGGCCGTATTCAGCGCGCCGATCGAAATGCCGGCGAGCCAGTTCGGCTCGATACCGGCTTCGTAAAGCCCCTGAAAGACACCGGCCTGATAGGCGCCCAGCGCGCCGCCGCCTTGCAGCATCAACGCGACGGTTTCGTAGTTTGGCAATTGGAGATGCTTGCCGGGATGCGCGGAGGGCGCCGGACCGGCGCCCTCGCCTTCCCCGCCGCCGGGTGCGCCGACGCGTGCCCGCTTGAGATTGCGTTGCGCCATGGGCGCCTCCTTATTGCATGTACCAGCCGTGGCTCACAATAAAGGACTGGCCGGTCAGCGCCGCAGTCGGGAACGTGGACAGGAACAGCACCGTCTGCGCAACGTCTTCCACCGTGGTGAAGATGCCGTCGACCGTGCCGCCCAGCATCACGCGTTTGATCACGTCTTCTTCGCTGATGCCGAGCTCCTTGGCCTGCTCGGGAATCTGCTTGTCGACCAGCGGCGTACGCACGAAACCCGGACACACCACATGCGAGCGCACGTTGTGTTTCGCGCCTTCCTTGGCCAGTACGCGTGAGAGCCCCAGCAGCGCATGCTTGGCCGTCACGTAAGCGGACTTCAGCGGCGACGCTTCGTGCGAATGGACCGAGCCCATGTAGATCACGATGCCGCCGCGATCGTCTTTGTACATGTGTTTGAGCGCGGCCTTGGTGGTGAGGAAGGCGCCGTCCACGTGGATGGCCTGCATCTTCTTCCAGTCGGAAAACGAATAGTTTTCGATCGGATTGACGATCTGGATGCCGGCGTTGGAAATCAGAATATCGATCGAGCCGAACTCGGCCGCGACTTTATCTATGCCCTGGTTGACGGCGTCTTCGTTCGTGACGTCCATTGCCACGCCGATTGCCTTGGCGCCGCCCTTTTTGATTTCTTCAGCGACGGCGTTCGCGCCGTCCTGGTTCAGGTCGGCGATCGCGACCGCTGCGCCCGCGGCGGAAAGCGTGAGCGCAATCTGCTTGCCGATGCCGCTCGCGGCGCCCGTAACCACCGCAACCTTGCCATTCAGATTCGTGTTCAGTGACGACATCCAGAACCTCCATGCAGTTGATGAGCAATGAGACCACGGACCGCAGGCGGCGTGAAGTCAGCCAAACGGCATAGACCGTTCGGCCGAATGCTGCACTGCGGCCAACGCTGCTATTGTGCATGAACCGTGTGAACTGCATCCGTAAACTGCACATCGCGCTTTATCTCTTTAAACTGGACGTTTCAGCGGGATTCCGGCGGCATCACTACCAAGGAGGAATGCATGAATTATCGACGTCTGGGCCGTTCGGGCCTGCAAGTCAGCGAACTGTCCATCGGCTCATGGGTCACCTACGGCAATCAGGTGGATCATCGTGCAGCGCGCGAGTCGCTCGCCGCCGCGCGCGATGCGGGAGTCAACTTCTTCGACAATGCCGAGGTGTACGCCGCCGGCCAATCCGAAGAAATCATGGGTCAGGCGCTCAAGGAACTGGCATGGCCGCGTGTGAGCTACGTGGTCTCGACGAAATTTTTCTGGGGCCTCAACGAAGCGCCGAACCAGTACCACACGCTGAACCGCAAATATTTGCTGAACGCCATCGACACGTCGCTCAAACGCCTGCAACTCGATTATGTCGATCTCGTGTTCTGTCATCGTCCTGACCCAAACACGCCGGTCGAAGAAACCGTCTGGGCCATGAGTGACATGATCACGCGCGGCAAAGCGCTGTACTGGGGCACGTCCGAATGGAGCGCCGACGAAATCCGCGCCGCTTACGAGATTGCTGAACGGCATCATCTGCACAAACCGGTCATGGAGCAGCCGCAGTACAACCTGTTCCACCGCAAGCGCGTCGAGCAGGAATACAAACGGCTTTACGAGGATATCGGCCTTGGGCTGACCACCTGGAGCCCGCTCGCCTCTGGCCTGCTCACCGGCAAGTACCGCGACGGCGTGCCTGCCGATAGCCGCGCGCAACTGCAAGGCTACGACTGGCTGCGCAAGCAGGTCACCGACGCCGGCAAAAACAACGTGGTCGGCAAGCTGGGCGAAGTGGCCGACGAGCTGGGTTGCACGATCGGCCAGTTGGCGATTGCATGGATTCTGAAGAATCCGAATGTGAGCACCGTGATCACCGGCGCGTCGCGCGTCGAACAGATCGGTGAGAACATGAAATCCGCCGAAGTGGCGGAACGGATCACGCCGGAGATCAAAGAGCGGATCGAGACGGTCATCGGCGACGCCTACGACTGATCGGCCGATCCGAACCTGTCCAGACACGATCGGATCGCGGACCGGTCCGCGGAGCATGGCCCACGGACCATCGGGGCTGTGTCACGCGCAACGCACTGCGGGGTGCAACGCGGCGTCGCGTACAATACGCGACCGCGCTGCACTTCGGTTGTGCGGCCGCATTGCACTCGCATCGCCGAATCCGCCGTGGACCGGCACGCCCTCTTTCAGTTTCTCCTCATCATGCTCAGCTACCGCCACGCCTTTCATGCAGGCAATCACGCCGACGTTCTGAAACACGCCGTCGTGTTGCAGCTACTGCGCTACCTCGGCCAGAAGGACAAAGCCTACTGGTATATCGACACGCACGCGGGCGCCGGCGTCTATTCGCTGAAGGAAGGCTACGCGACGAAAACCGGCGAGTTCCAGACCGGCATCGCCAAACTGTGGGAGCGTAACGACCTGCCGTCGGTCTTCGCGGAGTATGTCGACGAAGTGAGCGCGCTGAATCCGGACGGCCAGTTGCGCTTCTACCCGGGCTCGCCGTATATCGCATGGCGGCAGATGCGCGAGCAGGACCGCATGCGCCTGTTCGAGCTGCACACCACTGAAATCGACGTGCTGCGCCATAACTTCCGCGACGCAGGCCGGCGCGCAATGCTTTATGCGGGCGACGGCTTCGACGGCATTCTCGCGTTGCTGCCGCCGGCGCCGCGCCGAGCGCTGGTGCTGCTCGATCCGTCGTACGAAGATAAGCGCGACTACACGCGCACGCTGCGCTGCGTCGAAGAAAGCCTGAAGCGCTTTCCGACCGGCACCTACGCGGTCTGGTATCCGCAGGTAAGACGCCTTGAATCGCAGCGCTTCCCAGATCAGTTGAAGAAGCTGCAGGAGCGTAACTGGCTGCATGTGAGCCTGACCGTCAGCAATCCGCCGACAGACGGCTTCGGGTTGTTCGGCAGTGGCATGTTCATCCTGAATCCGCCGTATACGCTGGCAAAAACGCTGAAAGACCAAATGCCCTGGTTGGTCGAAGCGCTCGGCGAAGACAAGGCTGCGCAGTTCAAGGTCGAATATCGCGGGGATTGAACACGCTCCGGGCCGCACGTGGGTGCCTTACCCAGCGGTATGACACGCGCGCGGCCGGGCAAATCGGCGGCCGCCGGATCGCTTACTTGAGTTGCGCGGCTGCCTTGCGGGCGAAATCGTTGGTATAGGTCGCGTTCAGATCGATCTTTTTCGGATCGAGGCGGTTGTCGAACGACGACAAAGCACGCAATGAAGTCGCCGGACCATCCGCGGGCATCAAGCCATCCGGCGAATACGCGTCGCGCACGTTGTGGAATGCCTCCACGTAAAGCGCAGAATCGTTGAGCAAATAGGCCGGCGGCACCATCTTCAGCAAGTCGGCGTCGCTCGCGGTCTGCAACCAGTGGTCCGCGCGCACAATCGCGTTGGCGAGCGCCTGTGTCGTCTTCGGATACTTCTGGATGAAAGTCTCCGATGCATAGAGCGTCGCCGCCGGCATCGTCCCGCCGAATACCTCCTGCGTGCCCTGCACAGTACGTGTATCGACCAGCACTTTGATCGCGCCGCTACGCGCCAACTTGGTCATCATCGGATCCACATTGGACAGCGCGTCGAGTTGACCGCCGCTCACCGCGGCCAGTACCGTAGCACCGCTGCCCACGCCAATCGCCGAAATCTCATTGCGCTGCACGCCTGCCTTGCGCAAAGCCACGGTAAGCACCAGATCCGTCGACGAACCCGGCGCGCTCACGCCGACTTTGGCCCCCTTGAAGTCCGCCAATGTCTTGATCTGGTCCGCCTTCGACTTCAGCACCGCGACAACTATCTGCGGCGCGCGGCCCATCAGCACGAACGCGCGGTAGTGTTGCCCCTTTGCCTGCATGAACAGCGTGTGCTCGAATGCGCCGGCTCCCACGTCGGCGCTGCCCCCCACGACCGCTTCCAACGCCTTCGACCCGCCCGCGAAATCTTCGAGCGTGACGTCGAGCCCTTCGTCCTTGAAGTAGCCCAACTGCTGGGCGGCGAGTACCGGCAAATAGTAAAGGCCCGGCAAACCGCCAACGGCCATCGTCAACGTGGGTTTTTCCGGTGTGTCTTTGGCGAGCGCGGCACCGGGTAGAGCCGCGGGTACGCTCAGCGCGAGCAACGTGGCGCAGGTGCTGGCGGCACGCCGCATCCAGTGAGTAGGCATGTGATGTCTCCTTATTCTGTTTTCATTCGATGCAATGGCGCTGCGCATGATGCATGGTCCACATCGTTGGCGAGAGAGCGCGCAACGATTGTCGTCGGACGGTGCCGCGCACGCCATGCATCGAAACCCGAATGGCGTATGCAGTGTCTCGTGCATTAGCTGAAGACACGCGTGCACATGCGGCAGCACGACAGAGGGCCCGCCGCTCAAAGCGTCAACGAATGGATGGAACGGAACTACCAGGAGATATCGCTGCGGAGGCGCTTATTGCGGCTTATTGCAGCTTATTGCGAACGAGGTACAGGACGAGTTTGCGGTTGCGGTTTTGTCGACGGCGTGCTGCCGCCGACAGGCACCGGGATGTAAGGCGCGACAACGAACGGTATCGACGAATTGGGCGCCAGCTCCGTGGGCGTTGCGATTGGCTGCGCCCCTACGATCGGCTGCCGCGAGAGCGGCGCGGTCTGCAGCACGGTACCGCTCTGGCCGTCGCTGATACCGCTCTGCGAGTCGAGTATCACGGGCTTGCGGGCTGTTGTGCTCGACGCAGCAAACGTCGCCGATACGGCAAAAACCGTTGTCAGCGAAGCTGCGGCGGTCATGACCAGGACGGATTTGAGCAAGCGGACAGGACGCATGGGCGGACCGGTTGAGTTTGAGAATGCCGGATTGCGCAGAAAACGCTTTACCTTACCGCGGCGGCATCCTTCAGGCTAGTCGTTATTAGCCATGAATCGCTATGAAGCGCCAGTTGCTGTGGATTTTCGTGGTCCAGATGTGACAAAGCCCCGTCTATACGGGGCTCAACGCTTTACTGCAATGGCCGCGCACGAGCGCTGCCGGGTCAAACTTGATGCAGTTGAAACTTACAGCGAGTAGCCGTTGGTTTCGAGCGAGCGGATGCGTTGTTCGAGCTGAACGATATCCGACGACGATGCCAGATAGGCTTCACGACGGCTACGTTCTGCAGTTTCAAACCAGGTGCTCAGCTTTTCAAGTACGTATGCAAACATGATGTTCTCCAAGGATCAGATTGAATCCCCGGTGAGTTTGGCATCAGGGACTTCCCGTAAAAGGGTTAACCCGGATTATAGCCCTATGGTGCAACCTTGCCAGTGAAATGCCCGCATGACGTGCATTCCGTTTTGGAATGGTGCACGCCTGTGGTGCACGTAAGTCGTTGATTTATCTAAATTCAAGACGACCTTTTCGCATCGACTGATGCTACCCCATATTATATTGCACCATTATGGTGTTTTTCGAGACTTGGTTGCGATAACGTCCTCGACAGGTTGCACTCCGCGCGTTCAAATCGGATGACAACCCTTCCCCGACACCAGATCGGTATCGGCGAGCCGCTCGATAATCGGGCAATCCGGGCGCTCGTCGCCGTGGCAATGGTCCGCCAGATGCGCCAATGTGTCGCGCATGTCTGTCAGTTCGTTGATACGGCGATCGAGCTCCGCAACGTGCTCCAACGCAATCGCCTTCACTTCAGCACTGGCGCGCGACCGGTCGTGCCACAGCGCCAGCAAGCGGCGGATGTCTTCAACCAGAAAACCAAGACGGCGCGCCTGCCGGATAAAACGCAGCGAATGAACCTCTTGCGGCCCGTATACGCGATAGCCGGCGCTCGTGCGCGCCTTCGCCGCCAGCAAGCCCACGCTTTCGTAGTAGCGAATCATCTTCGCCGTGACGCCCGACGCGCGGGCCGCTTCACCGATGTTCATGACTGTTTCCCCAGTGTGTGCGTCGATCGTACACCTTCCCATAGTGGGAAGGTCAGCCACTCAATTGCGCATCGGCAGGCATAATTCAAGCATCGCAATATTCATTTTTTCGAGGCAATCCCGATGACGATCGAATTCCAGGTAGAAGGCATGAGCTGCCAGCATTGCGTGGCTGCGGTCACGAACGCGATCCGTGAACATGACGGCGCCGCGCAGGTCCAGGTCGATCTGGCATCCGGCCGCGTGGCGGTCGAATCGGCACAACCGGTCGACACGCTCAAAGCCGCAATCGACGAGGCCGGTTACACGGTGACCGGCGTGACCAGCGGCCCAGCCCGCTAAGCGAGCGACCGTCATGTTCAAAGTTGCCGTCATTGGTGCTTCCGGACTGCTCGGCCGGGCTCTCGTCGACGAACTGGCGCAGCAGGCTGATTGGCAAGTTGTCGCCACGGCGTTCAGCCGGCCGGGGCCGAACACGGTCGCGCTGGATATTCGCGATGCGCGGGCGGTCGAGCAATTTGTCGAGCGCGAAGCACCGGACGCGCTCGTGATTGCCGCGGCGGAGCGTCGGCCTGATGTGTGCGAGCACGATCCGGCGCTCGCCCGCGCATTGAACGTCGATGCGGTGCGCACCCTGGCCGCGGCGGCAAAGCGGCGCGGCACCTGGACGCTCTCGATCTCAACAGATTACGTGTTCGACGGCACCCACCCGCCCTATCAGCACGATGCCGCGCCCGCGCCGCTCAATGCCTATGGACGCAGCAAACTCGAAGGCGAGCGCGCGCTGACGGAATCCACCGATCTCGGCTGCGTGCTGCGTTTGCCGCTGCTCTATGGGCCAATCGTCGATTGGGCAGAATCGGCGGTGACGAGTCTCGTGCCGGCGATTGCCGCGTCGGCTTCACGCGAGGGTAAGGCTGCGGTCATGGATGCGTGGGCGATTCGCTATCCGACGTTTACGCCGGACGTCGCGTTCGTGATCCGGCAGATGCTCGAACGGCATGCGCGTGGTGATGCGATCCGCGGCATCGTGCAATGGTCGGGGGATGAGCCGATGAACAAGTATGAAATCGCCGTGCGGCTGGCCGAAGCGCTGCAACTCGATGCGCAATTGACACCACAACATACGCCCACCGACGCGACGCCGCGTCCGCATAACTGCCACCTTTCGTCGGACCGGCTCGAGGCACTCGGCATTGGCCGCCGCACGCCGTTCGACGTTGCGATCCGGCAAGTGCTGACCACCTTTCCATGGCGAGGCGAGACGGCGGCGTAGCGCCCGGCAACGAGCTTAACCACGGCAGGTACTGCTCGCGTTTCTACGGCCGGCGACACGCCAGCCTGGCGTCGGGCCTTCAGGCTTAACCACAACAGGTCCGCCTCAATGAAAATCTCGGCTCGCCGTAGCCAGTTCGCCGAGCCAGTCGCTGTGATCTTCAAGTCGATGCGCGACGAGATGGATCACCTCGCCCTTCTGTTTCCGTTTCGCGTTGCCTGCTTTACTAACGTCCGCCACGTTGCCGGCGCTGTCACCGCCGGTGGAAACGCCGTCGTCACGCTGCAAGACGCCATACACCGCCAGCAACGATGAACCCAGCAGCACCTTGCGCTGCTTTTCCACCAGCGCTGGCCAGACGATCACATTGACCGAACCGGTTTCGTCTTCGATGGAAACGAACACGGTGCCGTTTGCCGTGCCCGGCCGCTGCCGCACGGTGACGATGCCGCAGGCGCGCGCCAGCGTGCCGTGTCCGCACGCGGCAAGTTCTGCCGCCGTGCGAAAACGCTGCCTGGCAAGACGCTCGCGCAATAGCGCGAGCGGATGACGATTGAGCGTGAGGCCGATGCTCGCGTAGTCGTCGACGATCTCGCGACTTTCGGTCGCCTGTGGCAATGTCAACGGCGCTTCGGCGATCGGCGCATCGCGCAGCAGCTTGGGTACCGTGTGCTGCGCGGTCACCTGCCACCACGCTTCGCGCCGATGGCCCGCAATGCTGACCAGCGCGTTCGCCGCGGCCAGCGCTTCGAGATCGCGCCGCGTCAATGCCGCGCGACGCGCCAGATCGTCGACGTCGGTAAACTGCGCGTCGCTGCGAGCCGCCATGATGCGCTCGGCAGCTACCTGTGAAAGACCTTTGATCAAATGCATGCCGATGCGTACTGCCGGACCGCGTGCACCATAGGTTTTCGACGACTGAAATACGCGGGCGGTCAGCTGTTTTGCCGCACGCCGGATCGTCCGGGCCAATGTGAAGCGCCGCAACGACAGATCACGGAATTGCTGTGCGGACAATGCGCCCTGCTGACGACGCAAACAGGTCTCGCTCGATGAAATCCGCTGTCCTTCATGACTGCGCCTTTCGAAGGCCGATTCCCAATCGCTCAAGGTCACGTCAGGCGGTAATACCTGGACGCCGTGACGCCTGGCATCCTGCACGAGTTGCGACGGCGAATAAAACCCCAACGGCTGGCTGTTCAGTAACCCCGCCAGAAAAGCGGCCGGTTCATAACGTTTCAACCACGCGCTGAGATAGACGAGCAAGGCAAAACTTGCCGCGTGGCTTTCAGGAAAGCCATATTCGCCGAAGCCTTCGATCTGTTTGCAGATGCGCTCGATGAACTCTTTTTCGTAGCCGCGCGCCGACATGCGGTCAGTCAGATCCTGCTGATACTTCGCCAGATTGCCAGTGCGCCGCCACGCGGCCATCGCTCGTCGCAACTGATCGGCCTGCTCACCAGTGTATTTCGCCGCAACCATCGCGAGGTGCATCACCTGCTCCTGGAAAATCGGTACGCCGAGCGTGCGCTCGAGCACGGGGCGTAACTCATCTTTAGCGTAGTCCACAGCCTCCAGACCCTGCTTGCGGCGCAGATACGGATGCACCATGCCGCCCTGGATCGGCCCGGGCCGCACAATCGCGACTTCGATCACGAGATCGTAGTATTCGGTTGGCTTCAAGCGCGGCAACATACTTTGCTGCGCACGCGATTCGATCTGGAATACGCCGATCGTATCGGCATGACCGCACATTTCGTAGACGGCCCGATCCTCGCGCGGAATATCCTGCATCCTGAATTTCGGCAAGCCGCGCCGCAAAGCGACGAATTCCAGCGCGCGACGAATCGCCGACAACATGCCGAGCGCCAGCACGTCGACTTTCAACAGCCCGAGCGCATCGATATCGTCCTTGTCCCACTCGATCACGCTGCGGTCTTTCATCGTCGCGTTCTCAATCGGCACAAGTCGCGACAACTTGTCTTTCGCGATCACAAAGCCGCCGACGTGTTGCGACAGATGACGCGGAAAGTTGCGCAACTCTTTGGTGAGGCGAATCAGATTCCGCGTGATGTGCGAGTTGGCAGCGAAGCCCGCTTCGGCCAGATATTTGGCGACCGCATCCGTGCCGTCCCACCATTGCTGCGATTTACTGATCCGCTCGATCAGCGACGCTTCGAGTCCCAACGCCTTGCCGACGTCTTTCAGCGCACTGCGGACGTGATAGGTGATCAGTGTTGCAGTGAGCGCAGCGCGATGACGGCCGTACTTCCCATAAATATATTGAATCACCTCTTCCCGGCGCTGATGCTCGAAATCGATGTCAATATCAGGCGGCTCATTACGCGCACGCGAGATGAACCGTTCGATCAGCATGTTCATACGCACCGGATCGATTTCCGTCACATGCAGGCAGTAGCACACGATCGAATTGGCCGCCGAACCACGGCCTTGGCACAGTATGTTTCTGGAGCGCGCGAAGCTCACGATATCCTGCACCGTCAGGAAGTATTTTTCGTATTTCAAGTCGGCGATCAGTTGCAGCTCTTTTTCGATCTGCTCAATTCGCTTCAAATCCATGCCGTCCGGCCAGCGCTCCATCGCACCGGCCATGACCAGTTTGCGCAAATAGCTTGATGGCGATTCACCAGCGGGCACCAGTTCTTCCGGATACTCGTATTTGAGTTCGTCGAGCGAGAAATGACACAGCGCAGCGATACGCAGCGTTTCTTCCAGCGTGTCGTGTGGATACAGTTTGCCGAGCCGCACGCGAGTGCGCATATGCCGTTCGGCATTGGCCTCGAGCGCATGACCGCACGCCGATAGCGGTGTGACGAGGCCGATCGCGGTCAGGGTGTCCTGTAACGGCTTGCGCGATCGAACATGCATCAGGACACCCCCTGCTGCTACCAAAGGCAAATCACTCGCTTTTGAAATCATTCGCAATGCGTCGATCTGAAGATCGTCGCTGCCGGTTTGCCAAAGTTCGAGTGCGATCCATGAGCGTTGCGGCGCGAACGAGGCCAGCCAGTGCGCACAACGCAATGTGTGCGAGAACGTCGCCGTGCGCTGCGGCACGAGGATCAGGAGGCAATCGGGCAAGGCTTCGAGATGCTCGAGATGCGGTAGCGAGTCGGTGAAGTCGGATGGATTGAGGCGATAGCTGCCTTTGTCCGCACGCGAACGGGCCAGCGTGATCAGTTCGGAGAGGTTGCCGTAGCCATTGCGGTTGGTTGCGAGTGCAACCAATGTGCAGAATGGTTCGCCTGCATCGTCGGTCAGATTGAGTTCGCTGCCGATGATGAGGTGGGGGATTGGTTTTTGCGTCTCCTGGTTAATGGCTTCTGGCTCTGCGGGTTCTTGTTGGGTGGCTTCTTGTTCTGAGCACGCTGGCTTCGCGGCCGCCGGCTCTGCTGCTTCTTCTAAAGACGTTCCTGCCTGCGCGGCTTTCGCCTTGGCTTCGCGCTCCTTCTGCTGGCGGTCCCGCTCCTGCCTGATTTCTCTCACCGCAGTGTGTGCGCGTACGACACCCGCCAGTGAGCATTCATCGGTGATCGCGAGCGCGCTATAGCCGCACGACATCGCCTGCTCGACCAGTTCATGCGGGTGCGAAGCGCCGCGCAGAAACGAGAAATTAGTCAGGCAATGCAGTTCCGCATACGGCGGCAATTGGGCCGCAAGCGTCTGCTCTAACAAGAATGAGGGCTGAGAGTTTTCCATGATGCTCAGCCGAATAAACCCTGCAGATACCACTCGCCGCCAAGACGTTCCCGGTACACCCAGAACATATGGCCACGATCGTCTGCCGCAACGTAGTAATCCCTCTCGACGAGGTTACCGTCCCACCACCCTGCTTCAATCCGTTCGGTACGCGTGAGCATTTTCAGTGGCCGACGGTAGATCGGCCGCTGGTCACGCATCATCAGGCGCAGCGGTTTGTCGAGCATCCAGACGGGGCGAGGCTGCGATGGCAATGCACTGTCGGGCAGATCGAGTGAGGCCTGAGCATCGGCCGGTTGTGTTACGAATAGGCGGCTGCTTTTAGCGTCGCTCGCTTTTTCAGGCTGTGGGGATATGTGCTCTGGGTGTGCCGTGCGTTCTGCCTGTTCTGCTCGTCTCGCCGCATCGTCGTCTGCACGCACGCTCTCCAATGCAGCGTGCTGCAACTCATCTGTCAGCCAGGTTTTATCCGCTTTAATTTTTGTCTTGGTCTTCGCAGACGAACGCTTCTTGCGCGAAAACGCTTGCGCCTGGTAGGCTTCGACGCGCATTGCCCGCTCGGGCCGATGATCGTCCTGCACCGACATCTGCAGCACGTTCTCCGGCCCCAAACGCGCGCTCAAGCGTTCGAGCAGACGTGCGATCGAATCGCCGTCTGATTCGGGCATTGGAAACAAAGTGTCCGACCGCCCTGCATACTCGCCGATCTGATCCGCGACCAGCTTCAACTCGATCACGGGCGCCACCAGAACCGTCTGATTCAACTTCTCACGCAACAGCCATATCAGATGCTCGGCATCGCGCGACGGTATGGCCCAAGCGACCTTCAGACTCGACGTTTTCGGCGCATGACGGGATGCCAATTCATGTTCGAGCAACAACGTATAACCACTGAGCGCTGCATGATGCGCGCTCAACCATCCGGCCAGTTGCACAATCAGCCGACGCGCGGCGAACAGTAATGCATCGGCACTATCGACCCGCGACGGCAACTCCAACTGCGCATGAAACGATGCCGGCGCGCGGAACGATTCGCGCGGATCCGGACGCGCACCATATGCTTGCGCCAGCAGATCCAGAATGCCACTGCCGAAACGCCTCACGACACCCGACCTTGGCAATTGCCGCAAATCGGCCAGCGTCGCGCAACCGACATGCGTAAACGCATCACGATCCGCCTGCGAAACCGGCAACAACGACACGGATAAGCGGTCGAGGACCCGGGCAAGCGACGTCTCCTTTATCACATGCCAACGATGCCCCTGCCGATCGGCGTGCGCCTGAGCCAACAACCACGCGCCCCAGGCTGTCGGCGCACACGCGATGCGCGCCGTATAGCCGAATTCGGCCACCGTCGCGGACACCCGCGACAATAACGCACGCAAGCCGCCAAACAACCGCAAGCCGGAGCCGACTTCCAGCAACAAGGTGTGCGCGTGCCCGAGCGACACCTTCGGGGTGTACACCAGCAAAGCGAGCGCCATCGCTTCGAACGCCTGAGTTTCGCGGGCTGTGTCTGCGGCAAGCATCTTGAGACCGGGCGCCAAGGCCAATGCGTACGAGCGCGATTGACCCACGTGCACCCCGGCACGCAATGCGTCGAAATCCGGCATCACGATGTGTGCGTGATCGGCCAGCGCATAGCAGCGCGCCTCGGTGACGCTGTCGGCACCCGGAGGTTGGCTTGTCTCGCCGGACTCACACCGGTTCGGCTTCGCGGGCGAACCATCCGGAAGCGGCTCGAGAGGCTTCACCGCTTCCAGCGACAAGAGTGGCAATGTGACTGCGATCCACAACATGTTTGATCTCTCGTCCTTGATTGCTACCGACTCCGCTTTCCGGCAACAAGACGTTTTGTAACGGCAAAATGAGACGCAGAGGCTCCGCTAGCGGCGGGCCGCGACGCTTGAAGATGTCGATCGAAATACCAATCTCCTGCAACCATTCACGACGGTTGATCGTCTGCGCATTGGCCGGCAAGAGCGGCTCGCAGATCATTCGTAATGGCGCCGGCGAAGATTGCGTGGCTGCCTCGACAGGCCGGATCAAAAATGCCAGCGATCCCGATTCTTGAGCCGCCACCTGCAGACGCCGAACCTTATCGGCGCGCGCATTCGGTAGCCATACCAGCACAGCGCCGATGCCATCCTGCTTCAACGCCTGAGCAGCAGCCCACAGAGACTGGTCTTCACTCGAACGCACCCATAAGACGCGCTCGACATCGATACCCCAAGCCCTCAATGCCGAAGCACAGGGCTGGTAAGGAGGCGCCACAAGCATGACGTGCCGTTCGGCTGCCGTAAGATGCCGAAGCGCGCTGGCCAGCAGGCGCAGTTCGCCGACTCCTTCGTGCTCAATCAATAACTCTGTCAGGCCGCCGGCCGACCAGCCCTGCCCAGGCAGCAGTTGATCCAACGCAGCATAGCCGCTGGAAATCACCCGCGAGTCCGCCTCAGCAAGCTCATTGCCCTGCCACACCTGACGCCGCAATTGCGACGACAACGCTGTCGTCGCCAGATGAATCGCTACTGCCATAGACACGCTCGTTCAATAGGGAATACTCCACCCTGCCCGGCATCGGGCGTGCATTGGGTGACGAGTTTTCACTGTATATTTATACAGTATTCTGTGGCGGATGTTAAGGCAAGGCGATGCGACGAAGCGCGCGCAGGAAGGGAATAAAAAAGAGGTGAAGCTGTTTTTGCTGCAGATTTTTCGCCTGCAGGAGAGCTACTTTTGGCACTACCGCTAAGCAAACAGGGGGCGATTTCACGTGCTCTGGGAGGGATGAGAAGAGCAGAGAGCCCACGCCATGCATGCCGCGGAGATGGACAAGGGCCAACGGATTACGCGAACGTGCTACGGATCGGGAAGGAGCGCCACCGGAAGCACAGGATCCGCACCGGACAGGCGTCTGACGGCGGGGATGTTTTCCGCGGCCTGTTTTCGTGCCGTAAACGCAGAAACCCCACCTTTTCGGGGTGGGGTTTCTGGTCTTGCTGGGGAGCCTGACGATTACCTACTTTCACACGGGAATCCGCACTATCATCGGCGTGGAGTC
>NZ_CAJNBO010000040.1:0-52397 GCF_905221015.1 Paraburkholderia nemoris | reverse complement strand
TGAAACGCTTGCACGGAAATCGAAAACCAGCTAAATAACCCTTAGTCCTGCTTCACAGGGTGGGGGAATTTGCGCGACCATAAGTGGGGGAGTTTCAACTGACCGTCCGGGCGGCATTCAAGGGAATGGTCCCGGCTCAGGTAACGGTAGACCCCATCGGACAAGCCGGGCAGAGTCGGACACAGAAGATAGCCCTCGGTCGGATGCAGATTTCCGCTCGAACGGTTGCAGCGCAGTGCCCACCGCTGGGTGCCGTAGGATTTCCACGCCGACAGGCCGAGCGAAAGTTCGAACAGGATTGCCAGACTGGAAAGATCGAATCTGCGCGCGGGCGGTAAAGCGCCGCAGCGCAGTTCGTTGTAGCGTGTAGTCAGGCTGTCCGCGGCTAACGGCAGACCAATGCGCGGTGCGCCGTGAAACACCCGGAACGGATCCGGTTGGGTTGCCCAGTCGAGATTCCCGGGCCCAGGGGCGTAGCCGCTGACGCGATGCTTGCTGCGCTCGTGATATTCAAGCATCGCATGCTATACCCGGTCCATGTTCGCCTCAGACCAGGAATATCCGCACATGCGGCTGTACAAAACCTACTGGCTGGACATTGGGGCGCGGTCGTCATCAAGTCATGGAATCGAACGCGCTTCGGCAAACCGCTGTTGCGTTCGGCGCCTCCTGTGCGATGCCCTGGCAATCGGGTTGTCTTCACGAAAGCCGGGGGATGCTTACAGCGTTCAGGTCACCCTTCAGGTGTCTTCGAAGGTATTCGGGACCGCCGACTTCAAAAACTCGTGGCCATCCCAGGTTAGCCGCCAGTCGCTACCCATCGAGCGGACGAGATTTGCGTCGGCCAGCAGGTTCAATTGATACCCCACACCCCGGTTCGAAACATCGAACGCTTCCTTGAGCACACTTTCAATGTCAAATTCGCTGAGGTGCGGGGATTTGTTTTCCTCGAGAGTCTTCAATATTGCGAGTGCCAGATTCATATCGCGTTTCACGATCTCCTCCTGTCGCAGATAGGACATACATCGAAAGAGCGCCACCGGTACAACGTCCGCGCAATCATCCCGGGTGTGGCTTGCTACACGGCTCTTTGCGCTTTCGCACAGTTCCACGAAAAGGGTGGCACGACGCGAGCCGAGCAGGTCCACGATCGACGTTCATTAGATGGAGAGCCACCGGACGTTCCATCTAACTGAGAGGTTGTGGCCGACTAGGCATAATCCCGTGCGGTCCTCCGGCATCGTTTGCCTGATTGCTTTTTCCGTACTCGTCGCGAGTGGTTTCGCGCAGTGACTGCGACAGATCCCCGGCTGGCTTCTGCGCCGACCTTGAAATCGGCTTTGTGCCCGGTACGGGTAGGGGTACATCGATAGAACGTGTTTCATTGTCCTCCGAAAGGAGTGTCTGGGGCGCAGGCATCGAAGTACACGGCGAGCCCCGCCTTCTCGCCAGTGGGGGCGCTGATTGCAGAACTGACCGGCGGCGCCGCAAACGATGTGATTCCGGGTTCCCAACAGGCTTATGCCACGGTCCGAACGCGCAGGGTGAATTTCAAGACCAGTCGCGAGCGCTGCCTGGGATTCAACGCTTCGGTCCCCTCATACCCTCGGTTTCCATCGCAGCATTCCGCTCTTCGCAGGCTTCAATGGGTTCCATGGTCTCGTCGATGGAGGCTGTCGCGCGTTCTGTGGCCGCCTTCGTTTCGTCGACGGTGGAACCGGGTCCTCCGTCGTCGTCGCTCGGGGGCTCCAGCATGTCTCGAAGCATGGCTTCCAACTCCGGCGTGTCCCACGGCGCGCCGTGCTGCTCTTTCTTCTTTATGTAGTGCCTGACTTCTGCGTCCTGCTCCGGCGTCAGGGGAAGACTGCGAAATGTGCTTTGGGGGGTAGCGTCGGTCATGGTATTGCTCCGGAATTTATCCCATTTTGAGTGTAGCCCTGTTGTGGCCAACGGGCCTCTGCTATCGGTCTGCGCATGGACTGATCCGTCCATTCGCATCGGCTCGTCCAGCGAGCGGCCGTTGCTACCGGCACAGATACGAGCCCGGGCGCTTCGCGCAATTGCTGCTGATAGCGGCACCGTGCAAACAATCCCCCGGGCGGGACAACGTCACGCGATGACATGGTTCAGCGCAGGAGTTTTACGCAGAAGGGACATACCGCGAGCGTGGCTTTGCGTCTTTTTACGGCACCTGCAGGCGGTTTCGACCGCTCATGGTGATGCGCGCACCGATTCAAATTGCGACGGGTCATGAAGGGTGGCAGGAACTATGACAAAACTGTCCGGACAGTTTTCCATCGAGCGTGTGCACAAAAGCTGTACGCTGGTGATTCCCGACTGCGACCGGATCGGCCCCAGATGAGCGGATGGCATTCGGCTTTCACAACCTCAGCCGCAGCTATGACGCACTCGGGCACTGCGTAACGTTCTGGGGTTATGACAACGTCGTGAAGGGGGCCACGAATATCGCTGTCGGACAGAAGGGAGGGCGGAAGATGCGACTGATCGAAGCGGATGAACGTCAGGCTTTCCTGGCGACCTTGCAGCGCAAGGGCCTGGCAGAAGACGAATTCGAACTGCTGGAAACGGATACAACTGACCCCAAGGGCGACGAGAACGTCGGCCTGCAGGGTTATGTCACCGTAACCAGACTATCAACACAAATTGCGAGGGAATACCCCATCGGCTTCGAAACCGGTTGGGTGCAGCATTTCAGACAGGATCTCGAAGCTGGCGTCTTCGATAAGCCGGAATGAGATCCCGCTGTTGAGGCGAACTCTCCGAGCGGGGCAAGCAGGTATGGCGAAGTGGAAGCGGGATCAACGGGGGGGGGGAGTGATGTGGCCTTGTCGATCCGGAGCGATGCGGGCGGCCTCGATCAGTAACCCCAGGCATCCCGGAGCCCAATGCGCCTACGCGCCGGTCTTGACTGGTGTCAGCGTGGCCCTGCCACGTCGCGCCCTGCAATCGCACGGGTGACCATCCGCTTACGGGGCGTCGAGCTCGAGCGTCCGAAACTGTGGCCGATAGCTCCAATGGGCCGGCGATTCCGCAAAGTCGACATTGGTGAGCGATTGGCAACCCGTGTGCGGCTGCACGGAGCAGCCGAGGGACAGCCATCCAAGCCGATTTCCCGAATATCTGCTCAACGCCTGTGAGCGGACGACTGAGAGTTGGAACGTTGAATGTCGCTTCAGGGTCAGCGACGCTCGCGGGCCGACGCCTTGAGGAACGCAGAAAGGCTCGGCGCGCTGGTCAGATCGATGAGTAGACCGCTGCCGCAGACGCGGTGTGTTCGTTCCAGAATTGCCTGTTGTTCCTGCAAGAGCACCCTGGTTAGCGCACCGACGCCCAAAACCGGACCACGGCGGGGTGAATCACCTCGTGCCACCTCGGGCCGGTGAACAGGTCGTAGTGCTCGCAATCCGATATCGTCAGACGGCAGCGCTTCTGTACCGGGATCGTACTGCACAGCGTGTGAGCGACATGCGTCTGGCCCGCGCCTGTAATATCGTCGAGGTCGCCCTCGACCGTGCAAAGCGCCGTGGATGCGAGATCCTGCGGTTGCACACAGCGTCCGCCGACGCGCCATTCCCCACGCGCGAGGCGCTGTTCCTGAAAGATCACGCGGATCGTGTCGAGCAGATAGTCTTCGGCCATGTCGAGGATCGCGGCGTATTCGTTCAGCGAACGCAGGTTGTTCGCGACGGCTGTCGCGTCAGCTGAGAGACGGCTCGACCAGTAGCGCGATTCGAGTGCCAACTGGCGGTGTGGATGCGCGGCGACGATCGTCGCATGCTGGATGAAGCCCGGACAGACCCGGCGGCCGGAACCGGCGTAACGGGGCGGCACGGTGTCGATCACCGTTTCGCGAAACCAGTCGAGGCTGTGGCTTTGCGCCAGGCGGTCGACGGCCGTTGGACTGAGGCGCGTATCGATCGGCCCGCCCATAAGCGTCAGGCTGAGCGGCGGGACTTCGCCAGCCCGCGCCAGCAATGCCGCAGCCGCAAGGGTCGGCGCGGTGGCCTGACAGACGGCGATAACGTGCGTGTGGGCACCGCCCAGTTTTCGCAGAAAGCGTTCGACCGCGAGCACATAGTCGTCGAGTCCGAAGCGGCCTGCGGCAAGCGGCACGTCACGTGCGTTGGCCCAGTCGGTGACATACACATCGCCGTCCTGCAGCAGCGTTTCGACCGTTTCGCGCAGCATGACCGCGTGGTGTCCCGCGAGCGGCGCGCAAAGGAAGATGTCCGGTGTCGCAGTGCGGCTCTGACCGCGCCCGGATGCAACGGGCGCCGGCGCGCGCGTGAATTGCCGCAGCGCGCAAAACGGCGTGCTGTCGACCACCCGCTCGACCACGGATACCGACCGGTCGCCGACCGTCACCGCCGCGATGCCGAACGGCGGTGGCTCGGGGGGCGGTTGAACCCACCGGTACAGCCAGTCATAGCCGGCAGCGGCGACGGGCATGCAAGGCATCGCCGGCGACGTCCAGGCATCGCATCCGCGCATCGCCCAGTTGCTGAGCGACTGCATCAGGCCACGCTGCTCTTCAAGCCACGCATACCACATGCTGTCTCCTGACTGCGTCCCGTTCCGTCCCCCGTCGCGGCCGGAGGGTCATCGGATGAACGGGAACGAAACGCGCTTGACGGCGATCAGCACGCCGCGAAAATGTTGCCCTGACGCAAGCGACACGGCGTCGCGTTTCCGGCTCGAAAGGAGCGTCCATCTGATGGCGCGCTGGACGACACGGCCGCTGGACTGTGGTGCGGGTGGTTAACATGGCTTGGCCCGAAGGCCGGGAATTTCATGTGGATGAACCACGCCACCTTGTCATTGATGCCGCCGAACTCCGTGATGAGCAGGGATCTTCATCAAGGGGCCGCGATAGTCGCGGCTGCTGACCTCCAAGGCGCTGCAACGAACCGGAAATGCCATGACGAAAGTCCTTCTCGCCCCCGTAGCCGCCGCCGTTACCCTCGGCGCTACTGCACCGGCATATGCAGACGAGAACGATCATCATCATCGGGTCTGACACACCGTGAAGGTGCATCGCCATTGGCCAAACCGCTGCAACTGATGCGGTTTGGCCAATGCAGTCCTTGGGTTGAGCTTTCAATTCTGGCCGCGCGATCAAGGCTTATGGTGCAGCCAGTCCCGCACGGGATGCGTGTCCAGCCAGCGGAATTGCCGATTCCTGTGGTGTGCGGGTCTCTAGCGCTCTGCTACCAATATTGCAGCCATGATCAGCACAATCACCCCAAACAGCATTCCCGACATCAACCCGGCCATGGCAGCCTCCGTGCCGGGTCGCCGGCATGCTTGCATTTTAGGCGATACGCTCATGGACACCGGCGTTTTGCGTTGTCCCTTTCATTTCGGAACACGTGGCGTTACCCGTCGATTGGTACGTCGAACTGGGTCCGGCAACCTCGGCATTTGAATGGCTCGAAGTTACCCTGCGCGGGCAATGCAGCGAGTGGCTGCTCCTCGCCAGCGAGGTAGCAGACTGGGCAAGGAAAAGCTTCGTGCGATCGAAGTCGGTGCCACCGGTCGACAAACCGCTGAATGTCGATCGGCAGGGTGCCGTTCGCTTCCAGGTGGTCGAGAAGCACGTGGAACAGAGGGGGGCTTTGCATTTAGTCCTCCGCAGCGATTTCCAGTTATCGTAGCATCTGCCACCCATGCGCGGCTGGTGGTCCTGCGGTTCCGCGCGCAAGCCACGCCGGATGTTCAGTGCTAGCGTGGTGGTGGGGATTTTCCCAAGTCATCAGGAGAACGCGATGCCGTCAGACCCCGCCACAAAACCTGCCGAGCCACCTGCGACGCGAGACAGGCCGCTCCCTGGCGCGGCGCCGCAGACCGAGTCATCTGCACCGGACGCAGATAAAGACGAGCCGGTACCGCATGCGCGCCCGCCAGTCCGGTCAGACGACAACTGACTCTTCGTCGCGCCCGCAGCTTGACGTCGCCCGAATGCGCGTTGCGACGCCAAGCTGAAGGCGCATATTCGAATTCGCTCACAACCACGAATCGAGGAAGTCATGTCAGAACAGGTTCGAGTCGTTTGGGGCCGTTTTGACAAACTGGCCGCCAACGCACAGTTGTCACCGATCGCCGTATGGAAGAAGGAGTCACGTGATGATCGGCGCATGGGCGCCAGCATCCGGGGCGCACACTTTCGGGAGATTCGACATGCCTACGCTTGCCATCGGTCTTGATATTGCGAAAAACGTGTTCCAGGTTCACGGTGTTGATCGCAGCGGTGCGCCGGTCTTACAGCGGAAGCTGCGCTGGTATGCGATGGAGGAAATGCGCCCGCAGCAAGTGAACGACAACAGTTACCTTCCGCAGATCGCCGGTCGAATTTCCGCGTAATTTCCCGGGCGCTCGGGTAGGTTAGGGTTCCCGTGGTTCTTCGGCGTCTATCAGGCGGCCGGTTTCGTCCTCCCACGCCAGCAGCATCTTCTTCGCCTTCCGATAGTTGGCGATGGCACGCCGCAACACAGCAGCTTGTTCGGGTGAGACCGTCCGATTCACGAGCTTGCCTGCTCGACCCTACCGCCGTAAATCGTCCCGTTTGGTAACAGAGTTTCTAGCATGCCACGCATCGCACACCGGGATACCCCTGCCATAATTGAATCGAGTCTGTGTGACTCAGGGCAACGATTTTCGAAGGGCAACCACTCATGGATCAGAAACCGCCGCGAAGAGAGAGCCGGATGTGGCGCATTGAGTTGACCAGGTTCGACGAATTCGCTCAAGGGGGGGATGAGGTACGGATGGTCAGGACCGACGACGCGGTGCAACTCGGGGCGTTGTTTTTTACAGCCTTTAAGGGTACGACCGACGACCTTCAGCAAACCGAAGCGGACTACCTCGCAAAAGCGAACGCGCTTTTCGAAGGCCGCTATGGCGATTGCATCCTCGCCGCATCATCGGTTGTCGAGCGTGATGGCAAATTGCTGTCGGCCTGCGTCGTTACCGATTATGAACCGTTCGACTGCCCGGTCATCGCGATGGTGGCGACCAGGCCCTCAATGCAGGGAAATGGCATGGCAAGCAGCCTGGTCAAGGCTTCCCTGAGGAACCTTCTCATCGCTGGCCATTGCGCGTGTTGCGCGATGATCACTGTGGGGAACGAACCTTCGGAACGGCTCTTCGAGCGTTGTGGTTTTGTGCCACGAGGCATCGCGCCCCCGGGATGCGGACGATAGTCTTACGACCGTCAACAACGGAGCTGTTTGTGTTCTGACGCAGGAAAAGGTCGGTTACTGCTGGTCGCAACCGTCCCGGTTCGGGCCAGGAGCGGGACGCAGCCAGTGGTATGGACTTGCCCTGGCATGACCGGACACACGGTCACGCTCAGGTTGGTGAATTTGGTCGCTGGCGAAACTCGCGTGGCCAATGATATTTCAATGCGCTGTGTGGATGCGACTCGATGTAATGGTCGAAGGCGATGGCCAGATTTTGCAGCGCTGTCCGGGCATACGGCGTGGGCATCCACGAAACGTAATCCCGCTTCATGGTTATCACGAAGCTCCCGGCCAGTCACTCGTTAAAGGCCGTCCGTAGTAAGTCCGTCGGGATGGATGCGATCAATGATCGATCGCCCTTCAACAAAGCCAGCCTGTTCTGCCGCTTCGGCCGACAGATACTCGGCTACAGGGTGAGAAAAGTTCATCCTTTGCCCGGCCACGCGAATGTCTGCTTCGGGACGAGCGACGTACCCAACGTACCCGAAAGGCACACCCGGAGGGTGTGGAGAATATTCGGGAACCGCAAGGACACGAATCACGAAGCCCTTATGAGACGCGAATACTTCTTTGCCTTTCGCCATGTCCATCTCCACCGCGGTTTTTTTCGAGGAATCGCGGGCCGCTACGAGTGCATTGGAGCCAGGGCGCGCCACGAGTTCGCCGCGAGCATCAGACGGCTCTGCGATCAGCTTCTCTTCAGTAACGCCGAGAATTACGTCGATAGCAGCTTGGCCGACTATCTCTGCAACAAGATAAGCCCAGCGACGAGAGAACGGCCCGCCACGAACTTTTATGCGCTCGCCGATTGCCGCGACCCCCGCAGGTTTGGTGGCGCCTTCGATGCGAAACCAGACGTCGAACATGTCCTTCGACGTGGATACCAACTCAACGTGAATTTCAAATCCACGATATTCGACCATTCGCTGCATGGAGATCTCCGGTTCCTGCTATGTAGGCACAGAATCGGGGCTTATCTGGTTGCCCTCGATGTCGCTCGACGCCACGAGTTTCGGACGCACCCGGCACCTCGCCTAGTCGGCGTAAACCCGCGACGCCGTTGAGCCGCTGTTACGCCTGGCTACAGCGTTACCCAGCAGAGTTTTCGCTGCCATTGCGGCGGTGATGTCAAGGGTCGATCCTCCGGTGGGTTGGCTTTGAGAACGTCCTGGGCGCGGGTCACGCGTCTTTCCGCAGTCGGCTCGTAGACGCAACGGCACGCTGCACGCATTGATCGGACAGGAATGGAGCGCCTCGCTCCAGGGCGCGCTCGGGGCGCGGCAGTCAGTTGCGGCTGCTTCCAGACCATCGTCCACGCTTCGGACGCTTCCAGTAAGGTTCAGTTCTGGTGAGCGGCTTGTATGTTGCCGTCGCCACCATCGACCCGCAGCGGAAACCGGAGCCATCTACCCACATCTTGCGCAGAATGACGGCAAGTTTGCGGGCCACGGCGACCACAGCCCGGCGATGACCTCGGCTCCTGGGGTTAAGCCACGATACGCGTTCGTCGACAGATCAAACTACAGCCGGGCTGGGCCTCCCCGATACAGTCGATACGCATGCCCGTTCCGCGCGTGGGTTCTGACCTTTAATCTGGTCGATATTTTAGGTGTCAAACAATTAATGTCTGGACGGGCGGGTGGGTATTCGGGGCGATGGGGCGTGTCTCTCCAGAGCCGTCGGTCACGAAGACCCATGCACTGACAAGGTCTTCCATACAGGTCTAGAATGAAATCAACGTACCCGTCGTACATCGAAATGCTTCTCCGGAAACGAGAAACGAGAAACGTGAAACGTGAAACGGGAAGCGGTTGGCGACGTGGCCAGGAATCCCCACGCAGGACGACGTCCTTCACAGCAAACGTGCCGATTCCATTTCGATCTAATCAGTACTAAATCGGTTCTGATTCAAGCGGGAGGCATTCCGATGTTGCGCATGAGCAAACTTGCCGACTACGGCACGGTGATCATGACCGCGATGGCGCGCGAACCGGACGCCGTCCACAGCGCAAGCAGCATTGCGGCGGCGACCGGCGTCGCGATGCCTACGGTGTCAAAGGTGCTGAAAGTCCTGACGCGGGGCGGTGTGGTGGAGTCGCTGCGCGGCACGAACGGCGGTTACCTGCTGCCGCGGCCGCCCGGGCGGATCACGCTGGCTGAGGTGATCTCCGCAGTTGACGGCCCGATCGGGATCACTGAATGCAGCACGCAGCCGGGCTTGTGCCTCCTGGAGGTGGCGTGCACCGTGCGCGCCAACTGGCAGAAGGTCAATCGCGTGATCTACGAGGCGCTACAGCAGGTCACGCTGGCGGATATGGCGGGACCGACCTTGCGCGCGGTCGATATCAGCGCGATTCGTGCGCGCAGCATCCCCAGCCGCCGCGCGGGTGCGACGCCACTGGCGCGCAGGACGATTGACGGAGGCCATGCATGAGCGCATCTACAACCGGTTTCGACGAACTGATCGGTCGCGAATACCAGCATGGTTTCGTGACTGACCTGGAGGCCGACGCGTTGCCGAGCGGGTTGAGCGAGGACGTGGTCCGGCTCATTTCCGCGAAGAAAAGCGAGCCGGCGTTCATGCTCGAATGGCGTCTCGCGGCCTATCGGCACTGGCTCACGATGGCGGAGCCGCATTGGGCGACGATCCAGCATCCGCCGATCGACTACCAGAGAATCGTCTATTATTCAGCGCCGATGGCGCAGAATAATCGTCCGAAGAGTCTCGATGAAGTCGATCCAGAGCTGCTGCGTACCTACGAAAAGCTGGGTGTGCCGCTGAGAGAACGCGAACTCCTGGCTGGCGTCGCGGTGGATGCCGTATTTGACAGCGTCTCGGTAGCCACGACGTTCCGCGAAAAGCTTGCGGAACTCGGCATCGTGTTCTGCTCGTTCTCGGATGCCGTGCAGCATCATCCTGAGCTGGTGCGGAGGTATCTCGGCTCGGTGGTGCCGCATACCGACAATTTCTTCGCGTCGCTGAATTCCGCCGTGTTCAGCGACGGCTCGTTCTGCTATATCCCGCCGGGCGTGCGCTGCCCGATGGAGCTGTCGACCTACTTTCGCATCAACGCGCAGAACACCGGGCAGTTTGAGCGCACGCTGATCATCGCAGACAGAGGCGCGTACGTGAGCTATCTGGAAGGCTGCACCGCACCGATGCGCGACGAAAATCAGCTGCATGCCGCGGTGGTCGAGCTGATTGCGCTGGAAGGGGCACAGATCCGCTATTCGACGGTGCAGAACTGGTATCCCGGCGACGCGTCGGGCAAGGGCGGCATCTACAACTTCGTTACCAAGCGTGGCGACTGCCGCGAGGCGAATTCGAAGATTTCGTGGACTCAGGTGGAAACCGGTTCGGCGATCACCTGGAAGTACCCGAGCGTGATCCTGCAGGGCGATAACTCGGTCGGTGAATTCTATTCGGTGGCGCTGACCAACCACTATCAACAGGCCGATACCGGGACGAAGATGGTTCACCTCGGCCGCAATACGCGCAGCACGATCCTGTCGAAAGGCATTTCAGCGGGCCGCGGAAAGAATGCGTATCGCGGCCTCGTGAAGGTCGGCGGTATGGCCGAAGGTGCGCGCAATTACACACAGTGCGATTCGCTGTTGCTCGGCGACCGGTGCAGTGCGCACACATTCCCCTATATCGAGGTCAAGAACCCGACCGCGAAGGTCGAGCACGAAGCGTCGACATCACGCATCGGCGAAGACCAGTTGTTCTATTGCCGGCAGCGCGGACTGTCTGCGGAGGACGCGGTGTCGATGATCGTCAACGGCTTCTGCAAGGAAGTCTTCAAGGAGCTGCCGATGGAGTTCGCCGTCGAGGCGCAGAAGCTGCTCGGTGTCAGCCTGGAAGGCAGTGTGGGCTAACCGTTAGTACCTGGCCCACGGCGATTCGCGAGGGATCGGAACCATGCTTGAAATCAGCAATCTGCAAGTCGAAGTCGACGGCAAGAAAATTCTGCGCGGCATCGATCTGAGCGTGAAGGCCGGCGAGGTACACGCGATCATGGGCCCGAACGGCTCAGGCAAGAGCACGCTTGCCCACGCGCTGGCAGGGCGCGAGGACGTTGTTGTTACCGGCGGCGAGGTCTCGTATCTCGGCCGCGATCTGCTGGTGCTCGCGCCTGAAGAGCGTGCGCACGAAGGACTGTTTCTCGCGTTCCAGTATCCCGTTGAGATACCCGGTGTGAGCAACGTTTACCTGCTGAAGGCGGCGTTGAACGCGCAGCGTCGGCATCGTGGCGAGCCGGAACTCGACGCGATGGAGTTTCTGCAACTGGTCAAGGACAGAATGACGCTGATGCAGATGGACGAGAGCCTCTTGTATCGCGCAGTCAACGAAGGCTTTTCCGGCGGAGAAAAGAAGCGCAACGAGATCCTGCAGATGGCGGTGCTGGTGCCCCGGCTCGCCATCCTTGACGAAACGGATTCCGGACTCGACATCGATGCGCTGCAGGTTGTCGCGCAGGGCGTCAACAGCATGCGCAGTCCGGAGCGGGCGATCGTGCTGGTCACGCACTATCAGCGACTGCTGGATTATGTCGTGCCGGATCGCGTGCATGTGCTGGCAAACGGCCGGATCGTGAAGTCGGGGCCGCGTGAACTGGCCCTGGAGCTGGAACGTAAGGGCTATGGCTGGATCGAGGATGAAGCGGTGCACTCGGCCAGTGCAGCAAGTGCAGGGCATCCATGAAAAACGAATCTCTCGAGCACTTCCACCAGGCTTTCGGGCAACTCGCGATGACGTTGCCCGGCGCTGAGTTGCCGTGGCTGCGTGCCGCGCGCCGAAGCGCCTTCGACCAGTTCAACGCGCTCGGCTTGCCGACCACGCGGCACGAGGACTGGAAGTACACGAACGTGTCGGCGATCGGCAATCGGCCCTGGCATTTCGCGCCGCAACGCACCGGCCGCACCGACCGCATCGACCGCATCGGCGGTAGCGACCTGCCACGCAGTGTCGATGAACTCGCGCTGGACCCGGCTGGCCATCGACTGGTGTTCGTCAATGGTCGCCATGTGCCGCGGCTGTCGAGATTGAATGGCTTGCCGCATGGCGTATTTGTGGGCTCGCTCACGCGGGCGTTGAGAGAAATGCCGCAACGACTGCAAGCGGCGATCGCCTCGCAGACGTATGCCGACGGCTTTACCGCGCTAAACACGGCGTTTCTGACGGATGGATTTGCCGTCGTGCTACCGCCTGGCGAGGTCATCGATCAACCGTTGCACATGCTGTTCCTGACCGACGAAGCCGGTCTTGCGGTGCAGCCGTTCAACGTCGTGCTTGCCGGAGTACGCTCGGGCTGCGTGATCGTCGAGCACTTTGTAGGGCTGGGCGACGACGCGTACTGGACCAATGCGGTTACCCGCATCGTCGTAGACGAACAGGCGGATGTGCAGCACTACCGGTTGCAGCAGGAAGGCTCGAAGGCGTTTCATATCGCGTTAGTCGCTGCAGCGCAGCAACGCGCCAGCTGTTTTACCTCGCATGCGTTCGCGTTCGGCGCCGCGTTGTCGCGCACGGGCATCAGTACGAGCCTGAACGCTGCGAACGCGCAAGCCACGTTGAACGGTCTCTATTTCGTTGGCGGCCGGCAGCACGTCGATCACCACACGCGCATCGATCACGCAGAGCCGCATGGCACGAGTCGCGAATACTACCGCGGCGTGCTCGACGGGGCCGCGCGCGGCGTGTTCAACGGGCGCGTCATTGTGCATCGCGATGCGCAGAAAACGGACACGCATCAGGCGAATCACAACCTGCTGCTGTCACGCGATGCGGAAATCGACACGAAGCCGCAACTCGAGATCTACGCCGACGACGTGAAATGCACACACGGCGCGACGGTCGGTCAACTGGACGGGAACCAGCTGTTCTATCTGCGGGCGCGCGGTGTCGAAGAACGCGTGGCGCGGGCGCTACTGACGTACGCATTTGCGCGCGACATTGTCGAACGTGTGCGCATCGATTCGCTGCGCGCCCGGCTCGAAAGCCTGCTGCTCGCGCGCACCCCGGAAGGCGAGCGCATCAGGGAGTTGCTATGAAGCCGATCGAACAGATGCAGACGCCAGATCCACGCAATGTCGAACACTGGCGGGCCGATTTTCCGATTCTGGGCGAGCGCGTGCATGGCCGGCCATTGGTCTATCTCGACAATGGCGCCACTACGCAGAAGCCTGCCTCGGTCATCTACGCGGAAAATGCTTACTACCGGCATAGCAACGCCAACGTGCACCGCGGCTTGCATCTGCTGTCGCAGCGCGCGACCGATGCATTCGAAGCAGCACGCGCGAAGATTGCACGCTTCATCAATGCGCAGCGTCCGGAGGAGATCGTGTTCGTACGTGGCACGACCGAAGCGATCAATCTCGTCGCCCAGAGCTACGCGCGCCCACAGCTCAAGCCCGGCGACGAAATCCTGATCAGCGCGATGGAGCACCATTCGAACATTGTGCCGTGGCAGCTGGTCTGCGAGCAGACTGGCGCGGCGCTGAAAGTGGTGCCGATCGACGATACCGGCGCGCTCGATGCCGACGCGTACGAGCGCCTGTTGGGCGAACGTACGCGGCTGGTCGCGATGACGCATCTGGCTAACGCGCTCGGCAGCATCAATCCGGTGGAGCGCATTGTTGCAGCGGCGCACGCGAAGGGCGTACCGGTGCTGCTGGATGGCGCACAGGCGATCTCGCATCTGCCAGTCGACGTCCGCGCGCTCGATTGTGATTTCTACGCGTTTTCTGGGCATAAGGTGTACGGGCCGACTGGCATCGGTGTGCTGTATGCCAGGGCTGCGCTGCTTGAGGCGATGCCGCCGTGGCAGGGTGGTGGTGACATGATCCGTTCGGTGACGTTCGAGAAAACGGAATACAACGCGATTCCGTGGAAGTTCGAAGCGGGCACGCCGAACATTGCCGGCGCGATTGCGCTGGGCGCGGCGCTCGACTATGTCGACCGCATCGGCATGGAAGTCATCGCCGCGCACGAGGCCGACCTCCTCGCTTACGCCACGGACGCATTGCGGACGATAGCGGGTTTGCGTCTTATCGGTACCGCACGCGACAAGGCGAGCATCCTGTCATTCGTGCTCGACGGCGTGCATGCGCACGATGTCGGTACGATTCTCGATCATCACGGCGTCGCCGTGCGGGCGGGCCACCACTGCGCGATGCCGGTGATGCAGCGGTTTGGCGTACCGGCGACAGTGCGCGCGTCACTCGCCCTCTACAACACGCACGAGGATATCGACGTCCTGATCGAAGGTCTCGGCAGGGTCAGGGAGGTATTTGGCTCATGAGTGATCTGCGCGACCTGTATCAGGAAGTCATCTTCGACCACTACCGGCGGCCGCGTAACTGTCATGGGCTGGTCGACGCCAATCACCAGGCCGAGGGCTACAACCCGTTGTGTGGCGACCGGATCACGCTGTATCTGCGAATCGAGGATGGCGTCGTCAAGGACGCAAGTTTCGAAGGCGTGGGCTGTGCGATTGCGACGGCGTCCGCGTCGCTGATGACCGAGGCGCTGAAAGGCAAAACGGAAGCGGAGGCCGAAGCGCTGTTCGGACGTTTTCACGAGATGGTGACAACACCCGCTGCAGGGCAGGCGGCAGCCGCGTCGGCGTTGGGCAAGCTGGCGGTGCTGTCCGGCGTGCGCGAATTTCCCGCGCGTGTGAAGTGTGCGACGCTTGCGTGGCATACGCTGCATGCCGCGCTGCACGACGAGGATCGCCCCGTTTCGACAGAGTGAGGCAGACGATGGACCCATTCGACTGGCTGAAGCGCGCTGAGGCCGCCCAACCTGGCAGCGGCGCCGCAACTGAACGTCTGGAAGACCGCGTGATCGACGCGCTGCGCACCGTGTTCGACCCGGAGATTCCGGTCAACATCTACGACCTGGGGCTTGTCTATGGTCTTGACGTGGACGAAGCCGAAGGCCGCGTCGAAGTCCGCATGACGTTGACCGCACCCGGCTGCCCGGTCGCGCAGACCTTCCCGGCGACGGTCGAAGACGCAGTGTTCTCGGTGAGCGGCGTGAACGGCGTGCACGTCGAACTGGTGTGGGACCCGCCGTGGTCAAGAGAGCGGATGTCGGACGCGGCACGCCTGCAATTGGGGATGCTGTGATATGTCCGCTTGGGTCGATGTCGCCGCAATCGAGGATTTCCCGGCCGGGGCTGTTCGCAGCGTCGAGGTCGATGGCGCGCAGGTTGCCGTCTTCAACGTCGACGGCACCTGTTATGCAATCGAGGATGTCTGCCCGCACGACGGCGGTATCCTGACGGGCGGTGTGGTGGAAGGCGACGTGGTCGTCTGCCCGCGCCATGGCGCGCGGTTTTGCATCAGGACGGGAAAGGTATTGGCGCCGCCGGCTTGTGAGGATGTGGTGGTGTTTCCGGTGCGGATCGAGGCCGGCGTCGTTCAGGTGCGTGACGAACGGTGGGATTGAGGTGCGCTGTTTTCTGGCGTATTTTTGTGCGCAGGCTTCCTGCTGACGTTGTTTTTGGTTTATTGGCATAGACGCTGTGCGGGGCGGCGCCTACTTTTCTGACGTCGGCCGGGAAAAAGTGGATGCCAACGTACCGTAAAATTGAGGAGCGGAGGCATGGATGGATCGGATCACGACAGCTGTCCATACGAAGGAATTGAGTGAGGAAGCAACGACTTCATCACGCCGACCAGGGCCAGCCAACTGGCTGGCAAACAAGGAGCGCGCCCCGGCGAGCGCAGCCCAGTGCACCGACTATCGCCGTGCGGGATATGGCGCATTGAACCGAACGCGCGGGTCGCACGGCGACAAAATGAACAGGATTGCCGTCCTGCGACAGGCTGATATCAGCCGGGAGAAGGATATCCATTGCGGTTGCCTGCCTGGTGAGACGGTTGATGGCAATCATGCCGCGCCCGTTGTCCCAGCGATCGGACTCCTAGCTGCGCCCACGATTGGAAGATCGCCTTGTCAAGCGGACGCCGGCGCGGCTACCAACGAGGGCGAAACGACATCGTGGTCACAATCGATACCGCGTCATTCGACCCGTTGAATGCCAGGAGAAGCGGCACGCACATGAGCCGGCGGTCTGGGGTCGCAAGCCCTCGCAGGGAGTCGTGACCCGGCGGCATGCGCGCAAACGAACTGTTCGATGGCCGGCAAGATCATCTCGTGGAATTTGCGCCCGGCGAAGGTGTCGTAGTGACCGGTGTCTTCAGTAACCATGTGCCACTTGCGCCCGGCTGGGATGCATGTGCATAACGGCTGTGCCGCCTCGGATGGACCGCAGCCGGTGATGTCGTCATGGCCGCCTTCGATGGTCAGCAGCGCAACCTTCTCGATGGCCTCCAGGCGCACCGGTCGGCCACTTCCATGCTTCCGCGTGGCAGATGGTGCTTGCAGAAGATCTTCTCAATCGTCTCCAGATAATACCCGGCTGGCATGTCGAGCACAGCGTCCTCCACTTCCATGCTTCCGCGTGGCAGATGGTGCTTGCAGAAGATCTTCTCAATCGTCTCCAGATAATACCCGGCTGGCATGTCGAGCACAGCGTCCTCCACATTGTTCCACGCAACGACTAACCTTCTAATGGACAGTCGTTTGGGAGATATCGATGCAGTTCGAATACAAAGCGTTTCACATCGATTGCCGGACACGTCGCGCCAGCGACGGGCATTACGTCGCAATGGCGAGAATCACTCGCGGGCCTGGGAGCGACGAAGATCGCGTCGAAACGCACGATTCGGGTGACATTGATTCCTTTGTCGACGAGGCCGATGCAATCTCATGCGCAAAGCCATGGGCTATCGAATGGTGCGACGAAAACTGGGCGTGAGCCGCGCACGGACGTTCCGTGCACATAACACTGGAGACCGACATGGCTGAGGGACAGGAGCAGTTTGACGAGTACAACGGCTTTACGATTCGTGTCGTCGCCGTTCCTGAGTACTCGCCTCACCCGCCGAATATCCCATTCGGTTATACCGGCTACGTCGCGCGCCCTGGGGCCGACGTTCGTTACGCGTCGTCACAGCGGGTGAGCTTTACCCATCCGATCGCCGATTTGCTGAGTGCAGAAGCTGCGGAACAGGCCGGCTTCGCTGAGGGACGATCCCTCATAGACGGCACGCATCCTGACGGACTCAATACGGAAGGACTTTGATTGAAGGCTTAACGATCACCTGCGGTTATGACTGAAGCGCTCTGGCAGGGTGCTGGCGCGATTCAATCACGCTCGTTTGACCGCATACTGACCTCCGTCCTCTCCGGTGTGCGCTGATCACATGAGGCACTGAGCATTGACCTGTCCGATGCTGGATACTGACAATTTCGGATGTCGAAAAACCTGCAACCAGTGGAGCTGCCGTCTGCGCATGAGTGCGGTGATGTGGCAGTTATATCACAAAGTGATATACAATAAATCTGTGATGTGTTGGCTCGGCAGCTATGCAACGGTTGTCCCCGAGCGTGACGTATCGGTCCTGTGCGAATCAGATTGACGCGTTGCCGCGGAAGCAGCGTCGGGGGAACTCACATGCCGGCCTTTAACTGTATTCTTCTCTGCTACGACGGAACACGCGACGGACAGCACGCGCTGAAGGACGGCGCTTCTCTGGCCCAGGAACTCAAGGCTGACGTGCACGTGCTCGCCGTCCTTAATAATTCTGTCTGGGTGCAAGGGGCCGATATTACCTCCGCCGTTCCGACCGATGTCGTCACTGAGTCGGCCAGAAGTTTGCTCGAAGAAGGATTGAAGAAGCTCGCTGCGCGCGGAATCCGGGCGACCGGGCATTTCGCCCTGGGTGATCCGCTGGATCAGATTCCGTTCTTTGCGAACGACCTGAAGGTTGATCTGATCGTCGTTGGCCACCGTCGTACCAGCCGGATGGCGCGCTGGTGGAGCGGCAGGAACGATGGCCTGTTGCTGGACCGTGTCAGTTGTAGCGTGCTCGTGACCATGGGTCCGGAAACCGGTGCAGACGCAGCGGTGGTCGAGTCGTCCGGCGTTGACGAGACGGCGCGCTCGGCAGCGTAAGCGCGGCTGTTCAGATATGGCAGCGGTACGGCTTCAAGACGTCCTGGCTCAGGGCTCCGGTGCGACCGGAAAACTACCTCCAGGTGTCGGTGCATGCGGGATCGCGTTCCTTGTACGTCGCATCCGCGTCCGGACTCGTCGCATACATGTACGCGCGATTGAACGGATAGCCACGTTGCTCGACGCCCAGACGACGAGTGGATTGGTCGCGCCGCCCGGTCATATCAGCGGGGCGGGACACCAGAATCTGAAACAGCGACGTCCATCCTCGTTCGAATCCCATCGCAGACCCTGCCAGATAGAGTCGGTACGCGCGGATGATCCTTTCCGCATCGCTGCCCAGTATCCGGCGCGCTTCGTCGAGACGAGCCTCAAGAGCATCGGCCCAATGCCATAACGTGCGCGCGTAATGTGGGCGAAGACACTCGGCGTCCACCGGTTCCAGGTTGCCTCGAGTCATGGCAGCCATCATGACGCTCACGTGCACCAGTTGCCCGCCGGGGAAAATATGTCTGTCGATGAAGTCACCCATACCGCCGTCGTGTTGCGGATTGTCAGCGCGGCCGGCAGTAATACTGTGATTCATCATGAGGCCGCCTGGCCGAAGCAGACGGTGCATCTTCGCGAAGTACAAGGACAGGTTTGGACGGCCCACGTGTTCGCACATGCCCACTGAAGCGATTTTGTCGAAGGGCCTGGACTCGTCGACGTCGCGATAGTCCTGCAACAGCATCCGGACGCGGCCCTGCAACCCCTTCTGGTCGATAAGCCGGTTGACATAGGCGTGCTGGTTCTTCGACAGGGTGATGCCCGTCGCGGCAACGCCGTAGTGCTCGGCGGCCCAAAACAGCAGCGCGCCCCAACCGGCGCCCACGTCGAGAAAGCGTTCGCCAGGACGCAGCATCAGTTTCCTGCAGATGTGATCGAGCTTGGCTCGCTGGGCCTCTGCCAGCGACATGTCAGTCGACGAAAACTACGCACACGAGTACACACGCAACGGGTCGAGCCAGAGGGCGTAAAAATCATCGGAGACGTCGTAGTGGCGCTGGATCTGCGCGGCGTCCTTGGCTCGACTATGGTGGGTGCGTTCCCAGATGGCGCGACGGGCGCGATTGACACGACTCTGCAGCCATCCGTGCGCGTCCTCGGTCGGGTCATGACGTAGCAGCGCAGGTGCAGTTGCCATCAGGTCATGCATATCACCTTCGATCTCCAGCCGGCCCTCCACATAATCCTCCGCCAGTCGCCCGATCGCACCCTGCGTCAGGTGAAGGAGCGCACGAATGTCGCGGATGACGAACGACAGCCGGGGCTGCGCCGAGCCGATGCGCTCGCCATCCGGAAGGCACACGGAGCAGGGTAGCGGCAGGCTGGCGATCTGTTGTTCCGCCGGTTGCCGCAAAAGGCTGGATAGCGATCATGATCGCTGTCTCCTACAGGCAATGCCACAGCACTCGGGCTTGGGCGATGAGCACGTCATGGTCACACTATTTTTGCAAACTTCTCCTCGTTCCTTTCGCATCCATCACGCGTTTGAGCGCACATGCCGCTCACGATAATGCAGCGACCATGTCGCCGCAGCGCCATTCGTGACGCACGCCAATCAGCGTCGTTCGCGCTGCACCGACTTTGGTCATCTATATCATAAAGTGACATATAGTGATCCCATCAGCTTCGAATGCAAGGTTACGGGACGGTGCATATCTTCGGAAGCAATGTGTGAGACGCTGCCGCTCAATGCTGTCCTCCGTAGATCAAGCGCAGTAGTTGCGACCACCTTCGCCTCAGGAGATCAATATGGACGCGAATTTTTATTGGTTACTCTTCTTGGTCGAGCTGCTGGTTCTTTTTCTTGTTGGGCTGGGGCTGGCTTTACTTATTCCGGAAAAAGATGTTCCAGATCGATCGACCGTTGTTCGTCGTGCCGAGTCTGTTGCCGTTGTCGTGGTCAGTGCGCCGTCCTGCGCGCACCGTGGGCAAACCGGGCGGCGAGAGCACTTCCCCGGTGCCGCGCGAGGGCAGAGGAGCAGAATGAAAAGAATCTGACGAACATGACACTGATCAATCTAACGGTATGGCTCAGGGGCGCTGATAGGTCAGTCGGATGCCGCGTTCGACGCCACGGGCAACCCATGCGACTTCGGCGTCGTAGTTGTCCGAGACGGCATTCTCCGTCCGGTTCATCATGCTGACAACTGGGTGCCACGGCAAAATTGTGCGGACAGCCATGAAGAGACACAGCAAACTCCGGATGGTCACACCTGCGATATCCAGACAGACCGAACTCGAGCAACCAATAGTGACTGCCAGTCCAGCCCTGGAACCTCCAGATGATCTCGGCCTGCTGCAGATCAGCCTGCCGCATCATGTCGAGAAGCGGCCAGGCGCGCTGCGCGATTCCACTTCCACGCTCACAAAGATGGGCCCGGGCAGTGTAGTTCAGCGCATTCTCCGCGATTTCCGCCTTCTCTTCGTCGGAATAGCCCATCTCAAGTCGGCTGATCGCGCGAGGCAATTCGTCATGTTGAATGACACCCCGAATGTCCAGCCGTTTCCCGACAATGCCCAGCAGATACTGGGCGAGCTCCTGAGCACTAACACATCCGGGGTAGCGGGCGATTGAAACGTGACCAGCATGGTGGCTCGTATTCGTTATTCGGATTTCCAGGTCGTCCGAAAGCCGAACGCGGACTGCAGACGCGTGGCAGTCGTAGCGCCAGCAAGGCCTTGCGCGTGACGGAATATCCCGCCCCGGAGCTGGACACGACCGCCCCAAGGGCTCGCGCGATCCGGATGAATCAATCTCGTATTCAAAAGCGGACTGTTCCGGAACGAACACTCCGTCACGTCAAGGCTTATTTACATAATATATCATAATGTGATGCATGCAATGCAAGCGGTTGCTTCATCAGGTTTGCCATTGGTAAGCCACTGTGAGCCGCTTACGGAATTGCGCACCTATATCGCGGCCAACCAGACGTTCATTCCGGACTACGGCGACCGCTACCGGCACGATGAGAAGATTTCCACGGCGTTTGCCGAGTCGACCGTGAACTACGTGGTCAGCAAGCGCTTTGTGAAAAACCAGCAGATGCGCTGGACCCAGCGCGGCGCGCATCTGCTGCTGCAAACCCGCGTGCAGATCCTGAACGACGATCTGCGGAAAACCTTCGCTCGCTGGTTTCCGGAAATGAGAGCGGAAGAACCAGCAGCGCTAAAGGAGGCCGCATCGAGGCCTCATCCCCAGGAATGGCGCGCTCACCTGGCGGAACTTATGGCCGAAGAATGTAGAGTAGACCGGCGCAGAGGGCAAAGGAGCCGATAGAGAAGGCCCGTCTTGTTGCCTTCCCATGGTAAGGGTTACGATCGCCTCGAGGCTCCAGGAACACGTTTATGCGTTCGCGTTCGAGGAACCAAAGAAGCACCACCATGAAACACTCAATGTGATAGCGCTCCATTACTGTGTCGACAGCAGCCATCAGCAGCGCACCCGCCGCGAGGATCATCAACTCTGCGCCAACGGCGGGCCATGCACCCCGTACCAGCGCTCTCGTGCTCGCTGCCACCCGCATCGATGTGCTTCTCATGCTTCTCATGCTTCCTTCCCCGTCCTACTCTCCCCGGCGCCAACTGGAGTAGGACTTACAGACTCCAAGCGCAGCACTAACGGCGTTTATCTGACTGCGGGTGAGCCAGCCGGGGAGTTCTTCCTCCCCGTCATGCATCCGCCGGAGCCATTGGTCAATCGCTTGACGGAGTAGTCCTGGATGTTACTCCGGCATGGTTGTGCCTGGGCGGGATACGCTCAGGGTTCGAGCACGTAGTGGCCGGGTGCACCGCCGATTATCGTACCGCCCCCGAGGGCGGGCGGCACGGTTTTCTCGCGCGAATGCGCGGCGAGCCATTGCTGCCAGCATGGCCACCATGAACCTTCGCACGCCAGCGTCTGCGCGAACCAATCGTCCGGACTGACATAGGGAGCATCCTTGCGTCGCGTGCTGAAGCGATAGTGGCGTTCGGCATGGCCCGGTTCGGAAACGATGCCCGCATTGTGCCCGCCCGAGGTCAGGAGAAAACTGATCCCGGCGCCGGTCAGGCGGTGCAGCTGGTACACCGAGCGCCAGGGCGAGACGTGGTCGCGTTCGGTGCCCACCAGAAAGACCGGTAGCTTGAGATCGGCGAGCGTCACCGGTCGTCCCCCGACACAGTACTTGCCTTCGGCCAGGTCGTTGCGCAGGTACAGGTGATGCAGGTTCTCGCTGTGCATGCGATAGGGCAGGCGTGCGGTGTCGGCGTTCCAGGCCATCAGGTCAGTGGGCTTCGCATGCTGGCCCAGCAAATATTCGTGGATTGACCGGGACCACATCAGATCGCGCGAGTGCAGCAGCTGGAAGGCGCCGGCCATCTGGGCGCCATCCAGATAACCTTGCTCCCACATCAGCGCGTCGAGCCAGGCGAGTTCGCTCGGGTCGATGAACAGGCCCAGTTCGCCCGGCTCACTGAAATCGGTCTGCGCGGCGAACAGCGTAACCGTTCTGAGCGGGGCTGATCCGGGTCCGCAGTCCCGTTCCAGTGCGGCCGCACCGATTGCCAGCAGCGTCCCGCCGAGGCAGTAGCCGACCGCATGAAGCGGGGCCGTGCCGGTAATCCGGCGTACCTGCGTGCATGCCTCGAACAGGCCCAGCTGGAGGTAGTCGTTGAGGCCCAGGTCGCGCGCTTCCTCGCGCGGATTCTTCCAGGAGATCATGAAGACCGTGTGTCCGCGTTCCACGAGATAGCGCACCAGCGAATTGTGGGGGGAAAGATCGAGGATGTAATACTTCAGGATCCACGAGGGCACGATCAGCACCGGCTCGTGCCAGACCGTCGCGGTTTGCGGGGCGTACTGGATCAGCTCGATCAGGTCATTGCGATAGACCACCTTGCCGGGCGTAACGGCGACGTCCTGACCGATGCAGTAAGGGGCGCATCGACGACGCGAGCTACCCGAGCTGGCCCCAGCCAGGATCTCCTGCAGATCGTCCAGCCAATGGCGGCCACCTTCGACGAAGTTTTGCCCACCCGTTCCGGCGGTCGCCCGCAGCACTTCGGGATTGAGCGACCAGCAGTTGGATGGTGAGAGCATGTCGGTCCATTGACGGGCGGCGAAACTGACCACGTGTTCATGGTGCGGCGAGACGCCCGACAGGCCCGTGGTGGCCTCCTGCCAGAACGACTCGGTCTGCAGGAACGCGTCGCGCAGCACGCTGAACGGCCAACGCTGCCAGTCGGGATCGGCGAAGCGTGGATCGCCATCTCCGCCCGGGCGTGGGAACGATCCGCTCAATCCAGACTGCCAGTGCTGCACGATCCGCTGGGCGAGCGCCACCTGCCTGCCGGGCGAGCCGGCCAGATGCCACGCCCAATCGAACCATGCCAGCCACAGTGCCGCAGGCGAAACACCGGCCGTGGCGCGTGCGGACGCGGCGTGCACCAGCCGGTCGATTTGCCCGGCTGACGCGTGGCGCGGCGTATCGAGGTGCTCATGCCTGCGGTCCGGTCCGGCTGCGTGTGCGGCTGGACTCGCGCCCGGCCACGGGTCGTCGGCAGGTTGGGTAACGGTCTCAGTCATCGTCATTCGCAGGCGGCCACCGCGGTGGCCTGTTTATTAATTGCTTATTAATTGGACAGCGAAACCGTCTCGGAGTGCGACGATTGCCCACCGGGATTCGCCTCACCTTGAATGCAACGTCAGCGATCGATTGTGCTCTGGCGCGTGGCCGTGCCATTGCCCTTGAACTCGTGTACCACGATGCCGGTGTTCGGTGGCAGCGGCCTGAGCCATGCCTGGTGGCTGAGCGCCGCGCGCATATCCTCGTACCCGGCAAGCCAGCGCCGTTCGATGGCGGCCAGGGAGAAGTCAATGTCCCTGGTCGGCAATTGCGGGTCGTCGGATGGCGCGATCAGGTGCACGATGTTGACGGTGACACCGGTGCCTTGCGCAATCAGCCGCTGGATTTCCGCATCCGCTTTAGGGGTCGACTCAGAATTCGGAAAAAATCGTACGCTAAGCTGCTTGCAGGGGGCGTAGCTGTGATCTTCGGCGAGAAATGGCGGGAAAACTCCAGCGCTATTTGACGCATAACGTCAGACCGGCTCTGCCTTTCGCCTTACTCGCATGATGGATTGCCGCGTTGTGGCGTAATCGCGCGCGATCTGAGAGACGGATTCGCCCGCTGCCAAACGCTGCATGACTTCGGCCTGCTGCATAGCCGTCAACGCCGGAGGGCGTCCCATCACCGTTCCTTCTGCACGGGCGCGCGCGATCCCGGCGTGAGTACGTTCGATCAGCAAGTCACGCTCGAACTCTGCAACCGCGATGAGAACGCCCATGGTCATCTTCCCGGCGGCACTTGTTAGGTCCACGCCTCCAAGAGCGAGACAATGGACGCGAACGTCATCATTTGCGAGGCGCTCTACCGTCGAGCGTACGTCCATCGCATTACGGCCGAGGCGATCAAGCTTCGTGACAATGAGGACATCGCCTGGTTCAATCCGATCCAGCAGACGAGCGAATTGTGGACGCTCGCTGGCCGTGACGCTGCCGCTGATGTTTTCGGTGACGATGCGTCGCTTATCTACCGCAAAGCCAGCCGCCGCTATTTCGCGTACTTGGTTTTCGGTGTTTTGATCTGCGGTGCTGACGCGGGCATAAATGAAATTTCGCGACATCCGGCTCTCTAATGTGTACGAAACCGAGGTACGATTATTGAATGCCGTACGATACTACGAAACACTTACTTTCGTACATATGTGACAGGGGATGTACCGAACCGATCGTTTTCGTACAGGGATGCGTTCGACGCGGCGCTGCTGCAGATGAGTTTTGAGCAGAGGCGAGGGATCGTGCACATGACCTGTTTAACAGGGGGCAGTTCAACAGGGGGGCGATTTCGCCCTCGTGATCGGTGCTACATAGCGCTGATATCGAGTGCCAAATAGCAATCAAGTCACACCCGTCAGACAAACGTCGTCGACGCCTGAACGTGCTTTATTTCCCTCATTCTGAAGCCCCCCAGAAGCGGGGCTTGACCGCGAGTTGCTGCGCCGGTGCAGGCGGGGGCGTTGAGATGTGTGAGCTGGTTTGCGCAGATGTTTCTTTGCGGTTGACGGCCGTGGTGCATTGCAGCGAAGCGTTCCAGTGAGCGCCGGCCTTTGATCTGATCCGTGGATCCTGCTGGTGGCGTCGGCGCTCATGCGACAGATCGTCTATGGATGCGAAGCCCATCTGGACGTCATCACCCGTCACGTAGCCCATACTGCAAATTGTTCATCGTAGGGCGCCGAGTGTCTGGTGGGAAGACATTCCAGTTGCCGTTATCGTGACGAAAAAAGAAGATTACGTGCGCCGCCTGCGATCGTGAGAGTTCGACATGCACGTAGCGCCTCGATCGTGCATGACCATGTCGGACGACCAAAATGGGATACGCTGCCGTACGTCCCACCCATTTGTCGATGGCCGCACGCAACGACATTCTGACGTCGGTCATCGACACCTCCTGCGTCGATTAATGATTCGCGCTATGTACATGTCTTCCTTCACGCCCCGCTGCAAAACAGGAGCGCAGCGCCGATGATCCCCGCCAGGAAGACCCAAAAAAGAGTGCTCCCAACCCTGGCCGGACCGAAGAGCTTGCTACAAAGGAGTCCGGCACTTCCAACGCCACCGAGAAAGACCAGAAAGTCGCCGCATGCAGGAGCTGCCAAGCCAGCAGGAGTGGGCGCGCATTGCCCAAACACGCATGCCTTCAACATCAGACCGCCAAGACAGACACACACGAGGGCCGCAAGTGGCCACCGCTCCATTTCGGTATCTTTCATCGCTGCTTCCACAGATGATGCGAATTGCAGGCCTGCGCCACGCAGTGATTCCGACGCTACGCAACACATCGCCGGGACGTAGCATCCGTCCACCCACTGTTCCTCCGCTGCTGCCGCATGGTTGATAAACCTCTGGCAACGCATATGGGGTGACGCCGCATTTTAAATGCGCGGCGCTTTCTGGATGATTGAAGCCGATTATAGAAACCGGACACCTTCTACAAGCTTTCTGTGCCGCCGCCAAATCATGGGTGTTAACCCGCTACCCTGCTGCAACCGCAACGACGGGTGCCGGTTGTTACGTCGACGGGTTAGTAGCGCAACAGGAAAGCGCGGGCGCCTCTGAAGCGAAAATCTCACGGATCAGGCGATGCATCGACGCAAAAGTGTTGACACAAAAACCCGGGGCACAGGGGCGTGAAGACGTTGTCATCCCCAACATCGTCAACCTGCGGAATTCATTTGTCAGATCCGTTTCCGTTAAAAGTGCATGGTCACGTCCGCAGCGGCGGCAGTTCCCATCCTTCCGAACAGAGCCAGGCGACTCAACGTCAGTCGACCCCCGTGTGACGGCTCATTGATGTTGCATGACCGGGGAGCACGGAGCACGTCCGCTTCACGCCAGGAGACGGTAAGTCGTCGTGTCGCTGTTTGCCATCCATTTTGATCCGCGCTTTGAGCCTCTGACCTACCCGGAACGTGACAACGCGCCGCGCGGCAATGAGCGTTGTTTAGCCAGTTTTCGGACGGCGGCGGAGACGCTATCGTTTGTTGCGCCCTTGAAAGTTATCGAAGCAAGTTATCGAAGCGGGAAGGGACGTTTTTGAATAGCAACGCGTCTGGTCCTCATGGAAATCCCGTATGAAAAACCCATCCCCGTGTAAGTCGGCAGAAGGATTCGTTCCCCTAGAATCGCCCCATCGATGCAGACGGGCGGCATTCCGCCGCGCCGGACAATAATGGAGACTATCGATGACCCCTAGCTTTCGCACGTTGCGCCAGATCGCCATTGCTTCCAGCCTGCTGTTCGGCCTTGCGTCGCAGCACGCAACAGCCGCTGACAGCGGGAAGATCACGATCATGGTCGGCGGCATCACGAAGCTGATCTACCTGCCCGCGCGCCTGACCGAACAGCTCGGCTATTTCAAGGACGAAGGGCTTGACGTCGAACTGTTGTCGCAGCCGGCCGGGGTCGATGCGGAAAACGAATTGCTGGCCGGCGCCGTCCAGGCTGTCGTCGGCTTCTATGACCATACGATCGATCTGCAAACCAAAGGCAAGGACGTCAAGGCGATTGTCGTGTTCGGACAGGTGCCGGGTGAAGTGGAAATGGTTTCGACCAAGGCCGCTGACACAGTCAAATCGATGGCCGACGTGAAGGGCAAGACGCTCGGTGTCACCGGCCTCGGATCATCAACCAGTTTTCTCACGCAATACCTCGCCGGCCAGCACGGCATCCAGTCGACGGAATACACAATGCTGCCGGTCGGCGCTGATGCCAGCTTCATCGCGGCGATCAAGCAGAGCCGTATCGACGCGGGCATGACGACGGAGCCCACCGTGTCCGCATTGCTGAAGTCCGGTGACGCCAAGGTGCTGGTCGACATGCGCTCGGTCGAAGGCACGAAGGCAGCGTTGGGCGGCACCTACCCGGCGTCGAGCCTCTATGTGCAGGCGGCATGGGCCGATTCGCACAAGGCTGAAGCAGCTAAGCTCGCGCACGCGTTCGTTCGCACGATGCAGTTCATCCACACGCATAGCGCGGAAGAAATTGCCGCAAAGATGCCCGACGACTATCAGAAGGACAAACCGCTTTACGTGAGTGCGCTGAAGGCATCGCTGCCGATGTTCACGACGGATGGCAAGATGCCGGCCGATGGACCGACGACCGTGCTCAAGGTGTTGTCGGCGTTCAATCCGTCGGTCAAGGGCAAACATATCGAGCTGGCGAAAACCTATACCAACGAGTTCGTTGGCGCGAAATAAGTCAGCGCCTGCCGGTTGCATCTTTGTCCCTGATGCAGCCGGTTTCGTTACGCTTCCGGTGCCGCGTTCGCGGTACCGGCCATCTCCACGGATGTACAGATGAACCAAGTTGTTTCTCAGAACGCACCGGTGATCGAGTTCCGCTCGGTGTCGTGCCGTTTCATTTCTCCAGACGGCAAGGCGACGATCGCGTTGCGCGACTTCAGCATGGCGGTCGCGAAGGGCGAGTTCGTCGCCATCGTCGGACCGACCGGTTGCGGCAAGTCGACCACGCTCAGCATGATTACCGGGCTCCTGAAGCCGACGACCGGTGAAGTGCGCGTGATGGGCGCGCCGGTAGACGGCATCGATCCACGCATCGGCTTCGTGTTCCAGGCCGATGCGGTCTTCCCGTGGCGATCCGTGCTCGATAACGTCGCGGCGGGGCCACTGTATCGTGGCCGCTCGAAATCAGCCGCGCACGACGAGGCCAATGAATGGCTGCGTCGCGTCGGGCTCGAGAAGTTCGGTAAGCACTATCCACATCAGTTGTCGGGCGGGATGCGCAAGCGCGTCGCGCTCGCACAGACCTTCATCAACAAACCGGAAATCCTGCTGATGGACGAGCCGTTCTCGGCGCTCGACATGCAGACCCGCACGTTGATGCAGGACGAACTACTGCAGCTGTGGTCGGCGAATTCGGGGTCGGTAGTGTTCGTCACGCACGATCTGGAAGAAGCGATCGCGCTGGCTGATCGTGTGTTCGTGTTGAGCGCGCGACCCGCGACGTTGAAGAAGGTCTATGAGATCGATCTGCCGCGCCCGCGGATCACGTCGGAAGTTCGCTACGAGCCGCGCTTCATCGAAATTTCGCGCGATATCTGGCGTGACCTGCGCGAAGAAGTGCAGATCGCATGACATCGATTGTCTGATACAACCTGACACCGGAACAACACTGATGGCAACTCCTGAATACGCACTGCAGGCGGGCTTCGATAGCGCGTCGCTGGCAACTGTTGAAAAAATCGCGCAGCGCAGATTGCGCCAGCGGCATGCTCTGATCATCGCGCTGAGGGTACTGGTGCTGGTCGTCGTGCTGGGTGGATGGGAAATGGGCGGACGGTATAAATGGATCGATCCGTTCTTTTTCTCGATGCCCTCGGCGATCTTTGCGCAGATCGTGGACTGGTTCGTGAACGGCACCTCGCAGGGCCCGCTGTTGCAGCAGGTCTGGGTCACGCTCGAAGAAACCGGTATCGGCTTTCTCATCGGTGCGGTCGGTGGCATCGTCTGTGGCGTCGTGCTGGGTCGCAACAAGCTGCTCTCCGACGTGTTCAGCATTTACATCCAGATCGCCAATTCGATCCCGCGCGTGGTGCTGGGGTCGGTGTTCGTGATCGCGCTTGGTTTGGGCATGGCCTCGAAAGTCGCGCTGGCCGTCGTGATGGTGTTCTTCGTCGTGTTCGGCAATGCATTCCAGGGTGTGCGTGAGGCCGACCGCTACATGATTGCAAATGCGCAGATCCTCGGTGCCTCGAAGCGTCAGCTGACCACGTCAGTCGTGATTCCATCAGCGCTGTCGTGGATTCTGGCGAGCCTGCACGTGAGCTTCGGTTTCGCTCTGGTCGGGGCCGTAGTCGGCGAGTTCCTCGGTTCGAAGCAGGGCATCGGCCTGCTGATCTCGACGGCGCAAGGCGCATTCAATGCGAGCGGCGTGTTCGCAGCGATGATCGTGCTCGCGGTGGTCGCGCTCACGGCCGACTATCTGCTTACCGCACTGGAGAAGCGTCTGCTGAAGTGGCGGCCTGCGGCATTCTGAGCATCAGGAGGAAGGGAGGAGCGTCGCTGGATTCAGGGAGCAGAACGGCACGATGCCGCGGAAGGCCGGTCTGGTGAAGTACATCGCCCTGCTGTCGTTGGTGTGAACTTCGGGTGACGATGCCGACGCAGAAGAGGACCTACTGTCCCTGAGGAGTTCGCTGCCGTGCTGAAAACATGCGGGGCGCCTTCGGGTGGCCAGATCATGAGGTGCGTTGTGAACAGTGGTCCGGGTATTCCAGCAGAGGCGCGCGAAGGTTCGATCGCACTCGTCGCGGCACGACAGATGTCCGGCACGCCGGACCCGGGCCAGCAAATGCCACGGGTTTGCCCGCTCTCATTCGGGCACGGTGGGCCAGTACAGAAAGTTGAGCATATTGGTCCCCGCCACGATCAGCGTGCGCGCGTCGCGCGATTGAGGAAAAGCGATGAAGCTGCTGCTCGTGGAAGACAACGCGGAACTCGCGCAATGGATTGTCAATCTGCTGCGCGGTGAGAACTTCGCGATCGATTGCGTCGGCGACGGCGAAAGCGCGGATAGGCTGCTGGCGGCTCAATGCTACGACGTGGTGCTACTGGACATCCAGCTGCCACGGATGGACGGCAAGGAGGTACTGGCACGATTGCGCCACCGCGGCGACAAGGTGCCGGTGTTGATGCTGACGGCCAACGGCTCGACAGACGACAAGGTCGACTGTTTTAGCGCGGGCGCCGACGACTATGTCGTCAAGCCATTCGATGCACGGGAACTGGTGGCGCGGATCAAGGCGCTGATCCGCAGGCAGGCAGACGCCATGTCGGGCTGTCTTGTTTGTGGCGATCTGCAGTACATACCCGACACACGTGATTTCTGTCATAACAACCAGCCGCTGGCACTTCGACCTCGTGAGCACACCATCCTCGAAGCCCTGATGCTGAGACAGGGGAAAACAGTCTCGAAGACAGCCCTGATGGAAAGCGCGTTCAGTGTCGACGACGAGCTGAGCGCGGATGCGGTCGACATCTATATTCACCGTTTGCGCAGGCACCTGGCCTCGTCCAGTGCGCAGATCATTACATTGCGTGGGCTTGGCTACATTTTGCGCAGCAGCGATCCGGCGTAGCGGGTGCCAAATCGGTACCGTATATCAGTAAATGCACTTAGTTGTACGAATGATACGGGAAAGCTGCATGAAGGATTGAGATCGCTAGCATGGCGCTCATTGGCTCAACGGGACCGTCATCCGGATGTCCGGATCGCAGTTGCAGCGGGCAACCAGAAAAAAAATTTCAACGCAGTAATCAGAGGAGATGACCTTGAAGCAAAAGTACCTAACCCTGGCCGTCGCGGCAGGCGCCCTGGCGTCGAGCGGCGCGCACGCCCAGTCGAGCGTGCAACTCTATGGCCTCATCGATTTGAGCGCCCTCGCCTACACGACGAATGCCGACGCAGCCGGCAAGCACGTGATCGGCATGGGCCACGCCGGCGAGCCGTGGTTCAGCGGCAGCCGCTGGGGTCTGAAGGGCGCGGAAGACATCGGTGGCGGCAACAAGATCATTTTCAAGTTGGAGAGCGAATTCGTCGCCGCGAACGGCCAGATGGAAGATCCGGGCCAGCTCTTCGACCGTGACTCCTGGGTCGGCATCGAGAACGCTACGATCGGCCAGGTGACGGCCGGCTTCCAGGACACGGTCGCGAAGGATTTCGCGGGCCTCTACGCCGACCCGTACGTCAGCGCGAAGTTCTCGACGAACGAAGGCGCCTTCACCAATTCCAACAACTTCAAGCAAATGGTCTTCTACGCGGCTGGCCCGACCGGTACGCGTTCCGAGAACGGCATCCAGTGGCGCAAGCTCTTCAGCAACGGCATCTATGCGGCCGCCGGCTATCAGTTCAGCAACTCGACGCAGTTCGCCAACGGCTCGGGCTACCAGGCCGTGCTCGGCTGGAACGTTGGGCCGGCCTCCATCGGCGGCTTCTACAGCCACACGAACAACGGCGGCTTCACCGATCAGACGTACTCGGTGGGGGGCGACTATCGTTTCGGCATCGGCCGTGTCAACGCCGGCTACTTCCATTACACCGGCAAGCAGGGGTCGCTGCCGGATCGGGAGGACAATGCGTGGACGGTGTCCTTCAAGCTCGCACCAAAGGGTCCGTTCGACTATGAACTCGGCTATCAGCAGATGCGCGTGAAGAACGCCGCCTACAACAGCGACGGCTTCATCCCGAACGCCAATTCCGGCGCGTTCGACACGACGGCCACGACGGTTCACAACGGCTACAAGGAGACGATCTACGCGTCGACGTTCTACCATCTTTCCAAGCGCACCGAGGTGTATCTGGCCGCCGATTACATGAAACTGCATGGCGGCTACACGGTGTCGACGACGTTCGGCCACAACAACCAGCTCGAAGTGGCCACGGGTATCCGCACCCGCTTCTGATCCTGGCATCAGCTCCTCGCAGTAGATCTTTTTGATCGATTTCCTCCAATTTGCGGCGGCGGATGTATCCGCCCGCCGCTTTTTTTTCTGCTCAGCGGGTCGAGGAAGGCAGCCATGTTCAGAAATACCACTATCCGGGTCGCGTTGACCATCACTATCGCCGGTTATACAGCAGCGCTGATGCTCGTGATCGCAACGTCGATCGCGGGGCTCAAAGCGGCCAATACGGCGCTCGACAGGATGTACCGCGAAGAAACGGCGTCGTTGCGACATCTGGCCGCCAGCAGTGACGCGCTTCTGCAGGTACGCGTCGATCTCGGTGCGTACGAAACGCTCGTCGCGCAGGGCAAACCGACTGACGCAGTGCTCGCCCGGGTGCATGCCGAGCAGACGGGCAGCGATCGCGAACTGGCTGGTTACGCGGCACAACCGCCTTCGAATGAGGTCGAGAGGAAGCTGGCCGACGCGCTGCGGGCGAAGCGCGAGCAACTGATGAAGCAGGCACTTGCGCCTGAAATTGCGGCGCTCGACCAGAACGATTTCATGTCTTTTCGCACGACGCAGCGTCAGGCACCTGACACGCTTTTCAGTGACTACCGGAGCGCCGAACTCGCGCTGGAGGATTTCCAGGCAGAGCAGCAGAAGGCGAGTTTCGCGTCAGCGCAACGGCATTTTCAGATGCTGCTCTGGCTCTTCGGCGCGATCGGATCCGCTGCGATTGTGCTGGGCCTGTTCGCACGTTTCGCGTTGACGGCGTCGATCGTGCGGCCCATTGATCGGGCAATTCACCATTTCGAGCGCATCGCGGCTGGAGATCTGACAAGCGCGATCGAAAAACTGCGCGCCAACGAGATGGGCCGGTTGATGGCTGCGCTTGCGCGAATGCAGGCGGGGCTTGCTGCCGCCGTGGAGCAGGTGCGGCACGGGACGGCGGCGATCACACACGGCGCGCGCGAAATCGCGAGTGGCAATGGCGATCTGTCGACACGTACCGAGCAGCAGGCGGCGACTTTGGAGGAGACCGCATCGAGCATGGAAGAGTTGACTGCGACCGTCCGGCAAAACGCCGACAATGCGCGGCAGGCCAGCGCGCTCGCCGAAAACGCGTCGGAAGTCGCGGCCCGCGGGGGTGAGGTTGTCGGTCAGGTTGTCGATGTGATCGCGGACATGTCGTCGAGTTCAAACCGGATTGTCGACATCATTGGCGCGATCGAGGGTATCGCGTTCCAGACCAACATCCTCGCGCTGAACGCAGCCGTGGAAGCTGCGCGTGCCGGCGAGGAAGGGCGTGGATTCGCGGTGGTCGCGGGCGAGGTCCGCGCGCTCGCGCAACGTTCGGCCGCTGCAGCGAAGGAAATCAGGGAACTGATCGGCGATTCGGTTGCGAAAGTGAGGAACGGTGCCGACCTGGCGGCTCGCGCTGGCGACACGATGGCCGAAATCGTCACAGCGGCCCGCAACGTTACCGCCATCGTCAGCGAAATCAGTGTGGCCTCGGAAGAACAGTCGCGCGGCATCGATCAGATCAATCGCGCCGTGACGCAGATGGATAACGCGACCCAGCAAAACGCCGCACTGGTCGAGCAGGCCGCAGCGGCGGCGTCGTCGCTTGAAGAACAGGCACGCGCACTCGACCATGCGGTGGCCGTGTTCCGGCTGGCTGAAACAGACAAGCCGTCCGCCGTGGAACCCGGCAGGCTGAACTGGATGGCGTCCGGGCCATCGACCGTAGACGCATGACGGTAGCCGACAGAAGCGAACACTATCTGATCAGTGGCCTCACGCACCACCGCACAGTCTTCCGGCCGGGCGACTGGGCCGAGCGTCTGATGGGCGTCATAATCCTGTTCGTCGGGGAGCGTCGGCCCGGTATTCATATCGCCTCGACGCGCCTCGCCATGCCTGTCGTCGATACCGGCGTGAAATGCCTGATTGTGTCCGGCGAACTCCGAAGCGTTTGTCCGGAAGCCTTTGATTTCGTTGTCAGGTTTGCCGAAGACAATGATCTGCCGGTTGAGGTTCGTTTCTCGTCCGGCGACGGGGCTGCCCGGTTGGGCCCGGCCCGGGTGGACTGATTCGCGCCCTACCGGTGCGACGCGGCCCCGCGCGGGACGGACAATCGGTCGAACCGGCCGCGGCGCGACCCGCCGTAGCAACTGGAGGTCCAACTCATAGTCGGGCCAGAGGCGAAGAGGTGCGCGATGAGCCCTCAAGGGAAATGTGGCGCGTTTGCACCGGTTTCCTCACGTGCAGTTTTTTGCTCGTTCTCGCCGGATGCAATGCAGTTGCGGACTCGGTCATTTCGTTGCATGTTACGCGCAACGCTTTGAGAAACGTGGGAGCTCGATGCGGGCGCGCGATTCTTGGAGATTGAGCTGATTTGTTCTGATACAGCCATGGACCGTTTGAGGGTCGAGGCGCTAAAGCGCCGACATCCCAGGCCACAAACCGCTGACATGGAAGAGCGTGCTTGAACGTCAATATGCCCCTTGGGATTCAGAGCACCTTGTAGTTGGGGTTGAACCACGCCTCGTAGAACGGCCTTTCCCCGAACGGCCCGAGTGAGAACGGGTCAAACGATCATGCAGTTTTTCGTGGAGGGGAAAGTGAAAGATCCTGCAAAGCATATCGTGCTGATTGCAGTGACTGTTTGCAGCGCTGCCTGCACGGCCGCCCAGCCCGATTACGCATACGAGACAACCGTACGTCTGCCCGACGGTAAAACGGCGCAGTGTACCGTGAATGAGCCTGCGGATGCCGGGCGCGTCTCAAGCAGTACGCTTGACCTGAGCGATCAGCGCAAGGCCGAGGTGCTAGCCACACAGCGCCTGCGCGTGTTGAGCGGCCCCAAATCGATATACCCGTCCCCCTATACGGCGCCCGTCGTGAGGTGCGAACTTGTCAACTGAGGATCGGGGTTGTCGTACTTTCCGTGCGAATTCTGGCGGTTGGTTTCGACAGATCGATATTGATCAATAGCTTGCGCAACCTCCGGTTGCGTACAAGCTGCACAGCCGCCGGGCCTTGCTGCAAGCGGCTCTGCATCTGACTACCGCCAGATTTCGCACCAACCTAACGATTGTCTCAGTAGTTGCGCCATTGCTCGCGGGTAGGCGGGAGTCGGTCTTATGCTTGAGATTGACGGCCCGGGGTTCCGATTCACAGGATGTAAGCGTCAGCGTAAGAGCTCCGCCTAAATGCCGTCAGCTGCGCCGACTACAATCGTTGCTAGCTAAACGACCAATACGACCAGCCATGCATCTTCCCTCGATCAATCACGCGCAGAAACGAATAGCCCGGCCAGTCTGCAGCGCCGTGTGCATCGCGCTCCTTCTGTTGTCGCAATCTCTCCGCGCTCAGGACGAAAAACCGGGTATTGCCTTTTCCGCGATCGAGCCCGGCGCACCACTGCCATCAGGCTGGAAGAACGTGCCGGTCGTGCACGGCAAGCCCATGACGCAATACACGCTCGTTCACGAAGGCCAGACCACCGTCCTGCAGGCGGACGCGAACCGCTCTGCGTCTGCGATGATGCACAAGGGCAACATCGACCTCGCCCGCACACCTGTCGTGGCATGGCGCTGGAAAGCAGAAGGACCGATCGAGGGGGCCGACAACCGCGTCGGATCAAGGGAAGACGCGCCAATGCGACTGGTGTTCCTATTTGACGGCGACAAAAGCAAGCTATCGTTTTTCGACCGGGCCAAGATGGATCTGGCAAGGCGCCTGGGTGGCGAGGAGCTGCCCTATGCCACGCTGATGTATATCTGGTCGACCACCGCCGCGCCAGGCACCGTCATAGCCAACCCTCACACCGATCGCGTGCAGATGATCGTGGTCTCCGGTCGGTCCGGCGACGCGGGTCAGTGGCAAAGCCTGCGCCGCAATATCGTACAAGACTACGGACGGGTCTTTCACGAACCGCCAGGACGAATCAACGGCTACGGGTTGTTGACCGATACCGACAACACTGCTACTACGACGCGCGCATGGTATGGAGACGTCGAGTTCCTGCCAGGGCCTTGATAACGCAAAGGCGGCGAACTAACTGAGTCCATCAGTACGATACGAGTAGCTGTCTTTCAATCCTCGCGCCGTACGCAAGCATTCTCCCTACGGCAACGACAGCTTTGCGACGGTATCGCTCAGCGAGTGCAACCGGGCAGTTTCGGCCAGTCACGTCGCGTAGGTGACTGGCCGGTTCGGCGACAGAGCACGGTCAAGGGCAGGCATCCTACAAACAGAAGCGGATGTTACCGGCTCGGGCCTGAATCTCGACATAAGTCATCTGTCTCTTCTCTCCCGGGCTGGAAGCGCCTGGACCACTCCTCCAGCCAAACCTCCACCTCAAATTTTTTTGGCCAGTGTGTAACTTTCCCCTGAAATCTGCGAACTAGCGTGTGCACCAGCACCTGTGCATTGCTCCTCCGACATTCAAGGGACCTGTATGAAGATCATTAAACTCGCACTCCCAGCCTTGGCTGCAACGTTCTTTTCCATGGCCGCTTTTGCCGGAAACGTCGTGCCATTCGATCAAAAGGCCTTTGATGAACTAGCCAAAAACGACGAACCAGTGATCATTTCCGTACGGGCGCCATGGTGCCCGATCTGCAAGGTTCAGGTTCCCGTTGAAGATGCGCTCATGAGCACCGACGCATTCAAGAACGTTACGCTGATGACAGTGGACTTCGACAGCCAAAAGCCTCTACTGAAAGAGTTCAACGTTTCCATGCAAAGCGCCATTGTCGTCTACAAAGGCGACAAGGAGCTGGGGCGCTCTGTCGGGGACAAAAATAAGGCGAGCATAGAAGCCCTGATGAACAAGGCAACCTAGGCACCCCTCCAATGCCTCGCCTCTTCGGTCCAGTTCGCGCTCCCGGAAAATGACTGAAGAGGCCGTGCAAGCTGCTCGGCAATGCAGCATCCTGAAACCTTTCTCGTAGCTCGATGATGGACTTCGGCGCTTCTACATACTTCTTCGGTTTTGCGGCTGGAATGCTCTCGGTGCTGTCTCCTTGCGTCCTGCCCCTGATACCCATTTTACTGTCCACAGCTGCCAACAATCATCGTCTTGGTCCGCTGTCGTTGGCGCTCGGCTTGACCATCTCCTTTGCCGCCATCGGAACCACCATGGCCGCCGCGGGCGCTCGAACAGGATTGGATCAGAACACTTTCCGGAGTTTCGGGGCAGTCCTGATCGGCGTCTTCGGGGCTATCCAACTGTCTAAATTGCTGCAGGCGAGATTTGCACTCGCCGTCTCTGGCATCTCCAGGTTGGGCGAAAACGTGCTGTCCAGGATGAAGATTGAGGGCGCATTGGGGCAATTGGTACTTGGAGTTGTCCTCGGCCTCGTGTGGAGCCCCTGTGTCGGCCCTACCCTAGGCGGGGCGATTGCACTGGCCAGCCAGGGAAAGAACCTGACCCAGACAGTTTTTCTGATGAGCCTGTTCGGACTGGGGGCTGGCACTCCCTTGATAATGCTTGGTCTCTTGTCTCGCGAGCACCTTCAGAAAAAGCGCAATTCCCTTCTGGTGGCTGGTAATTACGGCAAGGTGCTGGTGGGGCTCGGCATGCTGGTCGTTTCTGCACTGATTCTGACGAAGACTGACAAGATTTTCGAAACGTTTGTGACGGCGAGGTTGCCAGACTGGCTAATCGATTTGAGTTCGAAATACTAAACAATGGCAAGCATCTCGCGGCATCCTGCCAGAGCGATACGGATCAGGCGATCAGGATGGAAAGGGAGTTGGATCTTGCGGTCGGCTCAGCACAGAATCTGTGGGCGGTGACACTCCGGAGCATGCCATGCGAATGTGTGAATTAAGCGCAGCAGAGCGGAATACATGAACAACTATGAGGGTCCTCCATCGGTGCGTGATTCCACCGTTGACGAAGAGACGCTGCGATGCCTGTTTTTACAGGCGCTTGGAGGTAACGCTGGTGCATATGACGAGTGCCTACGGGCAATCGCGGAGCGGCTACGTCTATTTTTCCGAAAGCGGCTCAGGGCCTACCCCGATGAAATAGAGGACTTGGTTCAGGAGACACTGTTGGCCGTTTACCTGAAACGCCATACGTACAGGGTTCAGGAACCTCTGACAGCCTGGATTTATGCCATTGCACGGTATAAATGGGTCGACTTCCTACGACGGCGCAGTCTCCAGAAGGATATTTCCGTCCAGCTCGACTCGTCTTTCGATGTTGAAGGAATAGCTTCGAGCAACTCGCTCGCGACATATGGCGTTGATTTTGACCTTCAGACGCTGTTCAGTGAACTCCCCAAAAATCAACAAGCAGTAATCGCGCATACCAAAATCGAAGGGCTGACCATCAACGAAACGGCGCAGCGCACTGGAATGTCTATTTCATCCGTAAAAACCAGTATTCATAGGGGATTGAAGACCCTTGCATCAAAACTTGGTGGGAAGAGAAAATGAATACGGACAGCTATATCAAGATTTTGTCGAGTAATCCTTATCATGTGACGTACGAAAAGGCCAAACGCCGTCTATTGATCAAATTGTTTGCAGGAATCTTTGTCGCTTTGTTTTTGGTGTTGGTATTTCTCGGAATACGCCCGGACTGGCGAGAGGCATTTGGATCATATAATTTTTGGTTGAAGCAGGCCTTTCCCTGCGCAGTGGCAGTACTTGCTGCCAGAGAATTGATACGCTCCGCGTACCCTGTGCCTAATGGAAAGTCTTGGCTCCCCTTCGTTTTCTTGATATTCCTTGCCGTTGAGGCGTTAGGTGTCTGGTCTTTGTTAAACACCGACAACGGTGCTTACCTTGGCAGTTTACTGGGCTCAACCTGGAAGCACTGTTCATATCGCATCATCTGGATTGGTTTGCCCTCGATGGTTCTTGCATTCTGGGCTATCAAACAGTTGGCGCCGACGGACCTCAACAGAGCCGGGGCCTGTGCTGGACTATTTGGTGGAGCTGTCGGCGCCTCTGTCTATGCGCTCCATTGCAGTGAAAAAACAGCCCCGTTCGTCGCGGTGTGGTATGTGGCGGGGATGATGGTGCCCGCGATTATTGGATGGATTGTTGGACCTAGAGCATTGCGTTGGTAAAGCGACACACCGTTGTGGGTCACGTTCCTTCGGACGTCACCCCGAGAATGCATCATGCAAAGCAGTCGGCACCGTCCATTCGCGCCAAATAGCGCTGAAATTTTCCCGCCATTTATCGCCGAAGATCACAGAATCCGGCAGGCCGTACGCGACAGTGCTTCTTGCTGCGGTGTTCGCTAAAACGAACGTTTTATCGAACATCACCACGGGCGGACCATCGCAAACAGGCCAGGACGGTCGAAATCGATCTTGTATCGTTGGCAAGCGAAGCCATATCGCCAAGTTTTCCTGCGCGGTGTAGCCGCGCCACAAGATGAGCCCCACCGATAGTCGGCCGCACGGTCCTTCCCAGCCGCTTGACGCCTTACGGTCAGTAACGTATCGTTTTGGTACGTTACTGACCGCAGGGCACTGAGGATCGCGTGCATTCCCGTTTCGACCGTTTCAGATCATCGTCACTTGGGCAACAGCTCGAGGCCTTGATCGTCCATTCCGACCGCTACCTCGAATTTCGCGTGCTTTCGCGTGTCGGGGTTGCTGCAATTGCGGCCATCACGGACGAGATCGCCCACAAGTTTCCTGAAGTCGAACACGACACGACGGCCCGACAGTTCTGCGGCGCGATGGTCGCCGAAGTCATGCGCCGCCATGGCCACGAGGTCGTCCAGCCACGGGGTCGCGTCGGCGGTACATGGTTCAGCTATGGAGCCGTCTTCAGCCCGCAACCTGTCAGGCTGGCGTGGGGTGAGGTCATCGATGAACTCGCGCTGATGCCGGATCGGGTTTTATCGTTTGTGGTGGATATGAGCGAGACACGCTGGTGTCAGCGGTCGTCTGGAACTGGATTCGCGCTCGTTGAACACGCCTGCCATCTTCGGGATCTCGACGCGATCTTCATCGATCGCATTGACGCAACCCTTTCGACGCACCTCCCCGTCATCGATTCGGTGGACGGGACCGTTCTCGCAGAACAGCGCAACTACGCGGCGCAAGATCTGCAAGCTGCGATTCGTGCTTTTAAACGAGGACGGCGGCGTCTTTGTTTGTCGCTCGAAAAACTGCAGCCCGAACAGTTGACTCGTTGCTGCCTGCGAGACGGCAATCGCCGAATGACGCTCGAAGAACTTGTCCGTGAGCTTCTGGATCATGACAGAACCCATTGCCTAGAACTCGACGAGCTTGGTGCGGAGTTGCAGTTGCTCCCCAAAAACCACGAATTACAACAGACACCGTGAGTCATCGACCTATGCGAAGAAGATCAATTGTTGGCCTCGTCGGAGATTACGACGCGTCGGTGCCGGCGCATCAGGCTATTCCGCTCGCGTTGAATCGGGCGGCAGACGCGGAACACATCGAAGTCGAATTCGAATGGATTCACACCGGAGAAATCACGTCCGGCTCGCGCGTCGCTTCGTTCGATGGAATCTGGTGTGTGCCCGCAAGTCCCTACCACAACACGGAGGGTGCACTGTCTGCCATTCGCCATGCCCGCGAAAATGCCATTCCGTTTCTTGGGACCTGCGGCGGATTCCAACATGCCATCATCGAATACGCCCGGAACGTGCTTGGCTGGGCGGATGCCGAGCACGCGGAAACCGCGCCAGATGCTGCTCGTCCAGTCATCTCGCCACTCGAATGCGCGCTAGTGGAAACGGTGGATCAAATCCGATTGTTTCCCGGAACACGTATCGCGGCGGCCTATGGCGTCAGCGAAACGACGGAGGGTTACCGCTGTCGCTATGGACTCAACCCTGAGTTCAGGTCAACGCTTGTTTCAGGGCCGCTACGGGTGACTGCGGACGATGCGAGTGGCGACGTAAGGGCGGTCGAAATAGATGGACATCCGTTTTTCGTTGCAACGCTTTTTCAGCCCGAACGTGCGGCGCTCAGGGAAGCGTCTGCGCCACTCGTCAATGCGTTTGTGCGGGCGTGCGCGGCATGATGTCTGGCTACTCGCGCCGCTGAGCCACTACGCGCAAGTTGACTCGCAACGTTACGCAAATGTCTCCTTTCGGGCAGCTCATCGGACCGCTTGGGGTCAAAGAAAAGGGACACCCCTAGAATCTTGACCGCCGTCCCCCGGGCGTGCCGCTATAGCGTTCTCACTGAATGTGGTCCCTGACGGATGTTATCGGGCCGCTACACCTAGCGGCATGCAGGCGAGGCAGTTGCTGGACAGTACGATGTGACGACACTTTCCGGAGCGCTGTTTGTGGATGCGATGTTTTAGTTGAGCTACGAAGCGTCAACGCTTCGTAGCTTATCATAATTTCTTGGTATTTTCAAGGGAATTAGGCCGATTAATTAAGTCTTTGGCCTTGATTTTGGACGAGATTTATAATATGCTACGCAGCACGAGTGCTGCGTAGCACGCGGTAAACACCGAATAACGGCACACTCTCGAGAACGCGACGACGCATGGCGAACCTGCGTCCACCCGCACGCGACGGCTCTATGACCGGCGTCGTGACGAGATCGGCCTCGACAAGGTCGAACGGATTCATCTCTTACGCGTCCGTGAGGGAAGCCGTCGAGGTGATGCGCCAATGTCCCAAATCAATCTTAAGCTAGTGCTATGCAGCGCTTGCGCTGCATAGCATAGCTGTCAATTGCGGATTTTTCAAGGCGCTTCACCTTGCAAACACGGCTTCGTCCTCTTGATTCTAGTGAAAATATGCGATATGCTACGCAGCATTGATGCTGCGTAGCACGGTGTTAATAACAGGAGGCGTTGATGACTCTTGCCCAGATTGATTTTTTGCATCCCCGCTGGCAGCATTCATGCTGCCAGCGGGGATGCATGCATATACTTATCCGATATTTGGAATGAACCGGACAAGAATCCAGATCGCGAAAGCGGACATCGTCAAGCATTTCGATCATCTTCCGGAGCACGTCCTCAAGCTGAAGGAAATCCGGGCGATTCTTGCCAGCCAGCGCGATTTCTGGCGGCTCGCGCAAAGCACCACCGCCGAGCACTTCATCGCCTTTCTGAAAGAACACGCCAAGCTCAAAGAAATTGATTTCCCGTTTCCGCAACGCGCGGAACGATGCTATGTCTGGGGCGAAGTTCCGCTGCTGAGCATCCTGCTGTCGCTGAAGAAGAACCTCTATCTCAGTCACTACACGGCCATGCGGCTGCATGGGCTGACCGAGCAGTCACCCACGACCATCTACATAACGGATGAACGCGGTATCAGTGGTAGTGGTCAGCATGAGCGAGCGCAGCTTGGTCAGGCCGAAATCGATCTGGCATTCAGCCGGCCCCCCCGGGTTTCGCATAACTGGGTCGAGCATGCGGGGAAAAAAATCTACCTGCTGAATGGCGCGCATACAGGTCATCTGGGTGTCGCTACCGAACCTGTTACGGATGAAGGCGGCCAGGAGGTTCTTGCGCGCCTCACCAACCTGGAGCGCACCCTCATCGACATTACCGTGAGACCCGTCTATGCCGGCGGCGTCTTTGAAGTCGCCAAAGCCTTTGAGCTTGCGAAAGACCGGGTCTCCATCAACCGGCTCGTCGCAATGCTGCGCAAGCTCGACTTCGCGTACCCCTATCATCAGGCGATCGGCTACTACCTGGAGCGCGCGGGTTACAAGCCAAGCCAGATCGACCTGATCCGGCGCCTGCCGATCGAACACAATTTCTACCTGATGCACGAGATGGACGAAACGCGCTATGTAAGTAATTGGCGCCTAGCTGTGCCAGACGGGTTTTAGCCGGTCAACCAGCTCGAGCACATAGTTGAAATAGACATCAAATTCCTTGAGGTCAAAATCTGGCGAGACAGTATCGGTAACTGAGGGGAAGCCTGCCAGATGAAACCCGTAGTAATTCGGAATCAGGCCGAGGAATGACCGAGGCACCTTCTTGGCTTCAAACATCGAGGTCAGGATCCGTTGCATCTGTTCGCCCGTCAGATCCAGCTCCAGTGCCTTCGTGAGCACGAATATGTCGACGAAGTCCTTGGGGCGCGCGCTACCGTCGTGTCCTCGCTTGATGATCGGCGTGTACTCCGCCATCTGTTGGCAGATGGCTCGCAGCTTTTCGCAGACGATCATCAGCGGCGAATAGACGTAGATCAGCGTCCCGTCGAAGTCCCAGTCCTGCTTGTCGTCCACGTATTCGAAGCGGCTGATGTCAATGAGAAATTTTGTGCCTAACCCCAGATTGATGGCTCGCTTGCGCAGCTCCTCGAGGTTGGCGGAATGCTCGGCATGGACCTCTGCGGTGGCGAGCTTGAACTCGACGCCATAGCCGCCCCAGAAGTCCCTCATGTCCGCCGTCATGGTCTTCGGTCTCTCGACCATCTTAAAGTCAAAGACCTCGAACCCGTTGGCGCGGAATGTCTCCGCCAGCGTTTTGAGAATTCGTGCCTGCACGGCCTCGAGATTCTCGCCAAAATCCTGCTTCAGTGAAAAATCGAGATCGACCGACGCGCGCGCGCTGATCCGATGGACCAGTGCCATCGCGTTGCCGCCTTTCAGCACGAGCTGCTCCAGCAGCTCGTCGTCGGAAAACATGGCCTGGACCGCCAGGCTCTTGATCCTGTTCAGCAGTTTCGGGTCTTGCGGTCCCGATTTGATTTTGTTCATTCTCTATTTGTTCCTGCCTGTGAATTGCGCATCTGGATTGGGTCGACATGACCTACTGCGGTGGCCCGACCGGCAGCAAGCAATGCGCGGTCGAGTATCATAAGCGAGCCAGCTTAGGCCGCCATTCGATGTTCGTAGTAAGGACGATGGCGGTCATCGAGAATCGGGTACTGTGCCGCGAGATTGCGTGGATCGGGATTGAGCCACGCGTCGATATGCTCCGACTTGATGGGAATGATGCAGCGATCGTGGCCAGCTGCGGCAACTTCAGGGGGCGGCTCATCAGTGATGGCCGCGAAGGAGAGCAGATCAGGCTCGCCAGGGCTTTGCCAGTGCGACCACAGGCAGGCGACGAGCATGTCCTGAGCGGGCTGTGGCTTGAACTCCAGGACCACGTTTTCCTCCAGTTCGCCTTCAGCGAGCTCACGCCCTTCAAGGCGATGTCGTTTCACGTTTTCATAGAACGCATTCGCGACGATGAGACCGTGCGAATATCCAAAAACTCCCTTCCAGAAGCCTTCGAGGTTGTCCAACCTGGCGTTGTACAGGCCGGGATATTTCTTGTCGTAGAACGCAGGCTTGCCAGCCGGGCGGCAGAGGTACCGCATCGGCTTGATGACACGCTTGCCGTCTTCCATGACCATCACCGGAGCATAGTTGCCGGGGAAAATTCGCGAGTCGCGGTCTTTCAGTTCTGTGCGCCGGAGATCGTCGAGCCCTCTGAGCGCCGACTCGATCTTGCTGGTTGCGATCCGTTTGCTCTCGGAGGCCGCCTTCGTCGTTTTGCCCTGAAGGGTGCGTTCCGCGTCGGCGAGTCGCGCGCGTTGTTTGAACAATTCCTGCTCGAGCCTGGTTGCCTGCTCGCCGTTGAACCGGTCGATCGCTTCCTTGATCCGCCGTTCCTCGTCGGTCTGGGGAACCGAGAACGCGGCGTCCATCGCTTTCGGAATTTTCACATTGCTGCCCTCGGCACGCTCCCAGTACAGCTGCGCGAACTCACGGATGCTCATGTGCGCGCCAAACATCCTGACGTACTTGCGGTAGTCGGCCTGGATCTGGGCTGAATAGCACATGGTTGCTCTCCCTGAAGAAAGGTGCGCCAATATGGTACGCCGGTTCCTAATGGAAGTTTCGCGTCGACGTGACTAGCGTGCCCAGCAGGTGTGACATGTCGACCAGCCGCTGTGCAACCAGGTGGCGTACTTCCCCCTGGCATTGCCACGTCCCATAGACGGCGAGCAGTGACGCCCCCAGCGCTTCCTGTCGCTGTTTTTCAAGGAGACTTGGCCACACGATCACGTTCACGTTACCGGTCTCGTCCTCGAGCGTCACGAACATCACGCCCTTGGCCGTGCCCGGACGTTGACGCACGGTGACGAGCCCGCAGCCCCGAGCAAGCCGCCCATCGCGATAGGTGCGCAGCGTCGAAGCGGGCATCAGCCTCTTCGCGAGTAGTTGTGGCCTGAGCAGCTCAAGTGGGTGTCGGCCAAGCGTCAGGCCCACTGAGCGGTAGTCAGCAACGATGTCGTTGGCCTCAGTGGGCGCACCGAGGGCTGGAGTCTCATCCTGAACGGCCGCTGTCGCGAGCATGTCCTTGTCTGGTACCGCTGCAACGGATTGCCACAGCGCTTCACGGCGATTGCCGGCGAGGGAGGTGAGCGCGTTGGCATCGGCCAGTACATGAAGATCCTTGCGGTCCAGTTGCGCGCGGCGTGCAAGATCGTTGACGCTTTCGAAAGGCCGAACCGCGCGTGCATTCTCGATGCGTTCCGCCGCGCCGTCTTTCATGCCTCGCAGTAGCGACATACCGAGCCGGACGGCCGGCCTTCCGGCGCCTTGCAGATTTACCAGTGCGGAGTCCCAGCCACTGATTGTCACGTCGACGGGCAGGACTTTGACACCGTGACGTTGCGCGTCCTGCACCAATTGTGATGGTGAGTAAAAGCCCATCGGCTGTGAATTCAGCATGGCTGCCAGAAACGCCTCCGGCTCGTGGCACTTCAACCAGCTGCTTGCGTACACGAGCAACGCAAAACTGGCCGCGTGACTCTCCGGAAAACCGTATTCACCGAAGCCTTTGATCTGTTCGAAAATGGATTCGGCGAAGGCGAGGGTATAGCCGCGCTCCTGCATGCCATGAACGATCCGGTCGTAATATTTTTCCAGTCCGCCTTTACGTTTCCAGGCGGCCATCGCGCGGCGCAGCTGGTCGGCTTCGCCGGCGGTAAAGCCGGCCGCCAGAATCGCGACCTGCATGACCTGCTCCTGAAAGATCGGAACGCCGAGGGTTCGTCCCAGTGCGGTTTTCAGCGCGTCGCTCGGATACGAGACCGGCTCGAATCCCTGGCGTCGCTGCAGGTAGGGATGCACGGCGCCGCCCTGAATCGGACCTGGGCGGACGATCGCCACCTCGATCACGAGGTCATAGAAAGTCCGGGGCCGCATCCGCGGCAGCATGCTCATCTGGGCCCGGGATTCGATCTGGAAAACACCAACCGTGTCTGCAGCCGAAATCATCTCGTAGGTCTGGGGATCCTCGGCAGGTATATCCTGCATTTCGAAACGCTCGCCGCGCTGCTCCGACACAATATCAAGCGCGCGCCGGATGGCCGAGAGCATGCCGAGTGCAAGGACGTCGATTTTCAGCAGGCCGAGCGCCTCGAGGTCGTCCTTGTCCCACTCGATGACAGACCTGTCCTCCATTGCAGCATTCTCGACAGGCACCAGACGTGTCAGCTTGCCGCGACTGATGACAAAACCACCCGAGTGCTGGGAGAGATGGCGCGGGAAGCCAAGCAATTGCGATGCGAGCTTCGCCCACGCCTGAATCAGCGGCTTTTCCGGGTCGAGGCCTGATTCCCTGAATCGCGCAAGCAGATCCTGACTCGTATCAAACCAGTGATGCGACTTTGCAACGACGTCAACGATCTGGGGGTCAACGCCGAGCGCCTTGCCGGTTTCACGCAGCGCACCGCGCGGTCGATAGGTTGAGACCGCCGCCGCGATTGCTGCGCGGTCGCGGCCGTACTTGCGATAGATGTACTGGATGACTTCTTCGCGCCGCTGGTGCTCAAAGTCGACATCGATATCCGGCGGCTCACCGCGCTCTTTCGAGATGAACCGCTCGAACAGCATCGAGGAGCGGGCGGGATCCACTTCGGTCACACCGAGAGCAAAGCACACGGCCGAGTTGGCCGCCGACCCGCGCCCCTGGCACAGGATGCCTTCGCTGCGCGCGAACCGGACAATGTCGTAGACCGTCAGAAAGTATCGCTCGTAGCGCAGATCCCCGATCAGCGCGAGTTCGTGTTCGATCTGCAGTTGCACCTGATGCGGGATGCCTTCCGGCCATCGGCGATGTGCGCCGATGTAGGTCTCCTGTCTCAGGTAGCTTGTCGGCGTATGGCCGATCGGCACCAGCTCGTCGGGATACTCATAGCGCAGCTCGTCGAGCGAAAACGTGCACAGACGAGCGATTCGCAGCGTCTCCTCGAGCGTGCGCTGCGAATACAGGTTGGCGAGCCGCAGACGCGATCGCAGGTGCTGCTCGGCGTTGGGCGCGAGATCATAGCCGCATTCGGCGACCGGTCTGCCGACCCGGATCGCCGTCAGCACGTCCTGCAGTGGTTTGCGCGAACGCACGTGCATGACGGGCGCGCCGGTCGCGACGACGGGAACACCGTGACGCGCCGCGACGTGTTCGACGGTGCCGCGGTGAATATCGTCCATTGCACGCGCGTGCAATGTCAGTGCGACCCATGCGCGATCGCCGAAGGTCTGGGCGAACCACTCGACCTGCGTATCCAGTCTGTCTTCATCGGCGGGGTAGTCCGGTGACAGGATCGCGACGCACCCGGGCAGTCCCCGCAGGTGTCCAAAGGGCTTTTCAGGGTGCGCGAGATCCAGGGGCGCAAGCCGGTAACTGCCCTTGTGCGCACGCATGCGCCCAAGCGTGATCAGCTCGGACAGGTTGCCGTAGCCTTCGCGTGTCATCGCCAGCGCGGTGAATGACAGGGCAGACGTGCCGTCGGCGTTGGTCAGATGGAAGTGTGACCCGACGATGAACGGCAGACCGGCCTTCTTCGCCTCGACGTGGGCACGAACAACGCCGGCCAGCGAGCATTCGTCCGTGACGGCCAGCGCGGCATACCCGAGCTGTGCGGCGCGAGCGGCGAGATCCTCGGCGTGCGATGCGCCGTGCAGAAAGGAAAAGTTGGACGCGCACTGGAGCTCCGCATAGTCGGGCAGTGCGCCGAAGGTCGGCGCCATGGCGATTACCCGAACAGGCCGTGCAGGAACCAGCGCGGCTCGCGATCATCGCGCGCGCCCGTGCGTTCACGGAACACCCAGTAGTGCACCGCATCGTCGGATTCGGCGACAAAGTAATCCCGTGTCACCGGGTGCCCATCCTGCCAGCCGACCTCGATCCGTTCGCCCGGCGAGACCATGCGCAGCGGCGTGCCGTAGAACGGGCGGTGGCCGCGCATGATGAGCTGCACCGGGGTGTCGAGCAGCCACGTCGGCCGCGGAAGGCTGGACGGTGGCGGCAGGGACCTGACGGTCTCACCGATGGGTATCCAGCGCGCGGCGACCTCGGGGCGGTGGTCGGCGACGGGCGCCGCCCGGGTGACATTCTGGGCGCCGAGCCGGGCGACGAGCAGTTCCATCAGGCGCGCATGATCCTGTGGCGACCCGCCAGGCTCAGGAAACAGCGATTCGCTGGGTGCGTCCGCTTCGCGCACGTCCTTCGCGTCGAGACGAACGGCGATGACCGGCGCGGCCAGTTCGACGCGGCCCAGCCGTTCTTTCAGAAGACGCACGAGGTGGTCCTCGCGCGACGTCGGTTCCGCAAGGGCAACTTCGATTGCTGTCGGCGGCACCGCCGCGCGGCCGCGCTCGTGCTCGAGCTCAAGCACAAACCGCGCGATTGCAAGCTGTCGGGCCGACAGCCAGCCGGTCATCTGCAGGATCAGGCGCCGCGCCGCGAACAGCACGGCCTCTGCGTGCTCGATCCGGTCGGAAAGCTCGAGCCGCGCACTGAAGGCGGGAGGCGTCTCGAGCCATTCATACACCTCCGGTGCCGCGCCCGTGGCGCGATCGAGCGCATCCAGCAGCGCCGTGCCGCAGCGTTTCTTGAGGCCTGCGCGAGGCAGGCGCCGGACGTCATCCACCGTTTCGCATCCCAGGCCGTCGAACCATTCGGCGTAGGGGCGCGCCGGCGGCAGGGCAGGTAACGGCACGCGACGCAGTGCGCGGTCGACGGATCGCAACGTGAGGGCAATGCCACCCGAGGACCGGGCGAAGAGCCACCCGGCCTGCCCTGTTGGCGCAACAGCAAGCGTTGCCGTTACGCCGAACGCGATCACCGTTTCGCGCGCGAGTCGGCGCAGCGGGCGAATACCGCCAAAGAGCCGCAGGCTCGCCGAGACGTCGGCAAGTACGACGGCTTCTTCAGCCAGCACCACGTGGGGGGTGAAATGCAGCAGGGCGAACGCCACGCCACGAACCAGCTCTGCTTCACGGGTGAGATCACGCTCCCGGATGACCGCGTCGGGCGCGAGCGTCAGCACGCCACCGCGGCGCATGCCGGCCACGATCCCGGCGGAATGCGCCGCGTGGTCGAGCGCGACAACGCGGTCCTTCTCCAGCACGACAAACCCGGCCTCATGGCGTGGCGTCGACCAGCGCGGGAGAAACGACTCGAGGGCGAGGTGCGGCAGATGTACGCCGATCCAGAGTTGCATATCGGCTCAACAGGGCCGGTGAAGGCGTAAGGGGAACGAAAACGGGTTCGTCGCGCTGCGGTCCGCGGCGCTTGACGAACATCACTTCAATACCACCCCTGGCGGCTCGCAGCGCAAGCCGCAGCGGCGCTGGCGACGTCGCCTGGGCGGCCGCGAGTGGGCGAAACAGGAACAGCAGCGTGTCCGAGGCCTGCGCGGCCAGATGCAGGCGCCGGAGCGCCTCCTGCCGCACTTCGGCCTGCCAGAAGAGCAGGGCGCCGCAGGTGCCGGCACGCAGGATCTGCTCGGCGGCCCACAGCGCATCAGCCGTGCGTGGTGCGCGCAGCACGCAGGCCTGTCCTGCGGGAACGCCCAGCCACGCCAGTCCGGCGGGTTGTAGCCGATGCGGCGGCTGCAGCAGGAGCAAGGGGCGGGATCCGACGGTGGCCAGTGCGGGCTGCAGCAGACGCAGTTCACCGCAGCCCGGCTGCGGTGTGAGCAGTTCGGTGAGCGCGCCCGCGGGCCAGCCGCCGCCCGGCAGTGCGGCGGCCAGCGCGGCGTGGCCGCACGGCACTACCCGGTCGAAGCCGGCGGCCAGTTGCGAGGCTCGCCATAGCGCAGGGTGGATTTCTTCAGGGTGACGTGGCAGGGCGCTCATGGGGGCAGGAACACTGTATGGATATACAGTGTTCAGTGTAGCGCTTATCCCGGAAAAATGTAAAAGGGGGCGATCAGGCGGCCACGGGCGGTTGCCGGACAGCCGTCTCGGGCGGGCCGGGAACTGGTTTTTGCACGGTCGCCGCGACGGCCCTCCGTTAGCGTGCGCGAAATTCCGAATCTTGAGACGCCCCCAATCTTGACGGCACCCCGAGGTGGATGCTTGTCGTACAAAGGCGATGTCGCGCGGCAGGTGCGGAAAGATCGATGGAACATTTTATAAATTTTGTTTACCATTGCTGCAGAAACCCTTATAGGACGGCACTTCTGATGGTACAAATAACACTTGACGACCTATGCGGACTTGTACAGTACGGCGTCAAAGGAAATGCCTCGAGCGTAGCTCTCCTGAGCCGGCGTCTTGCAAGCAAACTGAAGAAGACAGACGAGGCGGCAGCCGCGAAGATTGCGTCGTTGCTCACATCACAATCGATGACTCGAGATGCATCGGTGTCCCCTGCACCGGTTGATCTGGACAGTCGACGCGCGCTACTGCGCGAATCTAGCAATGTGATTCTTGATGTCGAACCGGAATGGCCTGAGCATATATCTCGCGTGCTCTCACAAGTCGTACGCGAGCGCTCGGCAGCGAGCCGTCTCTTGGAGGCTGGGTTGGAGCCAGTCCGCGCGCTGCTGTTCAAAGGACCGCCCGGTGTAGGCAAAACGCTCGCGGCTTGCTGGCTCGCCCGGGAATTGCACCTTCCTTTACTGACACTCGACCTTGCGACGGTCATGAGTAGCTTGCTCGGTAAAACGGGAAGCAACATCAAGGCTGTTGTTGACTATGCAAAGAGCTTCCCGTGCATCCTGCTGCTCGACGAGTTCGATGCGGTTGCAAAAAAGCGGGACGACGATCGGGACGTCGGGGAACTGAAGCGGTTGGTTACTGTGTTGTTGCAAGCGATAGATGAGTGGCCGTCGACGTCACTGTTGGTCGCCGCAACGAATCACCCGGACATGCTTGATCCGGCTGTGTGGCGACGGTTCGATTCAAGCATTGATTTTGACGTGCCGCCCGCGAGCGTAATAGCCAAAATGCTTACTAAAGAGGGAGTGTCGAGCAATCTCGCTGTCGAGATTTCTAATATGTTCGTCGGGCAATCCTTTGCGTCCGTTCAACGTCACTTGGCCGTGGCAAAAAAAGCCTCTGTGCTCGACGATAAGCACCTTGATCAAGCAATTGTTGAGATCGCACTCGATACCGCGCCGGGAGACGATCGGGTGGCCCCAACGCTGCGCAATCTGCGCATCATTCAGTTGTCGCTGCGGGGGTTATCGCAACGAAAAATAGCGGAAGAATTGGACATCACCCATCCAACAGTCGGGCGCGTTATCAAAGAATTTAAAGCGGGGGCATAAAAATGGCCGAGAGGAATCTATTGCTAGGTGGCGGAGAAAAACTGGCATCTGTCAGTGAGATCAAGAGAGGCTCCGGACCCAAGAAGCGCCCTTATCAGATCGCCGATACGCGGGTGATGATCGGCGACTCGATAAGGAAAGTCGAAGAGTCTATCCGGTCTCTACCAGACGGAACCAAGCCACGGGGGGAGGGCGTTTTCCAACTTACTCTGCACCCAGCGTACCTTGCCAAAAGCTATTACCCCGTAAATCTGCTCCGAGCGGCGGGTCTCCGGGACGTCGGAAGCAGAGAGTCGACTGTAATACCGAAGAACGTGACCAATCCGCGAGAAGCGGGAAAGCAGCAAGCAACCGCGACGCTTTATGTCGCCGGCAATGCAGCTGACGTCCAAACCTTGTCTTCATTGCTGGCGTCTGACAAGACTCCGGCGGTCGTTCAGCGAGAGTTGACCGAGATAAACACGACGACATAAATATTGCAGCATGTATGATTGCATGGCCATTCTTTTGAGAGACGACCATGCGCAAGCTGGAAATTGCAGATGCGGAAATCATGCAGCTGGCGAT
>NZ_CAJNBO010000039.1:0-52927 GCF_905221015.1 Paraburkholderia nemoris | reverse complement strand
TCTTTACGTCCGTCTCATCTCATGATGTTCAGGGTTAAGTTCCAAACTTCATCCTATTTGATACCGAGATAAACACCTCCGCTGGAACCCAGATATAGCGGGACGTAACACAGCCCCGTCGCACCGCTGCGTTATCGATGTTGTAAACCGCGCGGCAGACTCGTAAACTACGGCGCATGTCGAACGGCGCCGATCTTCCTGACGATGTCGAACTCCTGAAGGCCTTGCTGGTCGAGGCCCGTAGTCTGCTTGCCGAACGCGATGTCGAGATTGAGCAGCTCAAAGCCCAGATCGACAAGCTCAGGCGCATGCAGTTCGGTCGCAAGTCCGAGCAGTTGCAGCGGCAAATCGAAACGCTCGAGACTCAACTTGAAGATCTGGCCGCCGGGCGCGGCGTTGCGGATGTGGAGCGTGCGCAGGCGCGCGGTGCAAATGCGTCCACCTCGAATGCGACGACGGACGAAGCGGCGTCAAGGCGAGCGCTTCCCGCGCATCTGCCGCGCGAGGATCATGTACTCCAGCCCGAATCGAGTTGCCCGGACTGCGGTCAACCAATGCAGATGCTCGGCGAGGACGTGTCCGAACAACTCGCCCGGGTCGCAGCGGCGTTCAAGGTCATTCGCACGATCCGGCGCAAACTGGTTTGCCCATGCTGCAGCACTATCACCCAGCTGCCAATGCCCGGCCTGCCGATCGAGCGGAGCATCGCCCATCCGAGCTTGCTGGCAGACATCCTCGTCTCGAAGTATGCAGACCACCAGCCGTTGTACCGACAAGCGGCGATCGCGGCGCGCGACGGCGTGACGCTTGACCGGGCCAGTATGGGCCGCTGGGTCGGCCAATGCGAGGCACTGTGCGCACCGCTAACAGAGGCGCTGCGCCGCTATACGGTGGCCGCCACCAAGCTGCACGCAGATGACACGCCGATCCCGGTGCTCGCACCGGGCAACAGGAAGACCAGGACCGGCCGGCTGTGGGTCTACGTGCGCGACGATCATCGCTCGGGCTCGACGCAACCGGCTTCGGTCTGGTTCTCGTACTCGCCGAACCGGCAAGGCATCCACCCTCAAACCCATCTCGCCAGGTTCAAAGGGATCCTGCAAGCGGACGCTTACGCGGGCTATGTTGCGGCCAAATTTATGTGGCGGCGATGTCTTCGAGTCAGGGCTTATCCAATCCCCCCTGACTCGTGCCCGCACATAAAAAATGCCAGCGAACAACTAAAGTTGCTTCAGAAACGTCATCAGTGAAGGCAGCGTGGTCGCACGCCTTGATGCTGCGGGCAGGCCTGAGATGTCGACGCGAGCAAGCGCCTTTGCTTTCATTTCCAGGTCGACCTCGGCGTAGATGTGTGTCGTATCCAAAGAGACATGCCCTAACCAGGCTCGGATCGTGTTGATATCGACGCCGGCACGTAGCAGATGAACCGCGGTCGTGTGGGGGCAATGTCTCCAACGACATTGCGGGCAAAGTACTAAACCGCTGACGCGGTAGGGGGAGGAGTGCGAGAGCTGATGGCTGACGTTCAGTGTGGCGGTGAGCCGACGCAGGATCCCAACGAGGGGACGCAGATACCTCCAGGAGCAGTATGTGGATGCCCAACCGGGCTCCACCACTGCTTCCAGGAGGTTAGTCATGACGCCGCTGCGCCAACGCATGTTGCACGACATGGAGATCCGCAATCTCGCCGAGAACACGCAGAAGTCCTATCTGATTCAGGTACGCAGTTTCGCCCGGCACTTCCACCGCTCGCCCGAACTGCTGGGTCCCGACGAGATCCGGGCCTGGCTCGTCTACCTCCTCGAAGAGCGCAAGCTGGCACCCGCCAGTCTCGGCGCAACGATCGGTGCACTGCGCTTTCTTTACCGCGTGACGCTCAAACGCAACTGGAGTGACGAGGACTTTCCCTTGCCGAGGAAGCCGTTCCGACTGCCGGTCGTCCTCAGCCTGGAGGAGATCACCACCTTCTTCGAGTCGGTCGCCAGTCTCAAGCACCGCACCATCCTGATGACCGCGTACGCCGCCGGCCTGCGGGTGTCGGAAGTCGTGCATCTGAAGGTCACCGATATCGACAGCAGGCGTATGGTCATCCGTGTAAATCAGGGGAAGAACCGTAAATGTTCTTGAGAACATTTGGCAGAGGGATTTTTGGTTAGCGATTGCGGCTACGAACCTTTGAAGAGTCCTTATAAGTCGCACCGCAATCGGTAACTAAAAATCCGTTTGTGCTGAACCGCTCCACAGGCGGTCGCGTCTATGGGCATTGAATGACCGGCGGGGCCATCCAGCGCGCGCCACCCGCTTGGGGCGGGCACCGGACGACGATGAAGCGGAGTGGATGAGTGCGTGAGGGTGGTGCGAGCGTTGGGTTGGCGAGGTCAAGGGTGCGGATTGGGGGCGTTCACCTGCGGCAAAGACCCGATGACGCAAGGCCGGGCGCGTTGCCATCCGGAATGCATGGAAACGTGACCGGCCGCGGTGCGAACGCGCATCAGTGAACATGGTGAGCGGGTGGCGGCGCACGCGGCAATGCGCCTGGCAGGAAGGTTTCGATGCAGACCATGTGGCCGTTGCCGCAGACGGGGCAATCGCGCAGGGACCTGCCGGTGAGCCGCTGGTAACGGTCGCGGTAGTCTTCTGTGGGGCCGGGCATTTCGTCCGGGGGAGCCACGACGCCGAGCAGGCTGCGGCAGGTGGCGAGGCGGGCTGCCCGGTGGCAATTGGCCAGCAGGCCGTAGCTGCGGATGTGCTTGAAGCCGTCGGGCAGCACGTGCAGCAGGAAGCGGCGGATGAATTCGTTAGCCTCGAGGGTCATGGTCTTCGTTGTGTCGGGGTGTTTATAGTCTTTCCACCGGAAGGTGACGTGGCCGTCGTCGAAGCTGACCAGCCGGTGGTTCGAGATGGCGACGCGATGGGTATAGCGGCCCAGGTAGTCGAGCACGTGCCGGGCGTCGCCGAACGGAGGCTTCGCGTAGACCACCCACTCTGCCTGTGCGGCCGGCGCGAGAAAGGCGGAGAATGCCTGAATGTCGGCGAGCGGTTCAAGCTGGCCGTAGAAATGCAGTGCGCCGGTGTCAAAGGCGTGGCGCAGCTGTTCAAGGAACAGTCGCCGGAACAGCCGCGAGAGCACCCGCACGGGCAGGAAGAAGCCGGGACGGCAGGCGATCCAGTGTTCGCCGTCCGGGGCGATGCCGCCGCCCGGTACCACGCAATGCACGTGCGGATGATGCTGCAGGTTTTGCCCCCAGGTGTGCAGCACCGTGATGAAGCCGATCTCCGCGCCCAGGTGTTTCGGATCGGCGGCGATCGTGCGCAGCGTCTCGGCGCTGGTGCGGAACAGCATGTCGTAGAGCGCTTTCTTGTTCTGGTAGGCGATCATCGCGATGGGTTCGGGCAGCGTGAAGACCACATGGAAATACTCGACCCCGGGCAGCAGTTCGGCCTGCCGGTGTTCGAGCCATTGCGCGCGGGCGAGCGACTGGCACTTCGGGCAGGCGCGATGCCGGCACGAGTTGTAGGTGATGCGCTGGTGACCGCAGGCGTCGCACTGTTCGACATGGCCGCCGAGGGCCGCGGTGCGGCACAGCTCGATCGCGCTCATCGCACGCCGCTGGGCACGACTGAGCCCGTCGGCGTGGGTCTGCCGGTACTGCGGGCAGCCGCGGAAGATGTCCGCCACTTCGAGCGCCGGTCGCATGGCCGCACTCAGAAGTACTCGGGCGTGGGCGGCTGGGTTGGAATCGGTGCGGGATGCGGCAGCAGGTCGAAGGGACTCGCGGTCGCGCACACGGTGCTGGTCGCCACTTTCAGGTAGCGAGAGGTTGTGGCGAGGGACCTATGCCCCATCAGCAGCTGGATCCTGCGCACGTCGGTGCCGGCCTCGAGCAGATGCGTGGCGAAGGCGTGCCGCAGCAAATGCGGGGTGATGGGTTTGCTGATGCCGCTGCGCTCCCGTGCGAGATTGCATGCCCGTGCCACGGCAAACCGGGTGATCGGCTGACCGGGGATGTCCCCCGGAAAGAGCCAGTCCCTCGGGTGAGCCTCGTGCCAGTATGCACGCAGGATCTCGAGCAGCCGCGGCGAGAGCATCACGTAGCGGTCCTTACGATTTTTGCCCTGATCCACACGGATGACCATGCGCTGGCTGTCGATATCGCTGACCTTCAGATGCACGACTTCCGACACCCGCAGCCCGGCGGCGTACGCGGTCATCAGGATGGTGCGCTGCTTGAGACTGGCGATCGACTCGAAGAAGGTAGTGATCTCCTCCAGACTCAGGACGACGGGCAGTCTGAACGGCTTCTTCGGCAAGGGAAAGTCCTCATCGCTCCAGGGTCGCTTGAGCGTCACGCGGTAGAGGAAGCGCAGCGCGCCGATCGTTGGACCGAGGCTGCCGGGGGCCAGCTTGCGTTCCTCGCGAAGATGGACGAGCCAGGCCCGGATCTCCTCGGGGCCGAGCAGTTCAGGCGAGCGATGAAAGTGTTTGGCGAAACTGGAAACCTGCAGCAGATAGGACTTCTGGGTGTTCTCTGCCAGGTTCCGGATCAGCATGTCGTGCTGCATGCGTTCACGGAGCAGTGTCATGGTGGACCTCCTGGGAACAGTGGATGGAGTGCCCGGTGGGGCACCTCCATGCTGCTCCTGGTGGCCTGCTCACCACCTCGCTGGGGTCCGGCTCCAGATAACCGTCCTCACGGAACGCCAGCCACTCGCCTTCGCGTCCCTCCCACTACCGCTTCAGCGGTTTAGTACATGCGGCCTCATGTGTTGGCGAAACTTATGTTGCGGCGCTCCTCCTACGTCAATGCGGGCGGCCCTCTTTCTCCTATCGACAACACATAATTTTTCTGCTTCTCTGGACGAACTTCCCGGTGCATTGATGGAGGTTCGACCATGTTTGAACAACTTTTTCACCATGCCGCAACGGTAACCCGTCATGCGACCGCTCCCTTCGCTGAAGAACGGATTCACTATCTGAACTACTGCTGGCAACGAGGGGACTCCCGTTGGTCGATATTGCGCAAAGCCGATGACGTGCTCTGGATCGCACGTAAGCTCGAGGTGCACACCGACTTGCATGTTACGGTCGAGCAAGTACGAGCGCTTGTTGCCAATCACAGCGATCGTGACGGTACCGATGGTCCACAGCTCCACCTGCTCTCGACACGCAAGCGCCTGATTGCTAACGCCTGCGCATGGCTTCGATTTCTCGGTTACCTGCGCGAACCGGTTGAGCAGATTCCGTTCGGATCACGGTTGGACGAGTACGCGAACTGGGCAAAGCACGAGCGCGGGCTCAGCGAGGCCACCATTGACCGTTTCCGCCGTACCATCAGGCAGTTTCTGCATTGGTATGGTCCAAACGGACGGCCACTGTCCAGTCTCCATGCCAACGATATCGATGCCTACCTTGCTTTTGGGAGCGGCCGCGGATGGACTCGTGTCACCATCCGCAACGTGGCTGATGCCCTGAAGGCATTCTTACGCTATGGTGCTCAACAGGGGTGGTGTGAGGCACGTCTACCGCAAGCGATTCAAGGGCCGCGGATTTATGCTCTGGAGAGACTGCCAACGGGGCCCAGGTGGGAAGATGTACAACGGCTTTTTGCCGGAATGGATGAGAGTCGTCCCACGGACGTACGTGACCGCGCCATTCTGATGTTGTTCGCCATTTACGCTTTGCGCGAGAGCGAGGTGGCAACGCTTCGCCTCGATGATATCGACTGGGAGCACGACCAGCTGCGTGTACCGCGCGCCAAGCGGGGTAAGGCACAGGTGTACCCGCTTCTACCTTCGGTCGGCAACGCCCTCATCCAATACCTGCAGGCAGTCCGTCGGTGCGACACCTTGCATCGTGAGGTATTCCTGACCCTGGTGTCGCCGTATCATCCGCTGTCACGCAGCGGGCTCTACGACATGGTCTACGCCAGACTGAAGTCGCACAATGTGCAGTCCGACCATTATGGCCCCCACAGTCTGAGGCACGCCTGTGCGACCCGATTGGTTGCGGAAGGATTGACCCTCAAGGAGATTGGCGATCATCTCGGACATCGCAGTACCTCTTCAACGCGGGTGTACGCAAAGGTGGATCTACCTGGCTTGCGTGAAGTGGCGACCTTCGATTTAGGAGAACTATGATGAGACTCCATGATCTCGTCGAGGCCTACATCGCGTTCAAGCGTTCGTTGGGTATGCGATTCCGATCACAGTCCGCCCTGCTGCGCGCCTATAGTCGCGCTATGGGTGATGTTGCCGTCGAGGAAGTCAGGCCCGAAGCTGTCCTCGTCTTTATCACTGGGAGGGGGCCGGTAACCACGCGTTGGATGGATTGTTATGGGGTATTGGCCGGCTTCTACTGTTATGCGATCACTCGTGGCTTCGCGACGATGTCTCCGCTCCCCGTGGATACTCCCAAACATCCGCCGCCGTTCATCCCCTACGTCTATACAGTGGACGAGTTAAAGCGCTTGGTGGCGGCGACCGACATCCTGGAAACACCCTTGTCACCGCTGCTGGCCGTTACCATGCGCAGCCCGCTACTGCTTCTTTATGGCACCGGGATGCGCATTGGGGAGGCGCTGTCGCTCACTTTGAAGGATGTCGATCTGGAGAGCCGCGTGCTGACCGTACGCGATGCCAAGTTTTTCAAGACGCGCGTGGTTCCCATTGGGACGCGACTGGCGATGGTTCTGAGTGACTATCTCTCACGCCGTCGTCAGCTCCCGTTTCCGGTCGGCAGTGACTCGGCGTTCCTTGCTACGCGCACCGGCCTTCATCTCGACTACAAGCGCGTGAACAAGCTGTTTTGCCGACTTCGCCGAGTTGCAAAGATCCAGCGCGAATCGACGGCGCGCTATCAGCCTCGTATTCACGACATTCGACACGCTACCGCCGTTCATCGGATCATCGCCTGGTATCGCGCCGGTGCCGATGTGCAACGACTACTGCCGCAATTGGCAACCTATCTGGGACACGTTGATATGCGGTCCACCCAGCAGTACCTCAGTATGACCGCAGAACTGTTGCAGGAAGCCAGTTTGCGCTTCGAACGCTACGCTCAGCCGGAGGTGCGCCATGCGTGACAATACTTTGATTGGCCCTTGGGTCCGCCGCTTCCTTCTGGAGCATCTCGTCACAGAACGAAACCTCGCCCGCAATACCCAACTCAGTTATCGCGACACGCTGGTCCTTTTGCTGCCCTTTCTAAGTAAAGCACAAGGGAGGCCAGTCGATCGCCTGACGATAGACGATTTGTCACCGGCTCGAGTGCGCTCTTTCCTGCAATCTCTGGAGAAGGAACGCGGCTGCAGCGGCGCTACTCGTAATTTGCGTCTCGCGACGATCCACTCACTCGCCAAGTTCATCGGCACGCATAGCCCGGAGCATGTGGCCTGGTGCTCCACGATACGCGCAGTACCGTTCAAGAAGACGGCGAAGTCGACACTGACGTACCTGGACAAGCCGGAAATGGACGCGTTACTGCAGACGCCCGATCTGCATACGGCACTGGGGATGCGAGATTATGCCTTGTTGCTGTTTCTCTATAACACCGGGGCGCGCGCTGACGAGGCTGCTCATCTGGCCGTGGGTGATATCACCTGGGGCACCTGTCCCGCAGTGCGCCTGGTGGGCAAAGGTAACAAGACGCGCTGGTGTCCCATTTGGACGCGTACCGCGGATGTTCTAAAACCGCTCGTTGCCGGACATGCCAGCGAGGACTTCGTGTTCCTTAACCGAGTCAATCAACCGCTGACACGGTTCGGTATCTATGCTCTCGTCCATCGTGCGGCTGTACACGCAAGTCAGGCCTTGCCGTCGCTCGCGGCAAAGACCATCAGCCCGCATTCCCTGAGGCACACCTGCGGGGTTCATATGCTCCGTTCGGGTGTGGACATCAATACCATTCGGTCCTGGCTGGGACATGTCTCCCTGGACACCACTCATATCTATGCCGAAGTCGACCTGGAAATGAAAGCGAAAGCACTCGCACTCTGCGATCTCCCAGATGAGGCGAAGACCGCCCCTTGGCATACCGTTCCCGGTCTCATTGACTTCTTGAAAACGCTCTAACGATTCATGGGGCAAAATTAATGTTGCGGCTCCTGCCGGGATACTGGCTTTCCGATTACCTCTTCGGTGGCCGCCGTAACATAAGTTTCGCCAACACATGAAACCGTAAGGATCGCTATGTAATGCTCTCGCCGAGGCTGCTCGACATCCTGAGGCTGTACTGGCAGGACGCCTATCCGAAGGAATGGCTCTTTCCAGGCAACATTCCGGGGCGGCCCATCACCCGCCATGCCGTGGGCGACGCATGCGAGCTTGCACGCAAGCGCAGCGGCATCCCCAAACCCGTGACACCCCATTCTTTGCGCCACGCGTTCGCCACGCATCTGCTGGAAACCGGTACTGACGTGCGCCGGATCCAGCTGCTGATGGGCCATAGGTCCCTTGCGACAACGTCCGGTACCTGAAGGTGGCCACCAGCACCGTGTGCGCCACCACCAATCCCTTCGATCTGCTGCCGCACCCCGCACCCATTCCGTCCCCGCCACCTGCGCCCGAGTACTTCTGAGCGCAGTCATGCGGCCGGCGCTAGAAGTGGCGGACATCTTCCGCCAGTGCGGGCCCAGTTTCCGGCTATCCCATGCCGAGGGGCTCAGTCGTGTCCAGCGACGCGTGATGAGTGCCATCGAGCTGTGTCGTACCGCCGCGCTTGGTGCCCATCTCGAGCAGTGCGATGCATGCGGCCATCTGCGCATCAGTTACGACTCGTGTCGTAACCGGCACTGTCCGAAGTGCCAGTCACTCGCCCGCGCGCAATGGCTCGAACGCCGGCATGCGGAGCTCCTCCCCTCGACCGAGTATTTCCATGTCGTCTTCACGCTTCCCGAATCCATCGCCGCTCTCGCGTTCCAGAACAAGAGGACGCTCTACGATCTGCTGTTTCGCGCCAGCGCCGAAACGTTGCGCACGATCGCCGCCGATCCGAAACACCTGGGTGCCGAGATCGGCTTCCTCACGATCCTGCATACGTGGGGACAGAATCTGCAGCATCACCCTCATGTGCATTGCGTGGTGCCGGGCGGCGGCCTCTCCCCGGACGGCGGGCGCTGGATCGCCTGCCGTCCCGGCTTCTTCCTGCCCGTGCGGGTCCTGTCACGGCTCTTTCGCCGCCTGTTTCTCTAACAACTGCGTCGCACTTACGACGCCGGCGGGCTGCGCCTGCACGGTCAGTTCGAATCCCTGAGCGATTCCGTCGAATTTGCAGCCTGGCTTGCACCCGCAGCACGGGCGGAGTGGGTGGTCTACGCCAAGCCACCCTTTGGCGGAGCCGAACACGTGCTCGATTACCTGGGCCGTTACACCCACCGCCTCGCCATCTCCAACAACCGGCTGCTCGCCTTCGACGGGCACACCGTCCAGTTCCGCTGGAAGGACTACCGGCACGAGTCCAGACAAAGGACCATGACGCTCACGGCCGACGAGTTCATCCGCCGCTTCCTGCTGCATGTGCTGCCTGACGGCTTCAAGCGCATTCGCAGCTACGGGTGGCTCGCCAACTGCCACCGTGCCGACAGGCTCGCCACCTGCAGACAGCTGCTCGGTGTCGAGGCTCCCGCCGCCGCCGAGCCCGGGGAAGACTACCGTGACCGCTACCAGCGACTCACAGGCAGGTCACTGCGCGACTGCCCCGTATGTGGCAAGGGACACATGCTCCGCATCGAAGACATGCCCGGCAGCCTTCCACGAGCCCCGCCAGGTCCCACCCATGCGCGCTAGCTGCCACCGCACCTGTTTCCGTACACGTTCGCCTTTCCTGACGAGGCCAACGCGGCTCCACTCGTGCCTTCGATCTGCTGGCACACCAGCGTACTCCAGAACGGCGGGTGATTTGCCGGTTCACGCGCACATTCCTGCTTCCTTTACACGTGATGCTTCCCACTCCCGCCGGAAGTCCGTGTGTGATCGCCCCTGCAAGACATCACAAATTACCGCGGCGGTCATTCAATGCCCATAGCGGCCACCGCCTGTGGAGCGGTTTAGCACAAACATTTTTTTGATTACCGGTCGCGGATCAGGTCCGACGACATGGCGATGCGCTGGTTGTCGCGACCGCCAACCAAAAAAATCTCTGCCAAATCACCAGCTGGTGATTTGCTGACAACGCCGCCACAGAATTCCATCGCGTCGATCAGGCCGCCGATCCAGTCCGGCGTCGTCTCCGAGCGTGTCGCACAGGCATACGTGTAATTCGATGCGCCGAGCACAGCAACAAAGATATGGGCCTGGAAGGCAACCCCGCCGTCACGAGCGAGGACCGGCATGGCCTGTCCGGCAAAGTCGGCGAACAACTTCTCGCCGGCGCGGTGCTGCTGACGCATTGAACGCTTGAGCGTTTGCGCCCAGTCCTTGTAGCGCTGACAGAACTGCGTGTAGCGGTACGTGCGCCCGCCGGGATGGGACTCAACGTATTCCTCCCAGAGCAGTTGCAACGTTACGCCCTTGCGGCGCAGTTCCCGGTGGATGACGTTGCAATCTGGCTCGACCCGCTTCGCCGGCGCCGGCGACGACGCAGGCGACAGGATGCGCCGCTCAAGCTCGTCCTCTTCCAGTGGCTCGGCCGCAGCCCAATCGAGCCCTGCGGCGGTGGCGAGCTGAAGGTATTGCGTGATCGTCCCGAGGCCGACGCCGAGCGCGCCCTGTACCTGTCGGTGCGTGAGATTGCATGCCCACTTCAGGCGGAGCACTTCCTTGATTCTGCGCATGGTCGTCCGGTGAGCCGGCATCGTCGATAACTCCCAAAGGGAGCTACCTTAATGCCGGCAGATTGGTCCATACGCAGCACCGCCATGATGAAGCCGACGATCCGTTTCGGTTTGCCGAACACTCATTCCGGGAATCCGAACAGGTGTTTCGGCAAATCGAACAACCGTTTCGGAACACCAGCGTCTTTGTTCGACTTCAACCGAAACGCGTGTTCATCTTCCAGCGAAAACCCTGTTCGACATCAACCGAAATCTCTGTTCGGCTTCGCCGAAATACGCATCTTTAGTCAAGCTTCGCCTGTCCACATGACTTGAAACGCACATCGGCAGCCGCGTCGGCAAAGCGATGTCAGAGTACGTAAAAGACGCCTGCGAGGATAGCCCCGAACAGCAGCCATTTGACCACATAGTATGTCGGCCGGTGCCATGCCTTCAGTCTCTTCCCTACTCTTCGGACCGCATATACGTATCTGAATATTCGGTTGAGGAAACCCGTCTTATCGCCGACGTCATTTGGCGAAGCTGCTGCGCGCATGAGCGTCGCGGCGAACGCACGGTTGATCACCCCAGCCCAACGGAAGCGCATGGGTCTTTCGACGTCGCAGAACAAAACGATGCGGGATATCGAGGTATCGTTCTTCGCATAGTGAATGAAAGTCTCGTCGAAGAGCACGTCCTCTCCGTCACGCCAGTAATACTGCTGTCCGTCCACATCGATGAAACACTTCGGGTCCGCCGGCGTCGTGAGGCCAAGGTGGTAACGAATGGAACCGGCATAGGGGTCACGATGGCGCACGAGACTCGCCCCCGGAGGCAACTGGGCGAACATGGCCGCCTTCACGGACGGAATCGACTGAAGCAGGTTCGTCGTGAAAGGGCACAGCGCCTCGGCCGACGGATGCGGTGTGTCGTACCACTTCAGGTAAAAGCGGCGCCAGCCTGTCTTGAAGAACGAGTTGAATCCGATGTCGTTGAAATTCGAGGAAGCCACGATTTTCTCGGCTGCTCCGACTGCGAGCGCCTCTTGCTGGATGGCTTTCCAGTTGTCCCGTAGTGGCTTGAGCTCAGGGAAGCTCGACGTGTGGAAATACGGCGTCGCCTTTAACGGCGAAAGCAGATAGCACCAGATGTTGACCGGCGCCATAAAGGTCGAATGGTCAGATAATTGCCGCCAGAACGGAAAGCGCACCGCTCCGCGCCTGAAGACATAAGCGGCGCTGACCACAAACCATACCAATACGATCCATCTCATAAGTGTGCTGGGCAAACGGGTTGAAGGTTGAGATGTTGTGCGGCGCAGCTTCTGTAATAGGAGCCGTATAGTCGCGTGTTGCAATTGAGGGAAAGGGAGAAGCTGACCTCGGAGCAACTCACGCTGAATCACAGGTGTCGTGACTTCCGTACCCGCTCTGCAGTCCTATGCTGTCATTAAAATCTCGGCCTTGTCATATAGGTCAACGGCGCGCTGCGTCCGACTTTCGTCTCGGGTCAAGTTCGATCGCGGGAGCCGAATCCGTTGTCCCACTATGAATGCAGCGGTCGCCACACACAGACGAAATATCGGGGAAATCCATCGCCCGATGAACCGGAGCCGGCTCGGGAATGTGATGGAGACAGGATGGTGCTGCTGGAGAGTTGAACCAACCGGCTTGCGGCAAATCGTTCGGTACGGGGCATCACAGGCATTCCTTTTTATTGGGCCACGATGACGGTACCGGAGTTCGCCGGGAATTGCCATGCGACGAATCCGAATTCGAACGGAATTTAACAATAATTCACATCCAATTATGTCCTTGCATTTTCCGATCAGGCTGCGCGGCCCGATTCAGTGGGGCGAGCCAGTGCGTACGGCAGTGTCCGCGCCGACTGAATTTTGAGCCACCGCGCCAGCCAGCGTGCGCACCGCTTCGGCGGTAGCGTCGCTAGTCCACAATCCGTGGATCACCTCGACGAGCGGCACCGAGCCGCATATCGCCGCCGGGCTCACTGCAATCGAAATGAAAGTCTAATTGCTGAGCCGAGACCAGTGCAGCTGGTGAGGATCAGCCAGGCTGAGGCGACCTTACCTGGCGCGCGAGCCCCCTTACTGGCCAAACGGCTTCTTGACGGTGAGCCTGTTGGTGATGGACGTTACCCCCGGAACGCCTTTTGCGATCTCGGCGACCTTGTCGATCTGCGAGGCATCGACCACCGTCCCGTCAAGCGTCACCGCCCCTCCCTTTGTAACGACGCTGATGTTTCCCGCGGCGATCTCCTTGTGCTTCCCAATGGCGGCGTACACCTTCCTGCGCAGCGCGCGATTGGCCTGCCGCGTCTCCTTTGGTGTCTCGCCAGCAGACGCCGCAATGGCGGAACCGCTAGATGCTGCGCTCGGTTCGCTGGTCTGAGACCATGTGTGAACGGATGCGAGCGCGATCAAGATGCCACCGGCCATCCTGAGTACCGTGTCTGTTTTCATTGAGTTCTCCAGTTGTTGTGCGTCACAGAATCAGAAGCTGTGGCGGATGCCGATCATCGCCGCGGTGGTCGACGTGCCAGGCGCAACAGGCTGGCCATACACGATCGTCTGGTTCATTGTGCCCTTGTTGTTGACGTACCCGACCTGTACGTAGGTGAGTGTTCTCTTGGACAGGCTGTATTCGGCGCCCACGGCAAATTCATCCGAGTGATTGGCCGAATTGTTCCGGTCCTTCAGGTAGTAGAAGCCCGAGGTGACCCGGAAGGCCGGTGTGAACCTGTAGCCGAGTCCTGCGGAAACCATCTCATAGTCGGCGTGATTGGCGTTCGCCGGGTTCTTGCCAATGCCGTAAGACGTCGACACGGAGAAATCGTGAAACGTGTACATCGCGCCGAGGTAGTAGAAGCGGTTATCGTTCTTGCCGGTCGGGACCGCAATGTCCGCAGGACTTGACTCGTGCCCGTTGTAGTACACGGCTGCCAGATTCAGACCGTAGTTCGAATACTCCAACACGGCTGACTGTCGAGTATTGCCCTGGGGCTGGCCCGCGACGCCGCCTGGCGCGTACTCGAGCGCGACGGATGCGCCATAGAATTTCGGCGACCGGTAAACCAGCGCGTTGTCGTCATACAGCGCGCCGATCGGGGCGTTCGTGTTGGTGCCAGGCCAGCCCGCCGCCTGGTTCATGCCAACCCATGCGGTCAGGATACTGCCGAAGTACTGCGCGCCCCGTACGTCGGTGTCGTAGAGTGCGTAGCTCATCGGCGCGTACTGCCGGCCCGCGTCGAAGGCGCCGAACGGACCCGATATGCCCACTGTTGTTTGCTGGTTGAAGAGCGCGGTGGCGCCCGTCGTGCTGGCCAGCCCGAGCCTCCCGGTGCCACTGTTGTACGCCCCCTGCAGCTTGAAATTAACCTTGTAGCCGCCCCCGATGTCTTCGACCCCCTTCATACCCCAGAAGCTTGAATAAATGCCGCCGTCCTTGAATGCGTAAACTTTCCCGGTATTGTGCGCGTTCGGCGCGAACGAAGCCGCCGACGTACTCTGATACAGCAGCCCGGAGTCGGTCGCACCATACAACGTTACCGACGACTGAGCGTGCACGCCCGTCGCACATGCCAGCAGCGCCGCCGTGGCTGTCACTTTCAACTTCATTTCGTCTCCTCCATTGAATGGTCAATGCCACTTTGCATCTGCAAGGTACCCAACCCGAAACTGGCCCCGGCCCTGCGTCGGCTATCCCTGCCTAGTGCGGCGCCAGGAAGCCGAATCCGATGATCATTGCTGCCAGCCCGAACGGAGTCGCCAGGCCAGTAAAGCGTATTTGTCGCGTCAGCTTGCTTACGCACGCATCGTCAGTTGCCTTTACCCGCGCCCGCACCAGCACAACGCAAATGAGGTTGGCGACTACAGCGATCAGCCCTGCGCCGACCTTCAGCATCAACAGCGGTGGCGCAGGCCAGGCGCGCGCCAGAAGCATGGCCCCGGTCACGAGCACCAGCGCGATCAGCGGCACCTCGATCAGAATGTCGATCCAGGCGTGAATGGAGGCGATCAGCCGGCGCTCTGCGGGTTCGTGCTCGCGAAGTTCAAGCACCGCCTCTGCAGCGATCAGGCCGAACCAGGCGCAGACTGCAGCAGCATGAATTTGCAACAGGGTCATCTTGGAGTCCTTACGTTTAGACGTTGATAGTTGGATTGGTTGGCAGAGCGGCACGTTCTACTGCGGCGCAGCATGAATGGCGAATACGAGCGACCGCCCAAGGATGCCTGGCGTGTAACCCGTTTCGGTGCTCTGCCTTGAGCGTGGACAATGCTCCCGAGAGGCAACAATAGGTAGCCGTTATCCACGCCGCCTGTCATTACGGCGAAACGTTTTGTCTTGGGAACGCAAAATCTGCGAAAAGGAAAGTTGATCTAAGGGCCGCACACGGCGAGCCGATGCCGTGTGGGTTCAAGATCTGCGTCGTAGCCCGCGAGCGCGAGGGTTTTTCCGAACCCTTAGCTCTTCACTCGAGGCAAGGTAAGCACGGACCTACTGTGATCATTCTGCAAAGCGAGTTCGCACCACGGGACCGAAGCGCCGGTCTTACGCTCCGCAGCGGAAATCGGTGGGCGAGCAGCCCGTCCAACGCTTGAACGCGCGATTGAAGTTGCTGGTGTCGGAAAACCCCAGCAAGAAACCGATTTCCGTGAATGAACGCGAGCGTTGTTGAACATAGCTGCACGCCAATTCTTTGCGAGTGTCGTCGAGGACCGCCTGGAAGCTGGTATTGCGGCGCAGAAGCTTGCCCTGCAAGGTGGTAGGACTCATGCACATCGCCTGTGCCACACGCTCGCGCGTGCATTCTCCCGTTGGCAGGAATTCGACGATCTTCTGTTTGACCACGGCAAGCACATCGCTGCGATCGATGCGAGCCAGATAGTCGGTGACTATGTTGTCGTGGTGCTGCGCCAGCTCCGGACAGGCGCCGGCAAGCGGTTGCTGCAAATCCGTTCGGACGAAAACAAGCGCCGCCTGCCCGGCACCGAAAATTACCGGCGCCCGGAACAGCTTCTCGTACGGTTCAGGGCCCTCGCGCGGCATGTCATGGTGCAGAACGACACGAATGGGGTTAAAGCTTCCTTTATGGAGCTGGCGCATCGACATGATCAGATAGGCCAGAAAGGCGTCCTCCGACTCGCCGCATACATCGGCAAGCAGATTGAAGCGGATGACGGTGTCGTCGCCGCTCTCCTCCAGCGCGATTTCCGCGGTTTGCGACACCAGCCGGAAATAACGTGCCACGCGCTTGCAAGCGTCCATCAGGGTACTGCTGGCAGCCAGCGCGAAGCCCAGTGCGTGAAGGTTCGAAATGTGAATGAAGCGGGCGACCGCGAGCCCGAAATAGGGGTCGTGCGTGACGTCCACGCATACCCGAAATAGCTGGGTGACCGTGTCGACTGGCAATCGCGAAAGCGGATCATTACCAATCGCAGCCGGAATGCCGGCCACCTTGAATACGCGGCTGGCATCCACGCCGTAATGGTCCAATGTCTTCGCAATAGCCAGTGCGTACCCGCCGATCGTCGATGGTTGGCGACGGTGCGCGGCCAGTTCGGACATCGATGTTTGCGTAGCTGGCGACGCTACTGTGTTCGGATCCCGCATCGATTTTCCCAGGGCCGACCAAAACAAAGATTGTTGGAGAAGGGTCCGAACGTGTCAATTAGCATTCCCGCTACCTCGGGTCCTTTGCACGTGACTGTGTTGACCAAAGTTCTGGCGCTAAAGACAGGCGAGCGTCATCGACCGAAAACTACCATCGGTTCCGTCATTCGAAATCCGCCCAACTTAAAGCGCGAAGGAAACCGTCATCATGACCCTACCGCATCGTTCGAGTTTCCCGGCTCTTGCTCCGCGACTTCTGACACTCGGCGCCCTGGTCACCAGTACGCTCGCCAGCGCGCAGGAATCGTTGCCGTTTCCGCCGGCACCATCGGCCAGCAAGATTGGCGAGACGCTCACCGAATCGACGAATCACTGGCGTCAACCCGCCACGCATCTTCCAGCCAATGCGCCGAACGTGCTCATCATCTTACTCGACGACGTCGGTTTTGCCCACCCTGACACCGTAGGCGGGTTCATCCATACACCGACACTGACGCGTCTTGCAGAGAGCGGCATTCGCTACAACACCTTCAACGCGACGGCCATCAGCTCGGCTACGCGCGCGGCCCTGCTTACCGGGCGCAATCCGCATCACGTCGGCTTCGGCACGATTTCCGAACTGGCAAGCGACTTCGACGGCTATACCGGCGTAATGCCGAAGTCCGCCTCTACGGTAGCGGAAGTACTGAAGCAATACGGCTACAGCACAGTGGCATACGGCAAGTGGCACAACACGCCCGCGAACGAAACGTCGCCCGCCGGGCCGTACGATCATTGGCCTACAAGTTACGGCTTCGAGCATTTCTACGGATATATGGCGGCCGAAACCTCGCAATATTCACCCCGGCTTTTCAACGACAAGACGCCGATCGAACCCCCACACGATCCGAAATACCACCTGAGCGAAGACCTGGCGAACCAGGCGACGGGCTGGCTGAAGCAGCATCATTCGCTCGCCCCCGACAAGCCGTTCTTCATGTACTGGGCGCCGGGAGCCACCCATGCGCCACATCAGGTGTCGAAGGAATGGGCGGACAGGTACAAGGGCAAATTCGACGCCGGATGGGACGTATATCGACAGCAGGCGTTCGAGCGGCAGAAGGCACAGGGTTGGATTCCCGGCGACACCCGGCTTAACCCGCGTCCCGCCAGCCTGCCCGCATGGGACAGCCTGAGCCCGGACGAAAAGCGCTTCAATGCCCGCGAAATGGAGGTATTCGCCGGTTTTCTCGAGCATGTGGATACACAAGCAGGAAAGCTGATCGACGAACTCGACCGTGAAGGCATTCGCGATAACACGCTGATCTTCTACGTCGTGTCGGACAACGGCGCGTCGGCTGAAGGAATCAAGGGCACGATCAACGAGATGCTGACGATCAACGGCGTGGATGTCCCGGTCGAGAAGCAGATCAAAGCGCTTAACGAGCAATATGGCGGGCTGGCCGCGTTGGGTGGGCCGAAAATCGAAGAACACTACAACGCAGGCTGGGCCTGGGCGTCCGAGAGTCCGTTCCAGGGCACCAAGCTCGTAGCGGGCTATTTCGGCGGCACGCGTGTTCCGCTCGTCGTGTCCTGGCCGAAGGGAATCAAGGCGGACAAGAGCATTCGCACTCAGTTCTACGACGTCGACGACATCGCGCCGACGATCTATGACGTGCTCGACATCAAGGCACCGCAGTCAGTCAATGGCATCGCGCAGATTCCCCTCGACGGCGTCAGCATGCGCAACTCGTTTAACGATGCAAACGCCTCGTCGACTCACCACGCCCAGTACTTCGAGACCTTCGGCAGTCGCGCAATGTACAAGGACGGGTGGGTCGCATCGGTGTTCGGTCCCCGCACGCCGTGGGTCGCCAGCCTTGCAGGTCTGGCGGGATGGGACCCGCGCAAGGATCAATGGGCGCTGTACCACATCGACAACGACTACTCCCAGGCGGTCGACCTTGCGGCCCAGTATCCGCAAAAGTTGGCGGAGCTGGAAGCACTGTTTGATGCCGAAGCTCGCGCGAACAACGTCTACCCTGTCGGCGCTGGCATGTATCCCTTGCTGAATCCCCGCGATCGCGTCGGCAGCCGTCAGACCGAGTGGCACTTCGACGACGAAACCCGTCGCGTACCCGACTTTGTCGCACCACGGCTGGGCGCATTCAGCAATCGCGTGACGGTCGAGGCCGACGTGCCGGTCGAGGCCAGCGGCGTGCTGTACAAGTTGGGCGGCACGGCGGGTGGTGTAACGCTCTACTTCGACAAGGGGCACCTCCATTACGAATACAACGCGATGGCCATGTGGCGCACCAAGCTGCTGTCACCGAAGACGATCCCGCCCGGCCACCATCGTATCGAGATGGACACGCTGGTCACGTCGCCCGGGCGAGATGCCCCGGCCGACCTGATCCTGCTGGTGGATGGTGTCGAGGTGGCCAAGGCCACGACGCCAGTTACCGCGAGCCTCGCATTCAGCGCGAGTGAGACGTTCGATGTCGGCGCCAACCCGGGCTCGTCTGTATCGCTGGACTACTTCGACCGCGCACCGTTCAAATTCAACGGCCGTATTGCCGACGTGCATGTCGTCTATCTGCCGAACCGCGTGACGGCGAGCTCGGATCAGCGCTCGACGTCCGCGAGCAATTGACGGCCCGGGTACCGACCAACTTGTATCAAAATCGCCAATGGGCAACTGAATGACTATCGCCGCTGCATTGAGAAAGAATCTGAAGTTGCCCGTCATCACCGCACCGATGTTTCTGGTGTCGGGCCCCGAACTCGTTCTGGCCGCGTGCCGGGCCGGCGTAATTGGAACGTTTCCGGCCCTGAACCAGCGCAGCACCGAGGGATACGCCGATTGGCTGGAAACGATCAAGGGCGGACTTGGCCCGAACGATGCCGCGTTCGGCGTCAATCTGATCGTCCACAAAACCAACCCGCGGTTGCAGGCCGATCTCGACGTGACGGTGCGACACCAGGTGCCGCTTGTGATCACTTCGCTCGGTGCGGTGCGTGAAGTCGTCGACGCAGTGCACGGCTATGCCGGACTGGTCTATCACGACGTCACCACGCTCGCACATGCAAAGAAAGCCGCGGAGAGAGGCGTGGACGGGCTGATTCTCGTTTGCGCCGGAGCGGGCGGCCATGCGGGGACCAGAAGTCCCTTCGCCTTCGTGCACGAGGTTCGCCAGTTCTTCGACGGCGACATTATCTTGTCCGGCTGCCTGTCCACCGGCAGAGACGTGGCGGCCGCGATGCTCCTGGGTGCGGACTTCGCCTACATGGGCACCCGCTTCATCAACACCACCGAGAGCCGGGCCGCCGCCGAGTACCAGCAGATGATCATCGACAGTCGAATGGACGATGTCACGTACACACCGGCCATTTCGGGCATTCCCGCCAACTTCCTCAATGCGTCTCTGGTCGCCTGCGGACTCGACCCGAGCAATTTGCCGGAAAAGACAAACGTGGATGTTGCCGAGGAACTCAACCATGAGGCCAAGGCATGGAGGGACGTGTGGTCTGCCGGGCATGGAACGGGCGCGATCCAGGATGTCGTGTCGACGGAGACCTTGATAGTGCGCCTCACACATGAACTGGATGCCGCCCAACTCGCATTTCAGGCGCGACGGGTTCCGTTCAGCAATCCGACAGCAGGTTGAACGGATCTGGACGCCATCGTCGCGCGGACCAATGAATTGGCGGCAACGACAAGCGAGAAACTTAGGCCTCCCCTACCATCGTCTGCATACCTACCTTCACTGACGAGAATTAGCATGACTGAAGAAGTAATACTGTTCGAGGCCGCAGGCCCGGTTGCTTACGTAACCCTGAATCGGCCAAAGGCAATGAACGCGATCAACCTCGCAATGCTGGCCGCTCTGGACGGCTTTCTTGATGAAATCAGCCGACGCGAGGATTTGCGCGTCGTCGTCGTGAGCGGCAATGGCCCGGCCTTCTGTGCTGGTGCGGACCTCAAGGAAGTCCTCGCCGGCGCGACACTGGAGGCAGGCGAGGCCGATTTCCTCGATCACGCCAGTGCGGTATTCAATCGCCTGCGCGATTTCCCCAAGCCGGTGATCGCTTCGGTGAACGGCACGACCATGGCCGGCGGTCTTGAACTCGCCATGTGCGCCGACATCGTCGTCGCCGCCGAAAGCGCGACGATCGGCGATGCCCACGCCAATTTCGGTGTCTATCCGGGGGCCGGCGCCGCGGCAGTCCTGCCGCGGTTGATTCCACTGAACATGGCGCTGTATCTGCTCTTCAGCGGCAAATCCTTGTCAGCTGCGCAGATGCTCGCGTCCGGTCTGGTGAGCGAAGTGCACCCGGATGAGCGGCTGGCAAGCGCTGTGAAAAAACTTGCCGAGAACATCGCGCTGAAGAGTCCCATCGCATTGAGCCGCATGAAGGCTGTGGCCCGCGCCTCGGCTGACAAGACGCAGGCCGACGCGCTGCTGCACGAGCAAGTCATGTTGCGCCAGCACCTGCGTTCCGCCGATTTGCAGGAAGGCTTGCGGGCCTTCGCCGAGAAACGCACACCGCGATTCGTCGGACGCTGAATCGACCCGCGCGCAACGCGCCCGAATGATAACGGCGCGTCCCTCTGATCCCGCAGTTCGTTGCCCGCCCTGGAGAGACAACGCAATGGAAAAAATTTACGTGGCCGGAGTTGGCATGACGCCATTCGGCCGGCTCCTTGACAAAAGCATCTACGACATGGCGGGCGTTGCCGTCCACCTCGCGCTGACAGACGCCGGCTGCGCCCCGGCCGATGTCGACGCGGTGTTCTACGCCAGCGCTACGACGGGCCAATTGCAGGGCCAGCACAGCATTCCCGGTCCGATTGCGATGCGCCGTCTCGGCTTCGCCGGAATCCCGGTCTACACGGTCGAAAACGCATGCGCCTCGGGCTCGTCGGCGTTCAACCTTGCGGTGCAGGCCGTCAAGGCCGGTACGGCGGACGTTGCATTAGCGGTCGGCGCCGAAAAGATGAACGTTGCCGACAGAGCCAAGATGTTCGGCGTGTTCGACAGCGGCTGGGACGTCTCGACCGTGACGCAGAACAAGGACACGCTCGTCGCGCTGGGCGAAGGCGTCATTCCGCCGCCGGCCACCGTATCGGATCGGCCGTACAGCGTCTTCATGGACGTCTACGCAGCGATCTGCCGCAACCATATGAAGCGCTACGGCACGACGCAGCGCCAGATCGCCGCCGTGGCAGCCAAGAACCACGGCCATTCGGTTCACAACCCGCTAGCCCAGTACCGCGACGCCTGCACCATCGACCAGGTGCTCGCTTCGCCGCCGATCACTTATCCGCTGACGATGATGATGTGCTCGCCAATCAGCGATGGCGCGGCCGCAGTCGTTGTTTGCAACGAGGATGGCTTGACGCGGCTCAAGGGTGCGGGCGGACGCGCGATCAAGGTGCTGGCAAGCTTGGTGCGCGTCGGGGTCGAGCGCACGTCCGACGAGCCCGAAAAGATCATTTCTCATCTCGCGGCCAGGCAGGCTTACGAACTGGCGGGAATTGCTCCATCCGATGTTGATGTTGCCGAAGTGCACGACGCGTCGGCCATGGGCGAAATTCTCAATGCCGAGTCGTTGATGCTGGTCCCGTTTGGCGAAGGCGGCCCCGCTGCGGAGCGTGGTGACTTCACGATCGGCGGTCGCATTCCGATCAATCCATCAGGCGGCCTTGAATCCAAGGGACACCCGATCGCTGCTACTGGCCTCGCGCAGATCCATGAACTCGTTACCCAACTGCGAGGCGAAGCCGGCCTGCGCCAGGTCGAAGGCGCCCGCATCGCAGCTCATGAAAACGGCGGCGGCCTGTATGGCATCGAAGAGGCCGTAGTAGCGGTCAACCTGTTCGCCAGGCAATGAGGAGAATCTGAAGTGGGTTATGTATTCCGTACCGAAGAGCAGCAAATGGCGGTCGATGGGCTGCGCCGCTTCCTGCATGCCGAGATCGATCCGGTTTTCAACCGGGAGTATCGCGACCGCTTCCTTCCGCGCGAGCGAATGTCCGCAGTGATGCGCCAGCTCGCCGAATTCGGCCTCGTTTCCGGCGTCGTCGGCGCAGACCGCGGTGGCCTGGGTCTCGATTGGCTGACCTCGCTGATGTTGTTCGAGGAGGTCGCCGCCACGTCGGCCGACCTGTCGGTGCCGGTACTGATCAATTCATTCGGCGCCGTGATGCTCGACAAGATCGCGCCGTCACATTTGCGTGAGCGGTACCTTCCGGGTCTGCTCAGCGGCGAAAACTTCATTTCGATGGGCATTTCCGAGCCCGATGTCGGCTCCAACGTGCTGGAGATCAAGACTCGTGCGCGACGCGACGGCGACCATTATGTGATCAACGGTGAAAAGACGTGGATCAGCAACGGCGAATACTCGGACTTCCTGATCTGCACCTGCCGCACCAGCGACGACCCCCGTCGTGGCCTGACTCATTTCCTGCTCGACCGCAAGGAGCACCCCTACGAAGTTCGCGGTATTCACAAAATCGGCCTGAACAGCCAGTCCACTTCGCAAATCTTCCTGACTGACGTGCGCGTCCCAGCCCGCAACATCATCGGCAACGAAGGAGAAGGGCTCAAAAACACGCTGTCGCTGTTTGAACGCTCGCGAGTATTCGTGGCCGCTCAGGGCCTGGGCATCGCTCGCCGTGCGCTCGAAGAAGCGACGCGCTACGCCACCGAGCGACGTCAGCACGGCAAGGTCATCGCGGGTCACCAGTTGATCGCGGCAATGCTGGCCGAGATGGCGACCAACGTCGACGCCGCCCGTTTGCTGACCTATCGCGCCGCGTCGATGATCGAAGCGGGCGTTCCCGCCGAGATGGAAGCTGCCATGGCCAAGTATTTCGCCTGCGAGGCAGCCGTCACCATCGCTCGCCAGGCGGTACAAATCCACGGCGCCAATGGCGTAACCACCGAGTTCCTGGTCGAAAAGCTTGCCCGCGAGGCAATCATCGTTCCCATCCCCGAGGGTACGACGCAGATGCAGCAGCTGATTATTGGCCGCGCCTTGACCGGCGTTGGCGCTTTCTAAACGATTTCTACGAGGCAATTCACATGCGGATCCAAGACAAAGTCATCGTTATTACCGGCGGCGCGTCCGGACTGGGCTTCGCCACTGCCCGCTTCATGCTCGACAAGGGCGCGCGCGTCGCCATTTTCGACCTCAATGCCGAAGCGGGCGAGAGAGCAGTCGCCGAGCTCGAGCGCGAGCGGTGCCTCTTCGTGCAAACCGATGTCAGCAACGAGGAATCCGTGCAGCAGGCAATTGCCGCTACGATGGAACGCTTCGGCGCGGTTCATGTTTGCATCAACTGTGCTGCCCTGCCCTCGCCATGCAAAGTGTTGGGCAAGGACGGCAAGGCGACACCGCTCGCCAGGTTCGCCCAGGTCACGGCAGTGAACGTCAACGGCGTATTCAACGTGATGTCCAGGTGCGCCGAAGAAATGGCGAAGAACGATCCCGAGGCCGGCGAGGAGCGGGGCGTGATCATCAACATCTCGTCCGGCGCCGCTTATGAAGCCCAGATCGGCCAGTGCGCCTACGCGGCGTCCAAGGCAGCACTGCTTGGCTTGAACATGCCGGCGGCGCGCGAACTTGGCGACGTCGGCATCCGCGTCAACGCGATTGCGCCCGGCCTGTTCCTGACGCCGATGGTGCAAACGCTGGATGAGAAAATCGTCAACGCGCTCAAGGCGCAGATCGAGGCGCCGAGACGCCTGGGCGACATGCGTGAATTCGCGCACGCCTGCGCATTCATCATCGAGAACGCCTACCTGAACGCAGAGACCATCCGCCTCGACGCTGCCTCGCGTTTGCGCGCCAGGTAAGCCGACGGCCCGCGGATGCGCGGGCCACTACGGTCCATAGGGGAGACACTTTCGTGAAAATGAACTTCAGCCGCATCATGCGCGCGCTGGCGCTGAAACATCGCGACCAAGAGGCTATTGTCAATGCCGAGCGCAATCGCCGGTACAGCTACTGGGATTACCATTTGCTGACCAACCGGATCGCCAATGCGCTAAGCGGCACCTTGAAGGTGGGCGCGGGCGACAAGTTCCTGTTGATCCTGGAGAACGACAATCTCAGTTTGATGATGCTGCCTACCGTGCTCAAGCAGAAAGGCACGGTCGCGCTGACCAATTTGCGCGATTCGATGGAGGAACATCGCTGGCAGGTTGAGCTGATCAAGCCGCGCGTCGTTTTCCTCGAAAATCGCCTGCTCGACGGCTACTACGACTGGCTGCGCGATCTCGGTTGCGAGATCGTGGTGATGGACCCGCCCGAAGCACTCAGGCCTGGCGTTCATTCTTTCTGGGCGCTGGTGGAAGCTGCGTCGGAAGCGGACAGCGACGTGGAGCTTGATACCGATGCGCACACGTTCATGCTGCGCTTCACCGGCGGCACGACCGGCCGCGGCAAGTGCGCCGTCTATAAGATCCGCAACGCCTTGGCGTGCCGCGACAGTATGCTCGGCAATCCCGCGCTGGAGATTGATGCGCACACGCGGATTCTTCACGTGGCGCCTCTGTCCCACGGGTCGCAACTGCTGTTTTACCCGACCTTCTTCGTCGGCGGGACGAACGTTACGCTGAACCAGCTGGATCTCGAACGCTGGCGTGAAGTCGCCGAAGCGGAGCGGGTAACCCATTCGTTCCTTGTGCCAACCATTCTTTATCGCCTGCTGGAGCTTCAGCGGTCGAAGCCGCGGGACCTGTCGCAGCTGCGCACGATCCTGTACGGTGCAGCCCCCATGAGTCCCAGCAAGCTTGGGGAGTTGATCAGCTGCTTCGGGCCGATTTTCGCCCAGGGTTACGCCGCCACCGAGGTGATGGAGCTCATTTCAGTGCTGGACAAAGCGGAACATTGCGCCAACGACGCGCTTGCGGTGGCGCGCCTCGCGTCCGCGGGTCGCATCATGCCGGGTGTGGAGGTGTTCGTAAGCGACGAGACCGGTTGCGTGCTACCCACTGGCGAGGTCGGCGAAATCCGCATCCGTTGCCGGGGCGTGATCGATGGCTACTACCTGAACCCACACGCCACCGCATCCGAATTCATCGACGGCGCATGGAAGTCCGGCGACCTCGGGTATCTCGACCCGGACGGCTTTCTCCACATCGTGGATCGCCTGAAGGACATGATCATCACCGGCGGATTCAACGTGTATGCGGTGGAGGTCGAAGCGGCCCTCTCCTCGCATCCCGCCGTGCTGTTGTCTGCCGTAGTTGGCGTTCCGCACCCCGACTGGGGCGAGGCCGTGCATGCCGAGGTCACGCTTCGCGCCGGTGCAGACGACGTAACGGCCGAAGAATTGATGGCCCACGCAAAGGCGAAACTCGGAAGTCACAAAGCGCCGAAATCAATCTCCTTTGTAGCGAACCTGCCGGTGTCGGTGGTCGGCAAGGTGTTGCGCCGTCAAGTGAAGGAGAAGTATTGGCAAGGCTCACAGCGTAAGGTCGGATAACACAAGGATTGGTCATGAAGCAATTCGACTACGTCATCGTTGGCGGAGGTTCCGCTGGTTGCGTGCTGGCTGCGCGCCTCAGCGAGAATCGCAACGTGCAGGTCTGCCTGCTCGAAGCCGGGCCGCGCGACTGGAGCCCTGCCGTTCACGTGCCGCTTGGCGCTGCGTTCATGCTGCCCTCGCGTCACATGAACTGGGCGTTCGAATCGGAACCGCAGGCCGGTTTGCGCGGCCGCCGCAGCTACCAGCCGCGCGGCAGAACGCTCGGCGGATCGAGTTCAACCAATGGCATGGTCTATATCCGTGGCAACGCCGCCGACTATGATCATTGGGCTGCTTTGGGCAACCACGGCTGGTCATACGAAGACGTATTGCCCTATTTCCGCAAGTCGGAACACAACGAAGGCTTCAACGATACTTTCCACGGACAGAACGGGCCGCTGAACGTTGCCGCCCCGCGTCAAGCATTTCAAGCCTCGAAAGCGTTCCTGGATGCGACGCGTGCGCTAGGTCTGCCGCAAACAGCCGATTTCAACGGCGCGAAGCAGGAAGGGTTCGGCTACTACCAGACCACCACCGTCAACGGCTTGCGGTGCAGCACGGCACGCGCGTTCCTGAAAGACGCCGAAGAACGTCCCAACCTGTCAATTATCACGAACGCACACGCGACGCGCGTGCTACTTGACGGTCAGCGCGCGACCGGCGTCGAATACAGGAGACGCGACGTCACGCTGACGGTCGGCGCCCGGAGAGAAGTCATCCTCAGCGCGGGAACCTTGCAATCGCCCCAACTGCTGATGTTGTCCGGCATTGGCCCGGGGGAGGTGCTCAAAAGTGCCGGCATCGGCGTGGCACATCATTTGCCCGGTGTGGGCAGGAATCTGCAGGATCATATCGACTGCTGCATCGCCTACCGATCGAAATCGTCCGACCTTGTGGGCTTTTCCGTCCCGGGAACCTTGCGCTTGCTGGGCGAGGCGGTTCGCTATGCCGCCACGCGGCGCGGCATCTTCGCCAGCAATATCGCCGAAACCGGCGGCTTCTGGCGCAGCGATCCGTCTCTCGCCCATCCTGACCTCCAGTTCCATTTTGTCGCCGCTTTGCTGGACGACCACATGCGCAAGCTTCATTGGGGACACGGCTTCAGCATACATGCGTACGTCTGCCGACCGAAGAGCCGCGGCTTGGTGGCGCTGAAATCGGCCGACCCATTGGCACCACCCTTGATCGACCCGAATTTTTTCGCGCATGACGACGACCTGGAAACCCTGTTGCGCGGCTTCAAGCTCATCCGGCGCATGGCCGAGACCGAACCGTTGAAGCAATTCGTCGCCAGTTCACTCAAGCCCGCCGACATGCGGACCGACGACGAGATGAAGACCTTCCTGCGCCAACACGCCGACGATGGCTACCATCCGGTGGGCACCTGCAAAATGGGTAACGATGAGCAGTCGGTCGTCGATGCACGTTTGCGCGTATACGGTGTCGAGCGTCTGCGTGTGGTGGACGCCTCGATCATGCCGACACTCATAGCGGGCAATACCAACGCGGCGACGATCATGATTGCCGAAAAGGCCAGCGACCTGATTCGCGACGACATGCTGGGGGCACAGCGATGACTGCACCAGAACGGTTGTTGGCCACGCAAGACATCGCTACGCTATTCGATGCACAGCGTGCCGCATCGCGTACCGATCAACAAGTGGCGCTCTCGATTCGCCTCGATCGGATCGAGCGCGCGCTCGCCATGATGGTGGCGCATTGCGATCGTTTATGTGCGGTGATGTCGGCCGACTTCGGCACGCGTCCCAAGGAGCAGAGCCTCGCCATCGACATCACTGCCACCATCGACAGTCTCAAAACGGCCCGCCGCAATTTGCACAAGTGGATGCGGCCGGAACGCCGGGCTGCCAACTTTCCCATGGGGATACTCGGCGTCCGTGCACATGTGCATCATCGTCCACTTGGCGTGGTCTGCATCATTGGCGCATGGAATTTCCCGGTGGGAACCGTGACCGTGCCGATGGCCGGTGCGCTCGCGGCCGGCAACAGAGTGCTGATCAAGCCGTCCGAAATGACTCCGCGCACGGCGGCCGCGCTGGCAGATGCCGTCGCGGAGTTCTTCGCGCAGGACGAAGTGGCTGTCGTGACCGGTGATGCCTCGGTCGGCCGTCAATTGACCAGCCTCCCCTTTGACCGGATCGTGTTCACCGGCGGTGCAACGACGGCCCGCCACATCATGCGTGCCGCCGCCGAACACCTGGTGCCGTTGACGCTCGAGTTGGGCGGAAAGAGCCCGGTCATTGTCGGCAATCGTGCGGACTTGCCTCAGGCCGCGCGGCAGATCATGTTTGGCAAATTGCTGAACGCCGGCCAGGTGTGCGTCGGTCCCGATTACGTGCTGGTGCCCAAGCCGTTGCGCGAGGCGCTGGTCTCCGAACTAGTCGCGGCCACGGCTCGCATGTTTCCGCGCATGCACGGCAATCCCGATTACACCGACATCGCCACCGACGCGCACCGACAGCACCTGCGAGCGTTGCTCGCGGACGCACGCGACAAGGGTGCGCGCGAACTGGTCATCAATCCGGCTAACGAACCGCTCGAGGTCCCCGGCAGCGGCAAGATCCTGCCGCGCTTGTTGTTCGACGTCGACGATGACATGGCTGTGATGCAACAAGAGATCTTCGGGCCCATTCTGCCGGTTCTCGGTTACGAGCGTATCGATGAGGCGCTCGACTATGTGAATGCTCGCCCGCGACCGCTCGCGCTCTATTACTTCGGTCACGACGCACGGGAAGCCAAGCGCGTGATTGACGGAACGGTGTCGGGCGGCGTGACGGTCAACGACGTGCTCCTGCACGCGGCACAGGAGCAGGTTCCTTTCGGCGGCGTCGGGGCAAGCGGCTTCGGCCAGTATCGCGGATTCGACGGTTTCCGCGAGTTTTCGACGCCGCAAGCCGTGTTGAGGCAGTCGCGGTTGAACCTCGTGTGGGGACTGCTCCGACCGCCTTACACTCCGTTCAAGCTGCGCGCCTTGCGTGCGCTGGTTTCCAGGTAACACTATCATGCAAGACCACGCCAAGGCCCAGCAGGGCTTCCATTTGATGGCCAAGCCGATCGGCCCCCTGTGCAATCTCGATTGCGGCTATTGCTTCTATCTGGAGAAGGAGCAGCTGTTCCCGCCACGAGAGCGCTTCCGCATGAGCGATGAGGTATTGCGCGCCTATATCACCAGCTATGTCGCGGCACAAACCACGCCGGTGGTCGAGTTCACCTGGCAGGGCGGCGAACCGACCCTCCTCGGCCTCGAATTCTTCGAGCGCGCGGTAAGCTTGCAGCGGGAAATCGGCAGCGACAAGACCATCCGCAACACCTTGCAAACCAACGGCACGCTGCTTGACGACGCGTGGTGCGCTTTTCTCGCGCGCGAAGGGTTCACGGTCGGCATCAGCCTTGATGGTCCGCGAGAAGTGCATGATCTTTATCGGCAGGACAAACGGGGACGCCCGTCATTCGACGACACGCTGCGCGGCTTACGCCTTCTGCTTCAGCATGGCGTGGCGGTGAACGTACTGGTGACCGTCGCGCGAGAGGTGGCGAAGTATCCGCTCGAGATCTATCGCTTTCTGAAAGCCGAAGGCGTGCGCTACATTCAGTTCAACGCCGTGGTGGAACGCGCCCCAAGGGAGCAGGAAATCCGTTTTGGCCTGACCTTCGCGACGCCGCCTGCACTGTCAAGACCCGGACGTGCTGAGACGGACCTGGCAAGCGCGGTGACGACGCACAGCGTCGAGCCCGAGGCTTATGGCGACTTCCTGATCGCCGTATTCGACGAATGGGTGCGCCAGGACGTCGGCAATGTCCACGTGATGAACTTCGAATGGGCGCTGGCGGCCTGGTGCGAACTTCCTGCGAGCGTTTGCCTGTTCGCGCCGCGCTGCGGCAAGGCGGCGATCGTCGAGCATGATGGCAGCATGTATGCCTGCGATCACTTCGTGTACCCTGAATACAAGCTTGGCAACATCCGCACGGATGACGCCGCGGCGATGATTGCGTCGCCGGCGCAGACGGCGTTCGGCGAAGCCAAAGAAAGCACCTTGCCGCAGTATTGCCGGCAATGCAGCTATCGCTTCGCTTGCCACGGCGAATGCCCGAAGAACCGCTTTATTGCAACGCCAGACGGCGAGGCGGGACTCAATTACCTGTGCGCCGGCTACAAGAAGTATTTCCGCCACATCACACAGTACATGAATGCGATGGCCAAGCTGCTGAGCCACGGCCAGCCTGCGGAATTGATCATGCAGGCGTTCAAGGGCCCGCTGTTGGTCAAACTGGCGCGGCACAGAACCTGACGTCCTGTCCGAAGTAGCGGTGGGATCCTCATTTGCGCGTCGCTGGATCATCTGCCTTCCAGCCATTAGTCTCGTTGTTGGCCCAACGCGGTCGGCTATGGCATTGAGCCGACTGACTGAAACTGGCCGAGACTTTGTAAAAACGCGTGGACCGGCTAGCCGGTCGAGCACCTGTGAGGCTGCGTCTTCGCAGTTCCGGGTTACCGGCGCCTGACCTGACTGCGCTGTGCCAGCGAGCACGGTCAGGCGTGAGATTACGCGCCTGCCAGCTTCATCGCTCGTAGTGTCTTTGCGAATCCAAGAATCCTGATGACGCGCTTGAGGTTGTATGCCAGCACATGCAAGCTCATTTCAGTCGAGACGTGCCCAAGCCTGCGCATCTGGAAGTGGGTGGAGCCCATCCAGTGCTTCAGCGTGCCGAACACGTGTTCGACCGTTCGGCGCCGTATTGTCATCGCGTCAGGCTGACGATCCAGTCTGCGTTGCATTCTCTCAAGTACCGCTTCGTGTTCCCACCGGCGAATGCGCCGATAGGGCGCCGGCGTGCACTGCTTTCTGAGCGGACAATGTGGGCAGGCACTGCTCCAGTAGGTCCGCAGTTTCAGCAGATTGGCGCTCTCAAACGAGGTGTACCGGTATATCGCGCGCTGCCCCGCCGGACACAGGTACTGGTCGTCTCGGGCGATGTAAATAAAGTCGGCCCGGTCGAACCGACCGTCGGCCTTTGCACCGGATGTCTGCGATTTGGGCACCAGTGCCGCAATACCCGTGTCGTCGCACGCCTTGATCTCTGGCGCGCTGAAATAACCCCGGTCCGCCAGCGCTTTGATTTTTCTCTTGCCCATCGCATCACGCGCCGCTTTAGCCATCGGGCTCAACTGCGTCCGGTCGCGGCCGACATTCGTGACTTCCTGGGTGACGATGAGATGGTGCCGGGTGTCGACGGCTACCTGGACGTTATAGCCAACCACGCCCGTGCCCTTGGCTTGCGAGATCATCGAACGTGAGTCGGGATCGGTCAGCGAGATCTGCTTTTCCGGCAGATCGTTCAGAAGCTCCGCTGCGCGATCCAGATCGCGCATCTGTTCACGCAGCGTCTTGATCTTCTCCCGTAGGCGTGCAGGCTTCGCTTCTACCTCGGCTGGTTGGGTGCGATCGGCGGTCTCCAGTGCGTCCAGATAACGCTGGATGCTTTTCTCGATCTGCTCCTGACGCCGTGCAATCTTGTTGGGCGTGAAGTTGTTGTCGCGGCTGTTGACCGCCTTGAACTTGCTACCGTCGATGGCCACGATCGCTTGTGTGAACAGCTTCAGGTCCCGGCATATCCTCACGAAGCGACGGCACACGTTGCGGATGCCTTCACCATTACTTCGCCTGAATGAGCGTGAGCACGTAAGTCGATGGGAATTCGGGGCCTTTTGAGCAACTTGCGTGATGTACGCGCAGCCGCGAACCTCGTTCACGTTGCTCAAATTTGTTGACGTCAATGAAGCCACTGTTCGATGCTTCGATCATCTCTCATCCTCACGGACTATTTGATGATCAGTGAAATCGTTGACAACAGGCGGCTCGGTACATTCTTGTCGAGCATCGACGCTGACCTCGCCGCGCGAGCAAAAGCGAAAGGCTGTGCGCACTGTGGCGGCACCTTGCACAGCGCGACCTATGCGCGCAAGCCTCGTGGCTTGCCTGATTCAAGCGAACAGACTGACTGGCGTCGTCATAGCTTTTGCTGCCAGACATGTCGGCGGCGTACTACACCTGCATCAGTTCGATTTCTCGGCCGGCGCTTCTACGCCGGTACTGTCGTGGTCCTGATGCCTGCAATGGACGACGGTGTGACGAACCGGCGAATCGAAGAGCTGCGCCACGTGCTGGGTGTGCATCGTCGGACCCTGCTGCGGTGGCGGCACTGGTGGCGCACCGCGTTTGCCGTAACCCCGTTCTGGTCAGTGGCCCGGAGTAGCCTGGTGCCGCCGCCGAACGTCACCGCCTTGCCAGCTGGCCTGCTCAAACGCTTTGTTGGACCTGACGACACGACAAGGCTCGTTCAGTGCCTGCGGTTCCTCGTCCCGCTTCACTCGCCTTACGGCGATCACAATTGTTGAGGGAATGTCGGCACCCGCAGAAAATGTCGCTTGACTGTTGGAGAAACCTCGGCAACCCTTGCCAGCCCTTCGAATTGACCTTTAAACGCCGCTCCGTTTGGGCATCGTCGCGCTGATTCACGCACCTGTGACGCCGACAATCGCGCTGCCCAATTTCTGATGCCGAACCGCCATCGCCGTCAGTTGGACTTGTTCGGTCGAGCGTCCCTCATTTTCGATGCTCAGAGGCCCATCGATTTTCGTGCTCACGCTCACCGCTCCAGACGACGGCTCGACTGCACACGATTGAGATAACCGTAAATATAGATCTTGAGCAGCACTGCGGGGTGGTAAGAAGGTCGTCCGGTGCTCGCGGGCATGGTTCCTTCGAATCCGAGGGATGCCAGTTCGAGTTCTTCGACGAATGCGTCGACAATCCGCACAGGATTATCTTCAGCGATAAAGTCATCGAGACACTCCGGCAGGAGTGTCGTCTGACTGCGTTCCGCACCTTCGACAAATCGCCCCATCTGCGCCTCTCGTTCCAGCAGGTTGATTTAGTCTAGGTGATCATTCGAGTTTTTACACAGTCTCGGCCGATTTGTGCCTGATCCCCGGCTACAGTTGATGTACTTAATTCGTGGGAAATCCATTGCACAGTAGCGACGTTCAAGAGGCCTGGATACGGCGGTACGCGTTGTAGTGTCGGAGCGCGCCTTGCTTGTCCCCTCGAAGTTCCTTGAGTCTTGCAAGGTTGTAGTGTGCATCCGCGTAGTCTGGCTCAATCGCGAGGCACTTTCCGTAGCCATTCAGCGCATCGTCGGCGCAGTCCAGCTCTTCCAGCGCAACGGCGCGGTTGAAGTGCAGCTGGCAATCGTCCGGGAAGAATTCCAGGGCCCTGTCAAACACTGCCAGCGCTTCTTCGCAGCGTCCCTCTTCATACCGGAGAACGCCCAGGTTGGTGTAAGCGCCATAGTGCGCCACAGGCAGCAACTCCAGGACTCTCCGATAAGCATGCTCGGCCCCCTGCCGGTCCGTGGTGGTCAGTTGCTCACCGAGCTCAAACCACTCTTCGGCCTCGATGTGAGCCTCCTTTGCGCTGCGAGGGGAGCCGTCCAGAAACGCCACGTCACCTTTCAGGGGAGCGACATCAAAGTCGAGCAGCAGCTGGCCCGACTCGGCATCCCATTGGTCGGGACCTAACCGCACGGCGATCGTGTTGCCAACAGCGGTGATTCGAATCCCGGTCAAGGGCAGTTCATCCGGGAGCGAAGCTTTGAGGCGCGTCAACGAGCGCAATATCTTGCGCGAAGGAATGTTGGCCGTCTGGAGCTGATAGGCCGTACGCAGCAGGACAGCATCGTGAAAGCTGAAGCGCAGTTCGTTCCGGGGGCCGCGGGCAGGGGTCACAAAGCCGGCTTCGACCAGGCCGGTCAAAACTCTGCGTGATACACCAAGCAGGGACTGGAGACTGCGCAGAGAGTAATGATGCTCTAAAGCGTGGCTCGTCACTTCCGGGCCCGTATGCGATCGCCACTATCTAGGCCGCCTACCCAGCACTCCCGCCCCCGCTCAGCGGGTTTTTTTCTTGACCACCTTGCGGGCCTCGCGCTCCATCCGACGACGTTCTGCGCGGCTCATGAACGGCGCATGGCGTTCGGGGCCGAAGTTGAACGGTATCAGGAACTCCTTGGCCGTGTCCTTGTAGAACGCAAACTGCGTTTTCGGTCGAAGAATCTCCAGCTCGGCGGAGACGCCAATGGCTTCCTGTACGGTCGGCATGTCCCCTTTGATGCCGAGGCAGTAAGTCGTCAGGTATCGACGCGATCACCTTCCACTGACACTCATGCTCTCCACGGTGCTCGTGAACCATTCGAACTGCCCGTTCACGGACTTCCGGCGAATACCACGGTGACTTCTTCTTGACGTTTTCCATGGCTCCATTCTCTCGAGAGTTGGAGTCTCCGGAAAACCCGGGGCGCTTCACGGCCCAGCCTGCCGGCCAGCCCATAAGGCCGCACGGAGAAAGCCCGTAGCAGCCCGACGATGAGCGCAAGGCCAGGCTGCTTCATGAAGTGTCGTGTGTGTTTGAGCAAGGTGGTGTTTAAACCGGCAGATCCAGGCTAGTGCGACGCGGAAAACAAGCCCAGCAGGAACAGCATGGGCCTGAACGAAATCGGTTCTGAATTCGGATTCAGCGTCAGCCTGATACTGTACACGGCAAATGCCGGCACCTCGCGCCAGATCGAATACAGGTCGCGACCCTGAAATGACCAGGGAAACGCTCCGTACACCTGAGGGATACCTAACCGCTCGAAAGTCAATTGTGCTCTCGCGAGATGGTAATACTGGCTCACCAGCATGACCCGTGAAAGATGGTGTTCCCGCATGTAGTCCACTGCGTGGCGAACCGTTGCCAGCGTGTTGTCCCCCTTGTTGTCGACAATGATGTGGTCAGCGGGCACGCCGCGCACCAACAGATAGCTTCGCATTGCCGATGCTTCGTCAAGCCCAGGGCCGTCGATGCCACCGCTAACAAAGAGCTTCGGGCAGTAGCCAGTCTGATAGCAATGCAGGGCAACATCCAGGCGGGACGCCAGAATCGGCTTTGGCGTTCCATCATCTTCAAGTGCGTTACCGAAGATCACGCCAACATCGGCTTTGTCATAGCGGATGGATATACCGCGCACGCAGATAAGAACAGCGGCCAGCATCCAGACGAGCATGAGGGAAATGCAGATTTTCGATAATCGTGAAGTCAAACGTGCTCCGAAAGAAATACCCCTACGCAACCGATGACGAGCTCAATCTACACGCGCGCCGGCCAGCACCGCATGTTCGAGGCAGTTGTACGCTATTACATGAGATTAACCCCAGCCTTGGCCACGGCAGCCGTGGCTGAGCAGTCATCCTATGAATGGGAAAGCAGGCTGGCTCCAGTCGGATACGAGATCCGCAAGAGCGCCTGCCGGTCAGAACAGTCGTGGGGTCCCCACCCAGACGACGAGGGTTTCGGAGCGAGCCGTGTTGGCCCAGCTATGCGGCACCGTCGACTCGTAGTGCGCGCTGTCGCCCGTTTTCAGCGCGAACGTCTTGTCTTCCAGCGTCAACGCTACGTTCCCGCTGATCACATACAGAAATTCTTCGCCCGCGTGCGTGTTGACCTCGGAGCGCTTCTGGCCGGGCGGCATCTTGAGGAGGATCGCCTCGAGCTGCCGGCCGCCCGTCAGGTTGGTCAGGCGCGCGAACAGGTTCGCGGAACCGACGAAACCGAAAAACTTCAACTGGTCGCCACGGCTGACCGAGCGTTCTTCGCTCGGGGTGTCGACGAAATACTGTACGGTCACGCCAAGAGCACTGGCAATCCCCGCCAGCGACGTGAGGGACGGGGTGGCGAGGCCGCGTTCCACCTGCGACAGGAATGGTTTGGAAATACGCGCCGCTGTGGCTGTGTCATCGAGCGTGCACTTCAGCCGTTGCCTCAACGCCCGTATCTTGCGACCCAGCTCGAGGGCCGGATCTTTGTTTTCAGTTTTCGTGACCATAGCGAGCTGAATCAGCCTGTTAAAATATGTTTGAATCTGGTTAGCATTCCAAACCCTTGACAGGCTTGGCGTTGGCGGAGAAATTGAGATGAGGTATACCGGCGAACGGCAGCGTCGCGCCACCCGAAAGACCAATGATGCGCGCTCGCGGCGTGCTCGCCGTGGAGTGGGCGTACTGATCAAGGGGTATTGACCATGTTCCGATCCCGTAAAAGAGGCGTTACCGCAAGCTACATTCCCAACCCAAAATCCACCCTCGTCGTCGCACCCTTGTCCTTGATACCTTGCGCGTCGAGCTTCGGAGCGACGATGAACAGTCGGCTGCTGTCGATCTTGCCCTCGAAGTATTGCTGCACGCTCTGCGAGCGTCGTTGCGCGAGCTCACGCAAACTGGCGTCGTTGATCGGCGCGTGCTCGGCCAGCGAGCTTTTCATCTCATCGTCGGGCAGCGTCCTGGTCAGGCCCACGAAATTACGCGGCTTCCGGAAGTCGGCGTCTTTATAGGCCTTGGTCAGGTACCTCTCGTACTCTTCCGGATCCACGGTGACCGTGGAGAGATCGACGCTCTCACCATTGCCGACCACGTCCCTGATCTTCTCCTGCCTGACCAGCCGCTCGACATACCGGGTACGCAAGGCCGCCTCGTCGACTGCGGGATCGGCCCGCCCGATGAGGTCGATACGGATCGACGGCTTGTCGGCCAGCGCCTTCGCGATGGTATCGAGCTTCTGGTCGGCGGCATCCGACAATTTCGCGGAACCGGGTTCGAATTCGACATAGCCCATTTCCTCGCCATTGCCGCCGAACGCATTCGCCAGCAGCGAGAACGGCGAGGTTACCGCCTTCTCCAGCAGGTTCAGCACCGCGTGCCAGATCAAACCGCCGATACTGAATTCCGGATTCGACAGCGAGCCCGAGACCGGAATATTGACGTCGATTTCGCCTTTCGTGTTCTGCAGCAGCGAGATCGCAAGACGCACGGGTAGTCTGGTCGCCGTGTCGTTGTCGATGTGATCGCCGAAAGTCAGCTGGTCGATGAATAGGTGATTGTTGGCGCTCAGCTGGTCGTTGTCGAGCTTGTAGCGCAGATCGACGTTGAGCTTGCCCTTCGTGATCGGATAGCCTGCATATTTTGCGGAATACGGCGTGAGGTTGGTCAGCTCGATCTCGTGCGCACTCGCCGTCAGGTCAAGCGCTGGACTGGCGGCCAGCGGACTGACCGTGCCGCGAATCGACAGCGGCCCGTTCGCCTCGAGCCTGCCGGCCACGTCCACTGGCGCGGAGGTGGTCGACTGCGTGCCGAATGCGCCGACCGTCCCCTGAAGTCCGACGAGATGAGCCGTGAAGTTCGGCTTGACGAAGTTGTCGGTGTACGTCACGCGGCCCTGCTGTAGCACCAGTTGACCGAAGTGCACTCTCACCGGGCTCGAGGGTGGTGCGGCGGTCACGATGGCCGACGCGGCCGACGCAGACGCGGGCTTCGGTGCTGCTGCCGTGACAAGCGTCGAGGTTGTTGCAGGCGCCGGCGGCGGCTCGCTCGCCGCACCCGGCGTCAACGGCACCGGCTCAGTCGTGCTCTTGCCGCGTATCAGGGTCTGCGGCGCGACGCTTTCATGCGCGACAACGTCGGTGAGATTCAGCTTGCCCTGCGGATCCAGCAGCACCCGCGCATAGAAGTTCGAGAACGTCACGCGCCCGGCATCGACGTCGGTGCCATGCTGGTCGTAGCTCGCCCTCAGGTTCGTCAGCGCGAGCGCGCCCCATCCGGCGAACGGGTCTGAGGTCGCCTTGTCGAGCATGCGAACATCGACCAATGCGGCGTCGCCGCGGTACGACGCCTTCAGCGACTTCGATGCCTGCGAAACCGCCACATCGCCCTTCATGTTCAGCAACGCGCTCGCAATCGTCGCGTTAAGCTTGCCGCCGAAGTACGGTTCGAACGCCGCCGCGTCGAGCCGCTTCGCATCCACTTTAAGCGCGAGTTTGAGCGGTGTCGTGGTGACGTCGCCGGAGATCCCGAGCGTGCCCTTGCGATTGAGTGTCGCCTGCAGGTCGATCGGCAGCGACTGGCTCAGGTCGTCGCTGATCTGCTGCACCTTCAGTTGGAGCGGTGTGATGTTGAGTTTGACCGGACGCGGCGTCGTGTTGTCGGTGAAGTTGGCCGTCGCGTCTTTCAGGCTCAGTTCGCCGATCCTGTAGTGCCAGGCGGCGCCCTGTTCCTGAGCCTTTTTGACCGCATGGATTGCAGTGCGATGCTGTGCCTCCTGGCGTGGTCCAGCGAGCGCGGCAAGATCGATGCGGCCATCTTTCAGACGCTGCGCATTGATCACGAGCCCCGTCGCATCGACGCCCGTGATCTCTGCATTGCGGCCCGATACGTCAACCTGCCCGACGCCCACCTGGCCCTGCGCCAACGACACAACCGGCTCCCTGGTACCGAGCGCCGCCAGCTTCAGCGATTGCAGATCCAGCTGGCTCTCGCCGACCTTGATCTCCGGCGGCGATTTCGCCCAGCTCGCGCTAAGACTGGTTGTCGCGGAAAGCGACCCGTCGGTCACCTGGACTGCCGTCACGCTGTCGAGATACGGCTGCAACATCGGCAATGACAACGACTTGATGTCGATCTTCGAGTCGGCGCTCTTCGCGACGATGCAAAATGAACCCGCCGCATCGAGCGAGCCCGGGCTGTCCTTGAACGCCGTGCTCACCGTGTAGTGCGCAGGTGTCCTGTTCCGCGTCGAAAAGTCCGACAGAGAGACCGCAAGGCTCTTCAGGCCCAGCGCCACAGGTCGCGCCGCCGCATCGTCCTGAACATTGACGATGCCGTCATTGAGCGCGAAGCGTTTGATCGCCAGATCGAGCGGCGCTGTGGCTTTTGCGGGGCTGACCGCCGCCGGAGCGGGTGCCGCTGCCGGCGTAAAGGTGCGTTCCACGCTCAGCACACCGTCCCTGTCACGCGTCAGATTGACGGTGGGCGTATTGATACGGATCTCGTCGAAGTGATACACGCTCTTCAGCGGTTCAAGCGCCGCCGCCGCGACATGCAGCGCATGCGCCGCGAAGAACGGCTTCCTGTTTTCGTCGAGCACGTCGACATCGGTCAGATCGACGGTTCCGGTCACGCGCAGCGACGGCGCATCGTTGGACTCGATGAAATTGAGCTTGAGGTTCGTCGAGAGATTACCCGACTGCACCGTCACCGGCAGCTTCTCCGGGGCATACGACAAGATTTGCGGCACATCGAGCCCGTCGAAGCGCAGCGACACTTCCGACTCGCGCGAAGCAGCAAACGGCTTGGTCTTGCCGTCGATGGCAAGCGGGCTGCCGTCGATGCGCGCGCGCAGCAGCGGCTCGACAAAGATATCGGTCTTCGAGGGCAGCGTGGCGATAATCGGAATGCCGAGCTTCCAGTGATCGATCACGTGCTTCACGCCGAGCAGGCGATCATCGAAGTTGATCTGGCCGTTTTCGAGCCGGATGTTCGAGATCGAGAACAGCGTCGGCTTGCTGCCGGGTTTGGACGGCTGTTTCGCAAACCTCTCGATCAGATCGGTGAAATTGAAGCGCTGTGCGTCGTAGCGGATGATGTTGAAGCGCGGCGAGTCGAGTTGCACTTCATCGATAATCGGCGCGGCGCGGAACAGCGAACTCCACGATGGTTTCACGATCAGCCGCGCGACATCCACGAAATCGCCCTGGCCGCCGTGCTCGCCGATATGAATGCGGTCCGCCTCGAACCTGAGCGTATAGGGATTGAGCGCGATGCAGCCAATCGTAGCTGGCCTGTCGAGTTGCTGGCTGAGTTGTTGCTCGGCGATGTGGCGAATCAGCGGCGGTGCCGCGAAAAACCCCAGCACACCGAACAACATGAGGGAGATCAGCAGGACGACCACGATACGCCGTGTACGACGCGCCTGCACGATACGGCGTGTGGTTCGCAGGAAGGATTCCAGGATTACTTTATTGAGGCTTGCCATGTTCAGTCAAAATTAGCTCATCGATCGCATGCCCATGCGAAGACGAATCAGGCTGCCGACACCTTGAAGTCCCGGACATCTTCAGCCGCCTGTTTCCACCTCAGTGCACTTGCAGTCAAGTGCTACGCGCTGGCTGTCCTGCTTCCCGACGCTCTCGATCCTGACCCGCATGGTGCCCGTTCGCGACAGGCCGAGCGCCGCTGCCGCGACATACGACAGGTCGATCACGCGACCGCGTGCGTATGGCCCGCGGTCATTGATACGCACTACCACTGAGCGGGCATCCCTAAGGGCAGTCACCCGGACATACGAACCCAACGGCAAGGTCCGGTGTGCCGCTGTCAGCGCGTACATGTCGTACTGTTCTCCGCTCGCGGTCCGACGTCCATGGAAAACCTTCCCATACCAGGATGCCAGTCCCGACTGCCAGAAATGTGCCACGTGCCCATGGTTGTACGGCAGGGGCGGCGTTTCTGCATCCAGTCGGTTTTCCGCACCAGCCACGAGCATGGGCGGCGAGCCCTCTATCAGGCGCGGCGTGACGGGCGCGCTGGTCACCAACTCCTGCCCATTCGACATTGCGTCGCCAGCCCGCTCATCCTGCGGAAGCCGGGCGCATCCAGACAGTATCGCAGCGAACAGCAGGATTCCTGTATGTCGGTAGTCGCGCGACTTTTTCAAAGAAATGTGTTGTGGTTAAGGTTACTTCACGCGGCGACCGTGTGGCAGCGAACGCTCGCGCAACCTTTGATCAAGGCGACGATGGAATCCCATTAGCCGGGCTGTTTCGGGAGAAAGTCCAGCGGATCAACCGGCCTGCCATCGGTCCGTATTTCGAACCTGAGAGATGCAACCGCGCTCGTGTCCGCACCCATTTCCGCGATGGTCTGTCCTCGGGTCACCGCCTCTCCCTCCTTGACCAGCAGCCTGCGGTTATTTCCGTACACGGTCAGGAAATGCGAATCGTGCTTGATGATGATCAGCAGGCCATAAGCCTTGATGCGCCCTCCCGCGTAGACGACACGGCCGGCTTCCGCAGCCTTGACCGGGTCACCCGCGCTACCACCGATCTCGATACCACTGGACCTGCCGGCCACAAATACCGGCGTGACCAGTCCGCGCGCCGGCCATGCGAATCGCGCAGTGTCCGCAGCCTCGATGCCATCGTCCATTCTCGATTTCGGCAAGGCGTCCGCGGACGTGCTTGCCATTGGAGGCGCGACGCGCAGCACCTGCCCGGCGAATACAGGCGCAGGACCCGACAACCGGTTCCAGCTCGCAATTGACTGGGTTGAGCGACGGAACGAGGTCGCGATCCCTGATAGGGTGTCGCCGGGATTGACGCGGTAAAAACCCGCCGCAACGGACGGCGGGGTACTCTCTGTCGTCATGGAGTCCATGTCGCTAACGCCGGAGGGCGATGTTCTCCGCGGCGCGATGGCACAACCGCCAAGCGCTGCCGCCGTAGCGACGCACAGCAGAACTGGCGTGCCAGCCTTACACCACTGACGCACTATCTTCATGAAATGGGCAGGGGAAAATTGTTTAAGTACGGATCGCAGGGCCAGCATTCCCTGAACGCGGAACGTCGGGCAACTGCCCTGTCGGGTAAGCGTCCGGTGGCGTACCGTGCACGATGGAGCAGACTCCGCTTTCAGGCACTGCCACGTCGATCAGGAATTCCAGAATGAGGCATGCTCCGTGCAATGCACGGAGCATGGGCAGACAAACCAGCTTTAATGCACCATATGATCGTCGTGATGCCCATCCGCCATCTGATCACGATGCATCCGGTCGTTACGAGCATCGCGAGGCATGCGCTGGTCATGTTCATGCATGCGCTGGTCGGCTGCTGCACGATGCGCATCGGCTTTGTGATGATCGGAATCCTGCGCGAATGCGCTACCGGCAAACGTCAGGGAAAGGAAAACAAGCGCGACAAGTTTCGATTTCATTCTGGGCTATCTCAGTATGTTGAACTTCAGGAAGATGTCCATTTGTCCATTGACACCTTCCCTGCGTTAACGAACCGCTATGGGCGATCGTTGACACGTTTCATGGAGTTTATATTCTTTAACATTGCGAATTATTTTGAGATACCAAGCATTGCGAGCGAAATTCATGCAACCACGCATCAGTCACAATGCGCGGGGACCGCTTCTGTGGGGGATTTTGACGGAAGCAACTATCTAGGACTTACGAAAAAAGCCGCACTTGCGCGGTGAAACGAATTGTTACGAAATGGCGTAAACCCGTTGCTCTCCGCAATTGACGACCGACCTCATCGCAATGAAAGCACGACTTCATTTATGCCTGAATGGCACTTCACACTATGCCCCGGAGGAATCCCATGTCGTATTTTCCGAAAAGCGCGCTCACTTTGAGCGGCACTATTGCCACTTACGCGCTGATCGTCGGCATCGTCGAAGCAGTGGTTGGCTAACGGACATCGCGCGTGCGTGGGTAATCCGGTTTCAAATGTGTCCGCGAGAATACGACGGGTTCCGCAGATGGACGCTGACAGTCCGCTTGCGCAATTGCATGAAGAGCCGCTATTTTTTGCTTCCCAAGAGAACTATTTTGGGACCCGTCTGATAGGCTGCTCAGGGCTGTGTCGATACACTGGAAGTACGATCACGCACTTCCTCGCGCGACATGACTCTGTTTCCCCCTATGGACTTCTCCTTCGCTATTCAGTCTTTCGCCTGCATGCTGTCGCTGATCTGCATCGTACTTGTGCCTATCGTTATACGGCGCGATCCGGTCCCCGTCATGAGTATTGTCGGAACCGGCCAACTGTCAGACACACGATGGCCCGGTCGGGCCACTCGAATAGGCACCGTCTGCCTGCTTGCGTCGTTTGTCATACTGCTTGCCGAGTGCTATGTGCTGCTTCCCACATGAGTTGACGCCGAGTGTTTCTGCACGGGTAGACGCATCCCCTTATACGGAAGTGTCGTAGCCGTCGCGCAAGATCTGGATGGTGATCACGGCATCCATGACCCGCTGCATACCGATCCACAGCGTCTTCGCGCCCGGTTCACCGTCGCTCTTACGCCCGAGGAATCCGCCTAGTGATGCGATCATCCGTATCATCTGATTCAGCGTTGGTGTCTTTTTCGGGCGTGGCTTTTTTGAGAGTACATGAGCGCCATGTATCTCGTCAGCCGCAAAGAAGAGCGACGCGTCCAACTCCGGACACGTCCTGCCCAGACGCATGAGCCGTGCAATACGCCACGATACGACCATGTACAGCGCGAGTGCCTTCTCGATCCGCTCCATCTGCGACAGTTGCAGCGCCTCAACCCGGCAGGCGTTCTTCAGGACATTGAAGTACATTTCGATCTCCCACCTCGCTCGGTACCAGTCAACGAGTTCGATGAGCGCATCCGCATCAGCCGCTTCGCGGTTGGTCACAAGACGCCAGATAACGGGCTTTCCGCCCGCTGGCGCATCCACCTCGCACGCCTCGACGCAGGTGAGTGTGACACCGGCCCGCCCGGGCAGCGTGATGCGCTGGCTACGCAGTTCCTGCTTCACTTCACGCGCCTTTTGGCCACTGCGTCCCGGCAACACGAAGCTGATATGGCCGAGCACATTACTCGCGTGCACCTTGTCCCACAGCTTTTCTTCATCCTTCAGGGCACGATTGTGCTGGGAGCGGATCAGCCAGTCAGCCGGATTACCCTGTTCCTGCGCACACTGCATGAGCGCGGCGATATCGCTTTCGCGGTCGGCCACGTACACCAGCCGCGTGTCAGGCAGGGCCTGTGCCTGTTCGGCCACGATCTCATAACTTTCAACCCACCGTGTACTTTCCCTGACACCACCACGCCTGCCGTTTGCATCGCGTGGCTCGCGCGCCCACATCCAGGAATTGATGACACCCAGCGGCTCCCGATCCGGTGTCACCGCATAGGTCGCATGAAGATACATGCCCACCTGCGCTTCATAACTGAGCGGGCCGGCCCCCTCGATGTCCTGACCGTTAAAGTTCAGCTCTGTCGTATCGGCAATACACAGCACCACCGGCAACTGCCCCATGCGTGCTGTGGTGCGATCCCAATGCGGCTGCATCATGTCGCGCCAGTCGATGCGCTCATTGCCCAGAAAGCGATAGGCCGCCATCGTCTCGGCCCAGCCTTCGCACGCGCCCGGGATACTGGCCGTCGGACGGCTGGCAAACCGCTTGACCAGCTCCTTCGCGCGCCGGTCTCGCCGCGGATCACCCAGATCCAGCGTTTCGAATTCCTCGTCCGCCCATGCCCCCGCGTCGTCCTGGATCTTCATGCCGAAAATCCGAGAGTAAACGCGAAATTCGCATTGTTAACAACCCCCCTCTGTCTGCTTTGCTATTCCTCTCCTAACGTCAACTTGTGTATAACCACATGGGGTAGACGGCCAGCGCAACAGTCCCCGTGCATCAGCAGGCTGCGCGGCTCACCAGGTATCGCCGCTTCAGCTGCGCAGGGGTTGCGCTCGCATCCGGCAGGTCTGTTAAGGTTGCTGTCTTTTATTGGCGTGTCCGAAATATCGGTTCTAGAATCACAAAGGAGTAGTCCCCCGCCACCATCCTATATTTTTGTCAGTTGCAACCCGCGCTTCGCGCGTCACTTCCCTGACGCGTTTTTTGCGCGGGTTTCGGTAGTCCGGTTTCATGGCCTGTTCTCAAGGATAGGAATGATCCGTTCGTTTTCCGCAACCAGCAGTATCAGACTTGTCCGATTGCATGCCCGACAGATTGTCTGCAACATCAAACCCGTGTTGAACAAGGTCATTCCCCTTCTGAGCCGAGTTCGTCACGGCCCATGCAATACCCCTTCGCGCGTCCGTTTCTGGGCGCGTTTTTTTGCTTGCCTGAAAGAACGTTTCCAACCTGTCTGCTTTCTGCCGGAATCACGTACTGCTGAGACCGGCTTTCCCTTGTCAACTTGGAGAACGTCATGCATGCGCATCGGGATCTGACCGACGATCAGTGGGGGCCGCGTTGAAACCCTGTTCCAAGCCTTGCGTCTGCGCAAAGATCGGCACGGCCGGACCGGGCACAACACGCGTGACGTACTGAACGGCGTACTGTGGGTTGCCCGCCCGCTATCCCGAGTACCGCACCTGCCATCACCGCTTCAAGAACTGGTATGCATCCGGGGTGCTGCGCGTGGTGTCGTGGGAACTGTTCGGCATCGAGGCGTTATCATATTTGATGACATCACCATGCGCATGCGGCCGCAGGGAACCGTTGCTGCGGCCGGGTTGCCGCTTCGGCCGCAGCGACACTGCCAGCCCGGTCCGGCAGATCCAGACCGCGTTCGTTCATGAGCCGGATTTCCATCGTCCGCTGGTGCAGCACTTCCTCGTAGTCGAGTCCTGTTCCCCGCATTCGTGTTTGAGCGTCAAGAGCGCCGCGGCCATGTCCATCACCGCCCCAGCCTTTTCCTTGGTCGGGTCGATCCGGCCGCGCGCCACACCCATCCATGAACAGCGCGCATAGGCCGAGCGCGCCTCAAGATACGCCGGCGCACCTGATGGCAATGCCAGTTCACCCCAGTCCATCGGTGCCCATAGCCACCACGCGCCGTAGAACGGCGACGCGAAGCAAACAAGAAGAAACTGGAGAAGGCAGTACGGGAATTCCGCACCTATATCAGGGCCAACCAAGCGTTCATTCCGAATTACGGCGACCGCTACCGGCACGATGAGCCGATTTCCCCGGCGTTTGTCGAGTCGACTGTGAACTATGTGGTCAGCAAGCGCTTTGTGAAAAAGCAGCAGATGCGTTGGACCCAGCGCGGCGCGCATCTGCTGCTGCAAACCCGCGTGCAGGTCCTGAACGATGATCTGCGGAAAACCTTCGTTCGCTGGTTTCCCGGGATGAGACCGGAAGAACCTGCGGCGCTAAAGGAGGCGGCATAGACCTTTCAGCCCCCCCCGAAGTGACGCGCTCTCGCTCGTCCGTACCATGCATGATTCCTTCTCAGACTATCGCAACTGATCGCGAGCACCCTCATTTCCGGTCTCGTTCACCCTTTGGGTCCGCCCGTTGACTGCACTATGTCGGACCCAATCGAAACCTGCAACCAGTTGTCTCGATGTGTTACCGGATGTGCGGGCCGAGAGTTATTTTCTGTTGCCGATGCCTACCACATCGGCAATCGGCACAAAGTGCCACTGGGCAAACTCGGGATCGAAGAGCGCAATCTGGTTGCATGACGAGGGGAACCCTGGCGTCAGCATCATCGATCGCAGTGCATGGTCAATTACTTCCGCCACGCTCCGATCGCTCCAGTTGCGGAACGCACCGATCGTTTCGCGCCACGCGAACAGGCCCGCACGCTCATACAGCCAGTCAACCGCCCTGATCGACTCTTCGTCCACCTCGAACGAAAGAGGAATGCGAATTCCTTGGTGTAGCGTTCGGATGTACCGGTGCGGCTCGAGCCTGGGCCGCACCAGAATCTTGCCGTCACACGCGGACCAACCCAGATGCAGGCAGGCAATTAGCTCCTGGCGCGACGCGCGGAGGAAGCGTTCCCGGCCGATCTCCGACGCGGATACGGCGTGATAGGCTTGTCCGAGCCTAGTGAAATGTGCGACCTCGATGAGCGCGTCGAATGGTGAAAGAAAGCACAGGACGGCCCGGCCCCTCGGGGTGCTTTCGGTCACGATGGCGATCCGTTCAGGCCCGCGCTGGCGAACAAGTCCATAGGTTTGCGGCGCAGTGAAGAAGCGTGACTCATTGTCGTCGTGGTGGATGTGTCCAGATGCCAGGATGACCTCCCTTTTTGTGGTGGCGTGCTCGCACCGTTGCTGGTGTCGACGGGGGCGTCAGTCATTGATAGCGGGGGCAGTCAGTTCCGCGAATGCAGCCGCGCGCGATACGATCGCCTTGCCCAACCGGTACAAGGTCATCCAGCGACCCAGGCAGGCCTTCTTCCGGATATCCAGAGCGCCGAGATCGACCAGTTCTTTGACTGCACGCGTCAACTCTGGCTGCGAGAGGCCCGACTCCTGTGCGGCCGCATATGCCGAAAAAGATCTGTAGGACCATGTATCCAACACCCTCGTGAGCACGAGCGCCAGCGTGAATGCCCCGTCGCTGACTCCCATGCGGCTCAGTTCCGTCACGAACGCCTGGTGCAGCGGTAACATCATTCGCCAGCGCCTGCCCAGATATTCAACGTTAAGTTGTCCTGTGTTCATTTTTAGGTAAAAAACTGTTAGCTTCTCTGTGCTTACTTCGCTCGGCGGTGTCCGAGCCTAGAAATGATACCGCCACCATCGTGCCGACCAGTACTCCGGCCAGCGCGTCCCCAATGGCACCGCTCTTTCCGACGAGCGTTTCACCGACAGTAGCCCCCATGAACAGGCAAATACCTATTGCACAAAAGTGAAATGGCTCGAATCGCACCAAGCATCCTTTTTAAGGCAAAGTTCATTTCGGTATTCAAAATTGCGTGGTGAGCTTGAGACCCACCGCCACCCGCGTGGTCGAAAAAGCCTTTCCGCGGTACCTCCGTCCCTTACGTGGTTCGATCAGCGTGAACGCGTCTTAAGTACTTGCGTCGCTTCTGTTCAGCGAGCGAGCACGCCGTTCTGCTAGAAGCAATGGAATCAATGAAGCTGCTTCGGGGCACGTAAGCAGCCGGCTCGTGAAAGAACATGCGGTTCGGAAGCGTCTGCTCCGTGTGAAATGCCTGCGGATTGGTCTGGATAAGCTGGGCGAGCAGTTGCCCGATCGCGTCGATGCCGTCGACCGACGCATCACGCAGGACCTAGCATTCCTGTTGAGTGAGATACATGTTGGAAATGTTGTTGAGAAATTCGTGCTGTATGTGGTAGCGCTTGTGGTCAGAGCTGGGGCATTACCTCGAATCCGAGCGTTAAACGCGCGATCGGAAACCCGATGGCTTATAGAGCGACGTGCCCGCGAAGAGGTCATGGCGAAGCCGTCAATGCGCGCTGGGACGCTGCGGCGCACGCCAATCACCGCGCCGGCCAGTTGCGTCCTTTATGTTGCTGTTGCCGTACGAAATCCCCCTGCCGGTTGGGGCCAGACTGGACTTCGTTTCTTCGTGGAAATGGCGGCTCTCGCTCGCGCCCTGCGTGGTCGCAATAGTCAGGGGCAAGGTCATCCTGCGACCCAGAAAGGCTTTTTTCTCAACATCGAGCGAGCCAAGATCAACAAGCTCTTCGACGGCACGCGCCAACTCGGGCAGTGGCAGACCCGAGTCCTGTTCGGCTGTAAACGGCGAAAAGGCCTTGTAGGTGTGGGTAGGTAACAGGAACAGGAACAGGACTTTCCATATCGTTAGACCCCCGGTCACGTGGTGGAATACAGGGACAACGCAGTTACAGTGAACGCAACCGTCGGTTCAGTCGGCGTGCGCGACGTGCCAGCGATCTGGCTACACGGGTTGACGCCGGAATGGTCATGCGGCGAGTTGCTGGATGGTGTAGGCAATCCGTGCATAAACCCCGATGCCCCTTAGTGTGGCCGCACTCTTCGTGAAATACGAAACAGGGCTGCCCCAGGTAATGAGGTCGCGCAGGCAAGGCCGGTCAGGTTGCGGTTCACCGGCGTCCGTGACGTCAGCATGGGCTGGCAGATGGTCCCGGCTGCGCAAGCGGGAAATGTCGAGAAGATAAGAGGGGCTCATGCCAGTTCTCCGTAAAGATGCAGCGGTGCTGCGAATCAGGCATCAGGATAAGTTCGTGGTCGCACCAAATAAATAAGACGGATCCTATTTTAAGTGTGGCAGTCGGTCGATCAAAGGCTCGTGCCGGTGCGACACCTGCCCGCAGCCGCGCATTTGGTTGCCGAGGTGACGCAGCCGCCGGACAGCGACGATGCGGCGATGGACAACGCTGCGCCGTGAATATTCGCAATTGCATCTTCATGTCATTGAGGTGTAACGGGGTGCGAAAATATGAGAGCAAGAATGCTACGAAGAAACGCCTAGGCGAACAACAACACGCCCGGCAGGCTCGCGATGACCATTACGGGTGTCCAGCGAAACAGAGAGGCCTGTGCTGGGCGCGCGCATCGCGCTCAGCACAGGCCTCTCAACTGGGTCGTTCAGATCGTCGGTTCCTGCGCTACATTCTGGTTCCTGTATGCTGCCCTTTTCAACCTAGGCATCAGGTGACGCGGGCCGATTTGCCAGTTCGGCGCAGCCGGACAGTCCGACCAGAATTGCGCGTAGCCAGCGCCGCGATGGGGGAATCGTCTTTTGTTGCTTTGTCTGACATTGCTAAACAGGTGAAGTGATTTACAGATTGCTGATGCCATAGGCTGCCCCGATTTCCATCGGCCCATGATCGCGTTTCCACTGCTCCACTAATTGAGCGCGGCATATTGTTGACGAGAACAGGAATTTGTTCAGCGACAAGAGGAAGTCCTGCTGATCTGGCTTATCCAGACTGGCAAAGACTAGAAGCGCGTGGGGCACAAGGAAACTATTGTTCTTTGTTTTCACAGGTAACTCTCCATTCAATCGTTCTCAAACGACGACCTGTTCGGTCCGAATCCGGATTGGTGTGCGCGGGTCGGCGGCTATCTGGGCCTCGTATGGGAACATCGGGCACGAAACGCCACAGGTCACCTGTGGCAGCACCAGATAGCACCCGGCAAGCAGGGCACAACAAACGACGCCAACAAACACACTGCACCGACCCGTGTCAGTACGCCAAGCCATGACGTGTGGGCAGCACATCAATCTGGACGGCACCTCTGATGGGTGCCGGATCCCGCCGCATCTCGATCGGCACGAGTGCGATGCTGACCAGCCGCTTCATGACAGCGAAAAACAGAAGAGCAAGCGAGCAGCACATGACAAAAAATCTGGTCGAATCACATGAGAAAACCGTGTCCATTTAATCATCGTAACGATACGCACGCGTGGACTCCATCGGACAGGTCCGAAAACATCGCGCCGTGTTAAAGAAGCGTGTCACGCGTTGGATGAGCGGCCTGTGCCCGGCTCACGTTAACGTGGCGAGCGGGCAATTCATCTGGTCGCCGCATACGGCAGCGGGCTGGTGGGTCAGGTGCGCTCATCGTCAGTCGTCGGGGCTGATGCTGATATCGATCCGGTAAAGGGTGTACTTATTTGGCGCGGGGGCACAGTAATCCCAGCACCGGAAACTGAAACGCATCGCGTATCTGTGCGACACCACCAGTTTCAATGTGTTTCCCCGCCGAACCTCTGGCATGCTTGCCTGCCTAAGCTCGGACAGGCCTGCCGCAGACGTGATGTCGAACCACGACGGCGCGCGCTCGTCGGATCGCCCGCCTGGCTCCCAACCTGCTTTTCTGAATTCGGTCTGGAGCTGGTTCACCAGGACGACGGCGTCATCGAACGGTAGCGCCTCAAACATGGGTGACGTGGTGATGGTTGCAACCCGTCCGTCACGCCAGGTAATTTGCGCGAACTTCGTAGGCGGAAGCGTAAAGCCGTTGACGGAGTCGTTGAACACGATGACGAGCGTGGGCGCATCGACATCCGTCGCTCCAGAACCTTTGCCGGGCAGAACGGCGTGTTTACTGACGGGAAAGGTCGATCCTGCGACCACGTCCTCATACGTTTCGCCAGGCCGGACGGACAGTGTGGTCGCCGGCACGAGGTAGTCGCGATTGATACACGCGACCGCCGCGAGAATGACGACGGCGACGACGACCGCACACAGGTAGAGAAGATTCATCGGAGACCGCTGCCTAGCAGGCTGTTGAAAAGCGCCCCGTCATGAGGACCGAAGCTATGTTCAGGAGGCTTGCGCGTGCGATTTCCCGCTGAATTACCGGTTCGCCGCGCAATCTGCGCGGGGCATGCGCACGCATGCAGCCCTTGTGGCGCGCAGTCTTCGCGCCGTAGCGGCTCATCGCGTCGCTCCTTGCGGCACCACACCTGGCATTCGGGCCATGCGGGTCAGATTGCTCGCAACCATCGTCAGTTTGAAGTGCTGGTCGACGCGCTTGATACCGCGATAGACGGTCTGCCGGATCCGTCCGATGGTCTTGCCCCAGCCGAAATGCTCTTCGATTCGTTTGCGGATGATCTGGCTAATCCGGTAGCCCGCATGCCGCGAAGTGCGACCGTCGATTGCGCTGCCGCCCCAACGCTCATCGTTGCGCGCGACATGCGGTGTCACGTTGCGAGCGCGGCAATCGTTCACGAAGTCGCGGGTGTCATACGCCTTGTCGGCGCCAACTGTCTTCGCATGAGCGCCTGGCACGCAATCGAGCAATTGCAACGCGCTGGCCCGCTCGGCGAAACCATCCGCGTGACTAACCACGGCGCCGACCACCAGCCCCGAGCGATTCTCCATCAGGATGTGCCCGTGGTAGCACAGGATGGCCGGGCTCTTGTGGCTCTTCTTGAACAATCGCGCCTCCGGATCAGTAGTCGACTCGTGCGTGGCATTGCTACGTCGCTCGCCTTTCCAGTCAGTGTCGGCGTTGCGGCCACCGCCGGCTGGCGGACCATCGTCCGGGCCGTCCTTGCGGCGGAAGCTCTTGTGACTGGCCCACGCCTGAATCAGCGTGCCGTCCACCGAGAAATGGTCTCTCGACAGCAAGCCCCGTTTGTCCGCCAGGCTCATGACTTCGGTGAAGAACGCTTCCACGACTTCATGCTCCAGCAACCGGTCGCGGTTCTTCGAGAACACCGAGTGGTCCCACACGGCGTCCTCAATCGCCAGCCCGACGAACCAGCGGAACAGCAGGTTGTAGCGCATCTGCTCCATGAGCATGCGCTCGCTGCGCACCGAGTAGAACACCTGCAACAGCAGCGCCCGCATCAGCTTCTCAGGCGCAATCGAGGCACGGCCGGTGTCCGCGTAGATGACGCTGAACAGCCCGTTGAGCCGTTTCAACGCATCATTCACCAGCAACCGGATCGGTCGCAACGGGTGATCTGCCGGGACGAAGTCCTCCAGCTTGACCGTCGTGAACAGGGGCTCCTGCATCTCATCCATTCCGCGCATCGCATCCGCTGCCAAAGATCATGAACACGATATCCATAACGCCTGTCCCTCAAACCCCGTTTACACGGGATCCAAATTCAACAGCCTGCTAGGGAACATTCCCGTGATGCGAGCGAGCTTGCTGTTGTTCGGAATGTTCATCGTATAAAGCCTTGCCCGATTCCTGTGTCGTAGTGTGCTGACAGCGGGTACGCGAAACTTATAACTTGGCAGAATGGATATTTGGCAGGTCCACGGGCAAGGGGGCAGCTTCGCAAGCCTGCCACGCGAGAATCACCACCGGGCTGCGACCGATGACCGAGTCAAAGCTGCACGTCCTAGCGCCTGCGTAGGCGAAGGTTCCCGTTAATAAACTACCGATATGAAGCTTCGCATCATCGACCAGGAATCCCGGCCAGACTCCTGTGTATTACCTTAAATCCAGATCATCAGCGGTATATTCGATCCAGCAGAAGAGCCTCGTTGTCCTGCCACTGACACTTGGCACACGCTGCACCAGACCGACAGTAAGGATTGCGCGCCCGGTATCAGCTTGGCATGGAGGGCAATATAAAAAGACACGGTCCGCCGTCGCCGGCGAGACCGTGAAATATCAACTTCCGACAGGCCGTATCTGCATGGTGTATCTGCCGCGACCAGCTACTAGAACTCATAACCGACCTGAGCGCGCACGCCTACATCGCCAGTCGACGCGACAGACACGGCACTGCGTGTACGTTGCAATAAGTCCGAACGGAAAATTGAGAAAGTGGACGATTTTGAAGAGAGGCAGATGCCTCTCTTCGCCTACTTCCTTTACTACCACTGATATGAAGCACCCACGCCAACTGTGGTACCACTAGCGCTCACGCCCGCACCGAACTTAACCTTGATGTTTTCGGTGACACGAGCAGTTCCGCCGAGTGCGACCGCCTGATATCCCTTATAGTTCGCAGAGCCAATGCCGAACGACAACGTTTTGCCTTGGTCAACGTCAGGAATCATCGTCAACGCCGTTGCAGCTGCGACACCGGAGTAAGCGGCCTTCGCGACGTCGTTGATCTGATTCTGTACGCCGGCAATCTGCTGATTGGTGTAGCTGTTAGCCTGCTGTACGCCCTGTGCAACCGAACTGTTCAGCTGGCCAACGTTGAC
>NZ_CAJNBO010000038.1:0-53655 GCF_905221015.1 Paraburkholderia nemoris | reverse complement strand
GTCAACGTTGGCCAGCTGAACAGTTCGGTTGCACAGGGCGTACAGCAGGCTAACAGCTACACCAATCAGCAGATTGCCGGCGTACAGAATCAGATCAACGACGTCGCGAAGAGTGCTTCCGCCGGCACTGCCGCGGCAATGGCCGTCGCCGGGCTGCCGCAGCCTACGCAACCTGGCAAGGCGATGGTCGCCATGGCGGGTTCACGTTACAGCGGACAGACTGGCATGGCGCTCGGCATCTCGTACGTGACACGCGACAATAAGTGGGTCACAAAAATCTCTGGCAACACCAACAGCAACGGCAATGTAGGTGTCACCGTGGGCGCAGGTTACCAGTGGTAAAAAATAATCGGAGAGAGTTCATCTCTCTCCGATTTTTGCATGCGCGCCCAGCATGGGTGAATATTCCACGCCAAAGTGAACAGGGTTTCCACGGCAAAGTGAACGCCGATTCCACGGCAAAAAGAACAGGGTTTCCACGCCATCGCGAACAGGAATTTGAGGTGGCGGCGACGCGGGTCAACGGTGGCACGATCGACAGTTTTGTCGGGAGTGCCGAATGGCAAATGTCAGGTTGACCATGCGCAAAATCAGGGAAGTGCTGCGGTTGCATTTCGAGTGTGACCGCAATCAGAGGGAAATCGCCGACGCGGTCGGTACCTCGACAACGACGGTGTGGCATTACCTGCGCCGCACGCGGCTGGCAGGGCTGAGCTGGCCGCTGCCACCGGAACTGCTGACGGACGACGCGGCGCTCGAGGCGAGACTGTATCCGCCGCCGGCGCGGCGCGAGCCAACGCGCGGCATGCCGGACTGGCCGACTGTGCATCGCGAGATCGGCAGGAAAGGCGTCACGCTCGATCTGCTGTGGCAGGAATACAAGGCGCAGCATCCGGACGGCTGCGGCTACAGCTGGTTCTGCAAGGCATACCAGGAATGGGCGCAGCGGCTTCCGGTCACGATGCGGCAAACGCACGTGCCGGGTCAGAAGCTGTTCGTCGACTACTCGGGCAAGAAGCTGGGCATCATCAACCCGAACACTAGTGAAATCCGCGAGGCCGAGCTGTTCGTCGCTGCGCTCGGCGTGTCCGGGCTTACGTTTGCGGCGCTCACCTGGACCCCGCAGCTTCCAGACTGGATCGGCTCCCACGTGCGCGCCTTCGCGTTCTATAACGGTCTGGTCGAGAAATCACCAGCTGGTGATTTCTCGACTAATGAGCAGGTTCCGCTAATGCGAAGGAACGCAGCGGAATCCGCGCCGTTGCTGGCGCCAGGTTGCCGGTTCCTTCACATTACTCAGCGGCTCAAAGTGAATCTAGCCACGCGAGTAGATCTGCGTCGCGTTGCCATCGCGGTGGTCTATGCATCTTTGAAGCGGGTTCGAGACGCTCAAGCGCAGCGCGTTTCGTAGCCAGATTTGCCTGTGCATAGTGATTGGTGGTGTCGAGGCTCACGTGGCCGAGCCAGCTGCGGATCACGGTGACGTCGACGCCCGCCGCTACGAGGTGGACGGCCGCCGCATGTCGGAAACTGTGCGGAGAAACGTGCTTCGAAGACAAAGTTGGGACTGTCTTGGCGGCCGCCTGAACGTACTGCGCAAGCTTGTAGCGAACCCCGGACGCACCCAGAGGAGTGCCATAGCGATTGACGAAAATAGGTTCGTTATCCGGACAGGGTTGTCGCTTGAGCAGTGCTTTAAGTACGAGAACGGTTTCTGGCCATAGTGGACAAAGCCGCTCTTTATTTCCTTTGCCGATCAGCCGCACGTACGACGGTGGATCGAAGCGGATGCTTTGCGGGCAAACATCGAGCGCTTCCTGGATCCGTGCGCCCGTGTTGTAGAGAAAGCAAAGCAGAGCATGATCGCGTTGGCCCTCGAGTACTGTGCGATCAGGCTGCAAAATAATGGCATCAACTTCATCCGGATCAAGGTAGCATGGCGCGCGAACTGCTGCACGCTTGGTGGGAATGCGCAGTACTGCGTTGCACTGCGCAGCGTATACGGGCTCCCGTTCAGCGGCAAAAGAAAAGAAGGCGTGCAAAGCTGCCAGTCGGCAGTTTCGAGTACCGATCGTCACCTTGCGCTCCTGCTCGCATTGCTGCAAGAAGGCTCCTACCATGGCGGCAGTAAGGTCATCGAACACAAGTTTGGCTACTGCACGATTGTGTCTTGTAGCCGAAAAACGCAGGAACAATCTCCAGGTATCCCGATAGGATCGCACCGTGTGTGTTGAGAGGTTGCGCTGTTCCAGCATGTATCTGCAAAAAAATTCTTGCAGCAATCCAGGCAACGGATCAATCGGTTTCATCGTCCACTCCTTCATCGACGTGCAGACTGTGCGCGCCGAAAGAACGAAAGCGAGCCCCTGCCTGTTGCAGGAGCTCCTGGGTGATGGTCAAATAGACCAAGGTGGAATTAATGTCCCTGTGACCGAGATATGTGGCGAGATAAGGAAGCCGTGCCTGGGGATTGATGCCCTCGCGATACCATGCAAGCATCCGATTTGCGACAAATGTGTGGCGAAGATCATGGATGCGTGGCCCAAGCCCGCCTCTATCAGGCTTTACACGAGAGAGGCGCAGTACACGTGTCAGAAGCTTCTCGGTCATCACATAGGAGTAGCGTCCGGCTCGTTGTTGATGCCAGAACAGTCCTGACTCGGCTTGCTGCGGCGCGCCCGCCCGTCGCCGGGCATTCACATACTCGTGCAGTACAACTGCGACGCTGTTTGAAACCGGTAGTGTCCTCGATTTAAAAAACTTCGTCTCGCGAATATCGATCTCGCCCACATCGAGATGAACGTCACCGAGGTTGAGACCTACGATCTCGCCCAGACGTAGACCGGTGCAATATGCAAGAACGAGCATTGTATACAGGCTCATGGGGCGAAGAGGTGCGCACGGCGAGGGGTACTGCTGCGCGGTTTCGAGGATGCGTTGTACTTCCTGTTCCGTATAGATGTAGGGACCTCGTCGCTGTTGTTTCAATTGCTGGCGAAGGCGAAGGTCGGGCTTGGGTATGACAAGCATTGGATCGAAGCGGCGCAACGCCTTGGCGAGATCGCGACCCAGCTCCTGGCACAGCCACGCATGCTCGGGCGTCGGCCGTATGGCATGCCAATCTCGTAGAAGGACGGCCAGCGGTTGCCCCTCCAGTCCCGGGTTCTTCTGCAAATAGCGATCGAAATATGCGAAGCGGTTTGCTTGCGTCTCGTAACGGTAGCCCATGGCTCGCATTAACGTGACGTGATCGCGCATGAGTGGCCCGAGAAAGCTTCCAAAGCGTTGAGGTAGACGTAATGCATCGAGCGCCGTTTCTGGGGAGGATGATAGTAGCGCTCGTACTACGGGCGTAGTCGTTCGTTGCCCATATTCGATTCGCAGTTCACGCAACGGATTATTCGCAATCGAGCCCTCACTTACGAGGAAATCGAGGAACCGGTCGACGAGACGTGCGCGATGAAAAACTATGTGCATAGGCCATTGTGTAGCCCGTTCGTGCAACCATGCACTGATCATTTGTTTGTTCATCGATCGCGCACACGCGCGCTGCATGACAAACCGCTGGAAGCCCGATAGGATGCATCGGTAAACCTTCGTGGTCGTTGCGTTTCGGGTTCCCAACCCCCAGATAAAGCGGTCGACGCAACGACGGTCAGTATCAGGCCAGATTGGCTTCATGGCTGCTTCTCCATGTTCGGAACCTCAAGAGCTACAGCTCGCAGATGCTCCGTCGCCAACTTCAGATAAGCCCCCGTAGATTCCGCTGAGCGGTGTCCCAATAGGTCCCCGATCGTTTTTACTGAAACGTCGGCACGAAGCAGGCTGACAGCACGTGCATGTCGAAATGCGTGCGGCCCGCGTTTGCCTGTTGGATGCACGCCGGCCGATTCAAGTCGCCGGCGCACTGGTGTGTATAAGCTGGAACCATTGCGAAATCCGCGATAAGGAGCACGTGCGCGAACAAATATCTCGCGCACATTTGTGATTGGTCGTCCTCGTCGCAAGTAGTCAAGCAGAGCTTCACCCACACTCGGAAGCAACGGTAAAATGGACTGCGATCCGGTCTTGGTATGGCGAATGCAAAATCGATCAGCTCTCCAATCGATATCTTCCAGACGCAGTCGTGCGATTTCTCCTGCACGTATTCCATACTTCGACAGCATCATCAGAATGGCGTAGTCACGTAGCCCCGTTGGGGACCGGTCCTCGCGTGTGAAGCGCAAGACTGCGCTGATGTCAGCGGGGCGTAGTGTCGACGGAATGGACTCACGCGCATATATCCTTGGAACAATGATGAATTGAGAAAGATCATGCCCGGTACGCCCCGTGTCATACAGATAGCGAACGAAGCTGCGAAGCCGTAATGCGATATCTTTACGTGATACGCGACGCAGTGACGAAACACGGCTTTGCAGGTAGACATCGATGTCTGTGATCGTCATATGCATCAACGTGTCGGCACCTTTGCACCGCCCATGCTGGCACAGGAATCGTTGTGCTTCGGCAAGATGGCCGTCGACCGTTTCGGTTGCAAGCCCTCGCCACTCCCGAAGCCATTGACCGTATTCCATGCACAGTGCCCGATCAAACTTCGCATTTACGCTGGAAGTCGGCGGATCGGGTGGCCACTTGCCAATCGCCAAACGCAGTAATTGATGAATGCCGGTGGTATGCGAGGCTCTCCAGCCCCGAGCGGAGAGGGGCGAATGACCGTGGCGGTGCCGGAAACGCCGCAGTTCACATTGAAGGTACGCCGATATGTGTGACGGCTGCGTAGCGTCAACGCAAATTCGACGCCTGTCGAGAAAGCGGAGGAAGTTTGCCGCGACTGCCAGATAGCGATTGCGGATGTGGACACAATATCGCTCGGCTACCAGATGCTGCTTGAGTTTGTCGAGCAACGTATCGTGCTTTGTTTGCAGATCGGACATGGTGCGCCTCCTTAAACGACTGGTCGCACCCTCTAGGATCGCACCATCGAGATAATGTGAAGGAACCGGCAACCTGGCGCCAGCAATGGCGCGGATTCCGCTGCGTTCCTTCGCATTAGCGGAACCTGCTCATTAGTCGAGATACTGGTCCCTGACAACCTGAAATCGGGCGTCCACAAGCCGGGGTTCTACGATCCGGACATCAATCCAACCTACCAGGAAATGGCCCGGCATTACTCCGTGGCTGTGATCCCGGCTCGCAGAAGAAACCGAGGGACAAGCCGAAAGCAGAGTTATCGGTCCTCCTGGTGCAGAGATGGGTCCTCGCCCGCCTGCGCAACCAGCGCTTCTTCAGCCTGGACGAGGCCAACCGGGCAGTCGCCGCATTGCTGAGCGATCTGAACAACCGGCCCTTCAAGAAATTGCCCGGCTCCCGCCGTAGTGTCTTCGACGAAATCGATCGCCCGGCACTCAGGCCGTTGCCCGAGCAGCCCTATCAGTACGCGGAGTGGAAGGTCGCGCGTATCGGGCCGGACTATCACGTCGAGCTTGAGCAGCACTATTACTCGGTGCCGTATCGCTACGCGCGCGAACAGGTCGACGTGCGCCACACGACCAACACCGTCGAGATCTTCCATCGCGGGCAACGCATTGCCGCTCACGGCAAAAGCGCTCGCCGTCGCTACCACACCACGATCGACGCGCACATGCCGCCGGAGCACCTGGCGCTCGCCAAGGGCTGGGACCCGGAGCGGCTGCGCAACTGGGCCGCCGACATCGGCCCGCATACGGCGGCCGTCATCCAGCACCTGCTGGGTGCCCGCAAGCACCCCCAGCAGTCGTATCGCACCTGTCTGGGCGTGCTGCGCATGGGCAAGGACTACGGGCGCGACCGGCTCGAAGCTGCCTGCCGCCGCGCTATCGATCTGAAAGCGCCGACCTACAAGTTCATTGACTCGACGCTGAAGAACGGCCTGGACCGGGAGCCCGAACCCGCTACCGGGCAGGCCGACCTGCCGCTTGTGCATGCCAATGTGCGCGGGCCTTCGTACTACCACTGAAGCTGAAAGGGAGTCTATATGCTGCATCATCCCACTGTCGACAAACTGCACGCGCTGCGCCTGCCCGGCATGGCGGCGGCGCTTGCCGAGCAACAGTCCCAGGACGGCATTGACCGGCTGGGCTTTGAAGAACGTCTGGGGCTGCTGGTCGAGCGTGAATCCAGTGAACGTGACTCGCGACAAACGGCGGCCCGGCTGCGCCGGGCCAGACTGAAGGTGCCCGACGCGTCGCCCGAGGACATCGACTATCGCACCGCCCGCGGCCTGGACCGGGCGCTCACCGCCCGACTGCTGACCGGTGAGTGGCTTCGGGAGAGGCAGAACCTGATCCTGGTTGGCCCGACTGGGCTCGGCAAGAGTTGGTTGGGTTGCGCCTTCGCCATCCAGACGTGCCGCCAGGGGTTCTCCGCCTGCTATCTGCGCATGCCGAAACTGAACGAGGAACTGGCGATCGCACACGGTAGCGGGCGCTACGCGCGATGGCTCGCACAACTTGCCAAGACCGCTCTCGTGATTCTCGACGATCTGGCCATGGCGCCGCTGACCGATTCCGCGCGGCGCGACCTGCTGGAGGTGCTCGATGACCGGCACGGACACCGATCCACGCTCGCTACCTCCCAGATCCCGGTGGACCACTGGCATGAGGCAATCGGCGAACCCACCGTCGCCGGCGCGATCCTTGACCGGCTGGTGCACAACGCTCATCGCATCACCCTCGCGGGCGAATCGCTGCGCAAGACGCGCAGTCGATTGACTGCAAAGCCGCAGTCCGAGTAAAAAGGTAAAGGTCCCGCGTCGCTGCGCTCCGCTTGTTCGCGATGGCGTGGAATCCTTGTTCGCTTTGCCGTGGAATCACGATTCACTTTGCCCTGGAATGGCTGTTCTCTTTGCGTGGAATACGCAGCATGGGCGCACTCCAGTGGGTGCAAGTCCCATCGCGAGTTGATCACAGCGAGCGAAGCGAAGCGCAACTGCGTGAGGGCGACCGGGCGTGGGGAGGAAGCGTGGAGCGAAACTGCGAGCCGATGGACAAGAACCGGATAGAAGGCATTACCGATCAGGGCAAGCCGGCATGTAACCGCAAAGCTCCCGTGATCAAGGGACGGTGACGTAGATCCGGCGGTTGTGCAGTGAAGGAGTGCGTTCTTACCCAATGGGATGGAAGCCCCCACCCGTCACGGCATCGATGTGCCAAAGTGGAAGCGTTAGTCAACCACTTGAACCGAGAGGGGCGCCCATCATGAAGATTACAACCGTTGGTATCGACCTGGCAAAAAACGTGTTTCAGGTTCACGGGGTTGACGGGCATGGCCACGCAGTACTGAAGAGGCAGGTCAAGCGCGACCAGTTGGCCACTTTCTTCGTCAACCTGCCGCCTTGCCTGATCGGGATGGAGGCCTGCGGTAGTGCCCACCATTGGGCACGCAAGCTGCAGACGAAGGGTCACACGGTGCGCCTGATGGCGCCGCAATTCGTGAAGCCCTACGTCAAGACCAACAAAAACGATGCCGCAGATGCTGAAGCAATTTGCGAGGCCGTGGCGCGACCGAACATGCGGGTTGTGCCGATCAAGAATGCCGAGCAGCAATCGGTACTGGCATTGCACCGTGTGCGCCAGAGCTTTGTAAAGGCGCGTACTGCGCAAGCCAACCACATCTGCGGCCTGCTTGCCGAGTTCGGCCTTGTGATCCCGCAAGGAATCGCCAACCTTGCCAAGCGCGTGCCGGAGTTGATCGAAGATGCCTCGAATGAGCTTACCGGCTCGTTCCGGCTGCTCGTGGAGCGGCTTATGGATCATCTTAAGGAGCTCGACAGGCAGGCTGGCGAACTGGAGGTTCAAATCAGGGCATGGCACCGGGCCAATGAGGCGAGTTGCAAACTTGAAAAGATTCCGGGCATCGGGCCGATCACGGCAAGTGCGCTGGTTGCCACTATCGGGGACGCGAAGAACTTCGACAACGGACGACAGCTCGCGGCGTGGCTTGGACTGGTACCCCGGCAACATTCAAGCGGCGGCAAAAACGTATTGCTGGGCATGAGTAAAAGAGGCGATTCATACCTGCGCACGATGCTGATCCATGGTGCCAGGTCGTTGCTCTTCAGGGCACAGCAGAGAGCTGACGAAAGCAGCTGGCTGCACAAGCTGATGCGGCGGCGTAATCGGGTCGGCTTTAGAGAATCGTAGTAGCGACGGACAACACACAGGACAATTCTCTTTACCGATTGCTCAGGCAATCATGAAGTGATGGCAAGACAGGTCGGACCGTGGTTGGCAAAGCCCGCTCTCCCCAAGGCACCTCGGGTGCGCTTACCCGATTGAGGCGTCAACCAGCAAAACCCATCAGGGACAGCGGCGCAAGCTGCATTTGAAGTCCGGATGTACGGGTGCAATCCTTACCTTCAAACCATCACGAATCGAAAGCTTGGCATACCGGGGGCGTCCATGTATGGGGAGATCTCGCCTCATGCCTGAAAGGGCAGCGGCGTCGAGCCGGAGCGAGAAGTCAGCAGAGGTCGTAGTAGTCACAGGACAGGCAGATGAGGCTGAGGCTGGTGGCGAAGGGCCAAACGGGAAGGAGTGTTCAACGTCATGTCGATGCGACAGGTAATGCGTCAGATGCCCGTGCAAGCGGGGCGAGTGGGAGTAGCACGCGGTGAAGCTGCGCGTGTACACGTGAGCGACGAAGCCTGCTGCCCGCGTCATGAATCCGGGGACACAGGGTCAACGCTGCTGGAAGCAGCGCTGACGAGAGAGAACCTGAAGCAGGCGTTCAAACGGGTCCGATCCTTGATGCCGGCAAGATACAACCAGGCTTGCAACGAAGTCCCAGTTTGGTATGAATGCGCCTGATGCAGTGAAGGCCAACGGGCACGCCTTGATCGAGCAGATCTGCCTGCAATCGCTCGCGTCCATATGTCCGCCGGGTTCGTTCGTGAGCCGCTGCAATCTCGACTTCAAGGCGGGCGTTCTCCCATGCACGCGGCGATTCGGAGCGCCGGCGCCAGGCGTAATAGCTGCTGACCCCTAGCTCAAACACCCGGCACAGCACGGCGATTGGGTAGTCCTGTCGCATCGCTTCGATCCGGTCGTATTTCACCGGGACTCCTTCGCGAAATAGACCGTCGCTTTTTCAAATGTCGCGTTCCATCGTGACCGTTGCCAGCTCACGTTTGACACGCGCCAATTCCGCTTCCAGCTCGCTCGGCGGCTTTTGCGTCTCGCCTACCTTCACCAGAGTCCCTTTGCGCTCAGCGTTTTTACCGACAAAGATAGTCGGGCCGCCGCTTCCCGCTGCGATAGCCCATCGACAAGAACCAGCTTCACCGCCTGTTCGCGAAACTCCTTCGTGTAGCTGCCCTTCGGTACTCGATTCATCTGATCTCCGTTTCGCTCATTCTACGAAACATTGATCTCCACTTTCTTCAGTCTACCTCAGTATGACACTCGCGGCATCATTGGTAGGGCTCATGGCGTTCTCCTGATGCATGCGAGAGACTTCCCCCAAGGCGGAGATCACGCCCGGGACGATGCGATCGCTATGGGCACCCACATCGTCCAGCGGTGGCGTTGGCAATCGAGGCATCGATTTTTCACTCCTCGCGGTCGAGGCGATGAGCGGCCCGCGACCGGCGTGGCACGCGAACCCGTCAGCTCATGAAACTCACCTTCCCGTTGTTCAGGTCGTACATCGCCCCGACGATTCTGAGTTTCCCGTTCTTCTCGAGATCCGCCAGGATCGAGCTATTGCTACGGACGACGTCGATGGTATGGCGTACGTTCGACTGAGCCACCGCATCGACAAATCCGGCGTTCTTGCTGGTGCGCTCACCTCCATACTGCGTCATCTCGATGGCAGGCTTGATGCTTTCGAGCAACCCCGTGAGATTTCCCAGCTGCACGTTATCGATGGCGCCCTTGATGGCTCCGCACGCCGTGTGCCCCATCACCAGGATGACTTTCGCACCGGCTACCGCGCAGGCGAACTCCATGCTGCCGAGCATATCCGGATTGGAGACGTTACCGGCGACCCGTGCATTGAAGGTATCCCCGATGCCAATGTCGAGAATGATCTCCGCGGGTGCACGAGAATCAATGCAGCTCAGGATGACAGCGGCGGGATACTGGCCGGACGCACTTGCCCGCTTCTGCGCGAGGAAATCCTGCGGCTTCATCCTGCCTGAACGGAACCGCTCATTGCCTTTCTTCATTATCTCGATGATCTGATCAGGCGTCAGCGCATCACGTTGCGCCTGGGTGAGGGCAGCCTCCGCAACACCCGGCCCACATCCAATCCCGGCCAGCAATGCAATCGCGCCCGCGCTCAGCCCTCTCCTCAGCCACACTCGCCGGCCATTGTCATCTGGATGACATGTCTTGCAGCAATCAGAACCCGATTCCATGACTACCTCCTCTTGATATCACAGGGGACTGCGGGAACGTCACGGGCAATCGCCCGATCGGCCTGAAACAGGCTGGCTATGCCAGCCGTATTTCAATCAGTGATGCTTGTATTTCGGCGCAGCGTTGCTACCTCCTTGCTCTCTGTCGCGAGAAGCTGTGATTCGGGCCAGAGTAATGCGATCCGCCCCCAGCCCGTCACGTTGCCTCGGACGCCCTAAATGATCACTGCCAGTCTTCCCTCGCCGGCATCCAACGGGACCACACCAGGGGGATACCCGGTTTGCATGTGGACTTGTTTGATATCGTAAAATAATAAGCATAACTAAGGTTTATGAATCACTGATTTTCCGGAGCCAGTCGCACCCGCTGCAGCAGCATTCTCTTTCGCCTGTACCGCGTCGCGCGCCGTCAGCGCCGGGAGTGCGGACTTGAGATGCACATCGCGCTGCGGGAACGGAATTTCAATTCCCGCCTGCCGCAACTCACGTTCGATCGCCGTGAGCACATCGTGGGTGGCGGGAATTCGTTGATTCACGCCCTCGACAAAGAAACGCGCCTCAAAATCGAGGGAACTGTCACCGAAAGCGTGGAAGAATGCGCTAGGGGCGGGATTGGTGAGAACATAGGGCACTGAGCGCACTGCGTTCAGGATCGATTCGCACGTAGCCGCAGTGTCGGATCCGTAGGCGACGCCGACCTTCAGCACCACCCGCGTGATGTGATCACTCAGCGTCCAGTTGGTGACGCGCTCCGTGATCACGGTCTTGTTCGGTATCACCACTTCCTTGCGATCGAAGTCGGTCACTGTCGTGGCGCGTGCCTGCACACGGGTCACGACGCCGGTCACGTCTGCGACGGTCACGGTATCGCCGATGCGGATCGGCCGCTCGAACAATATGATCAAACCAGAGACGAAATTTGCAAAGATCTCCTGCAGACCGAAGCCGAGGCCCACGCCCATGGCCGCGACCAGCCATTGAATCCGGGACCAACTGCCGCCCAGCACACTAAACACCGTCATCACCGCTCCACCCACAATGACGTAGCGGGCCACGGTTCTGATGGCATAGCGGCTGCCGCCCGAGAGCCGTGCCCGTTCTGGGAACGCGATATCAAGGAAGCCGCCGATGTTTTTGACCGCAATGACTGCGATAAATCCTATCGTCAGGGCGAGCATCACGCCCCCGAGGGTGACGGCGCGCTCAACCGTTTGCCCCTCCTCGACATCGGCATAGGTCCAGAGAGAAATTTCGTTCAGCAGGCTCAGACCCGGCAATGCTCCGTGCCAGACCACCAGCACGGCAACCACCAGCAGTACGGCGGATAACGCACGCAACAGCCGCGTCGCCTGGGCTCCGATCGAGGCCAGGTCGGGGCGCTCCAGGTTCTTGCGCGCCCCGTCGATGAGGACTTCTGCCTCCCGATCCATGCCCTGCGTCCGCGCGCGCTCAAGCTCGTCGCGCCGGTCGTGCAGCCAGCGCGCTGTCAGCGTATGGAACAGCGCGATCGCTGCCACAGTCAGGCAACTGATCAGCGTGAGCCGGCCGAAGACCTGCGCAGCATTGTAAAAGCCAACCGCTGACAGTACCGCAAGGGATAGCGGCACCATACAGGCGAACACGTAGGCGGCATATTTCACTATCGCGCCCCGGTCCTCTGCGCCTGGACTGAAGTGCTGCGTGAGAACGGGGCCACCCGGCCGGAAGGTCAGGCTGATCACTGCAGTGCATACGATAAGCGCCAGCATATGGCTTAGCCGCCCCAGCGAGGCCCGCACGATGGGATCATCGAAGTGGGACGCGCTCAGGTTAACGAAGCCAAGCGGTACCACGAGGAACGTGAACACGCGTGATGCACGGCGCAACACCCGCACTGACCGGGCGTCGCGTCCGAAATGCCGCTCGGCAATGCCATCTCGACGAAACAGCCTCGAGAAGAACATCCCTACGAGTACCCCCCACGCAGTCAGGCCGAGCCCCTCGCCGATGGCATTGGCAAATTCCGAAGCCGTGGACGAGGCGACGATCAGGTTGCCGATCGTCCAGATCGCCAGCGGCAGCGGCGCGACGACGAGCAGGGTTGTGCCAAGGGCCTGCACAGTGGCAGCAACGTTGCGATCGCCCGCCGCATCCTTGCACTCATCCAGGCGCTGCAGCCGCACAAGCAGCCGCTTTCGCGCGACAAGGGCGGCGAGTACCGCGCCAGACAGGACCAGCACTTGCAGCGAGCGTTGCTGCGCCTGGGCCTCAATGGTTTCGCCCACCTCGCGCCAGCCCTCTGGCGAGGCCAGCAGCAGCAGCGCCTGCGGTAGATCACTGAAGGACCGTACGGACAAGGGGGCCACAGGCACCCAGAACAACGCTTTGTCGATCAGGCTGCGATAGTCTTGCGCCGTGTTCAGGAGCTGGTCCTCCGCAGTGACAAGTTCGTCCAGCGTGTTCAGATAGGTTCGCTGCGAAGTCGATAGCCGATCAAGCAGTTCCTTGCGGTCAGCAATCAGGACACCAGCCTCGTCGCGCAGGGTCACCACTTCGGCCGGCTGCGTGCGCGCAGCCTCGTTGCGCATGATGGTGTCGATCTCCTGGTCCGGGTTTGCGAGGTGACGTTGCTCACGCTCGACCTGGAAGGCAGCCGCGGCGATCGACTCGGCGGCGCGCGCCCGTTCGCCGCGCGCGCGACGGAACTGCTCCGCTTCAGGCAGCGCGGCAGCGCGCTCCGCGAGAACCCGTGCCATTGATTCCGTGAGCTTGCTGCGCTCCAGACGCAGGCGTGCGCGCTGAAAATCGACCTCCAGGTTCTGCGCCTCTGCAGCGCGCTGATCGCGAGCTTGCCGTAATGACTCGATTTCCTTGGCCGTCCCGGCAAGCTGTGCAGAGGTTTGCACATTGGCTGCCGCCAATCGACTCAAGGAGGGACTGCGGCTCACCAACTGCCGTTGGCGCCCGGCCGCGTCCTCCTCGGCCCGCCGTGCGTCATCTACCCGACGCTGGTCGACCAGCGCCACCAGCTGCTTCAGGTCAGTATCGCCGCGCTGCAATTGTGCCCGAATAACAGCCTGCCGCAGTTGCGTCAGACGCGCTAACACAGGTTGCGCATCGATGCGGTCGCGCAAGACTTCAGCCTCAGCCTGGCGAACCAGCAGCGTGGCCCGCTTCGCCTGTAACTCTGTCTGCGCGAGCAACGACTGACGTGATGCACCTGCAGCAGTCTGAATCTCTTCGCGCAACCGCTCCAGACCGGCCTGCGCCTCGCGCTGCGTGTTGCGCAACTCCGCGGGCTCCGTATCGATACGATCGATTTCGAAGTCGAGCCCCGCGAGTTCGGCGCGCGCCGCAGCCTGGCGAGTCTCGGTCTGGGCCAGCACCTGCTCCAGTTCATTAAGCGTGCTGCCCGAACTCGAAGGGGCGGAAATCACCTGGTCCGACTCAGAGCGCAGCCTTTCCAGCGTCCGCTCCAGGTCACGAATCTGGTCCGGCGTATCGCGCATCAACTGACGATAGGTCTCCGCCTGGGCACGCAGCTCGGGAACTCGCTCCAGATCCGCGAGCGCCGCGCGGGACAGTTCCGCGATGCGTGCCTTGGTGGGCACATCGATATCCTTGCGGACCTCTGCTTCCCGGGCCGTGCGCCGCACCTGTTCGACGGTCAGGTCAGCGTTCGAACGAACAACGGGAGGTTCCGCCTGCGCGACTATAGCCGTCATGGTTGCTCCGACCAGCAACAGTCGCGCGATAAGACAGACCTTGTCCAGGATGGGCCGCCCGCAGCGCGCCATCGCTTTGCCCAGCAGAGCGTTGACAGCCAGGACTAGCCGGCACGTCGAGCTACTCATCGATGTCCGCCTTTTGGGTCAGAAAGCGCCGCTGCCCCCACGCCGTTGACGCCCAATGACATCCGCGCAGCGTCGCACTCCGTCTTGCAGGAAGCCGGGGCGACGACAGGTTTTCGGACGATCCCTCTGTATCGCTAAGCACTGCAACCCTCTCAACCGGTTAGATGTGTCCACAACCCTGGCCTTTCACGTGCCCACACGTGCCGACGACGTAGTCGGTTCCTACAGGAGAAGATGACCAGGCATGCGGTTCCAGCCCCTGAGCGTAGACCGTCGCGGCCAGCGACAGGTCGGCCGTCACGCTCCTGCCCAGCAAAGAGCGACAAAAACATGCCGCTCGCCATTCCGCCTTGAGGCGTGCTGGCAATCGGACGTGTCGTCCCGTTCCCCCGCACTCGCCAGTTCGACAATTTTGCGCTTGCACCGGGTCTCGCAAGAGTCTCTCCGTATTTATGCCTGTAGCCACCGCATTGGGCCCGTTCCCAATCGCAGGTTTTCAATTGCAGCCCTGATGATTAGCCGTTTTGATGCATGTTTTGCCACCCGGGCTCCTGTATATGCCCTTTCCGTTCCTGGTCTTCGCTTCTCCGCCCTTGCTTGTCTGGGTCGTAGTTACTCCGGCCTGATTCTTCTGAGCCTTAAAGGCGTTACCAGTGTTCGGGTTATAGCCGCCGGCCGTCTGTCCGTTGTTGCAAACGGTCCGGCCAGTTGCGCTAGTGCTGCACTCGGCGAATGCGCTCGATGAGAGCATTACGCACGCCAGCATGACCAGAATTCTCACGGTCACCTCCTGATGTGGTCGGCACAAAATCGTTGCGCAGGCCGCGAACACGACGACATGGCAGACGATTTCTGCCAGTTTCCTGCCCGTCGGAAAGGCGGTGTCTATTGAACGGCTCCTTTTGAACCGACTACTTTGCATCGGTGCGCCTGTTCCGGACGATCCGGAACAAGCGGCTGGTAAAACTAAGGCTTGCGCGACGCAGAGGCCTTCGCATGCCTTTCAACACGTGGCAACCATAGCCGGTTGTGGGCAAGGAGCAGCACCGGGGTGGTGACCATCGACAGCGCGACCACGAGCGTGACGAGCGATGACAGGCGCTGATCGATCACGCGCGCCGCGAATGAAGCGGCCAGCACCACGAACGCGAACTCGCCACCCTGCGACAGCAGGATCGCAAAGTACGCGCGTTGCGTGCCCGGTACCTGAAACCGGGTCGCCAGAAGCCACATTGCCGCCGTCTTGATGAAGACCAGCGCTACCACCAGAACCACGATTCGCAGCGGTTCGCGCGTCAGCACGCCGAAATCGATCGACATGCCGACGGCGATGAAGAACAGTCCAAGCAGCAGTCCCTTGAAAGGCGCCATGTCGGACTCGACCTCGTGACGGTACTCAGAATCGGCAAGCAGCACGCCCGCGAGAAACGCGCCCAGCGACATCGACAGATGGACGCCCTCCATGAGCAGCGCAATGCCGATCACCCAGAGCAGCGCAAATGCGGTGAAGATCTCAGGCACGCCGGTACGCGCGATCGCACGAAGGGCATAGCGCAGCAGAAAGCGGCCGGCGAGCGCCACCGCAGCAAGCATGGCCAGTGCTTTCACAGTCACGAGCCACCCTGGTTCCGCGGTGCCATCGGCCGTAGCCGGTCCGAGCAAAGGCAACAGCGCTATCAGCGGGATCGCTGCCATGTCCTGGAACAGCAGGATGCCAAAGCCGGCACGCCCGGCCGGCGTATCCATCAACTTGCGTTGCTGGAGCTCGGCGATCACCATCGCGGTCGACGACAACGCAAGCGCAAGGCCACCCGTCAACCCGATCCGCCATGACGAGCCGAACGCGATAAAAATTGTCGTCAGGAGCGCGGCGCAAAGCGCCATCTGGATCCCGCCATAGCCGAAGATCGTGCGGCGCATCGCCCAGAGCTTTGCGACATGCATTTCAAGCCCGATGACGAACATCATCAGCACGATGCCCAGTTCGGAGAAATGGAGGATCGCGTCAACGTCGGTCACCAGCTTCAACACCCACGGACCGATCATGACACCCGCGACCAGATAGCCGAGCACGGAGCCGAAGCCAAGCCGGATCGCCAGCGGCACGGCAATCAGCGCCGCCGCCAGAAAAATGACCACATCGATCAGCAACTTTGCCATGCGGCGTCCTCCTGGACGCAATGCGTCTCCGACTGCATCGCCCCTGCGGTGTTTCAGGGCGATGCCGCCGAGCGGATCGAAGTGGAGATATCGCGGCTGATTGTGGCGAAGGCCCGGCTGTAGGCGGCCGCCACCGCATCGTAGCCGGCGCCGGCACAGGGCTCGCGCACGGTGCTGCGACCGCTGAGCGGCGCACGTTTGCCGGGCGGCGAAACCGACCACAACGCATCCACCGTCACCGCATCGCCGAGCGTGGCGTCAAAGCGCTGGACGTCGATCTGCACACGATAAACCGCGGCCTGATCTCCGGCCATCGGGTAGGCCGACACGCGCGGGCTATTCAGATCCTGCGCGACATCGGCGGCAATCACACGCGGGATCTGGCTCTTCAATGAGTCTGCCCAGCGGGCGAATTCGTCGATCGTCACCTGATTGGCGCCGGCGCGCACCACGATCTGCGGCCGGTCGACGAGTTCGGGCACAGTGACAGACACGATCAGCACAGCAATCGACGTGACAGGGTCCGCACTTTCGCGCGGTGCCTCCGGACTCAATGTGTAGAAGTCCGCCTTTGGCGAGGCACAACCAGCCAGCGCAACGACAGCCAGCGCGATTGCGAGGAGTAAGAATAAGCGCATCACTTGTTATCCCCCGGTTTGCCTCGAATCAGCGCCTCAGGATGACGTTCGAGGTAATCCGCCAGCGTGCGGAATGCCGCCGCAGTGCGCGCGAGTTCACGCATCGCATCGGCGGTGCCCTGCTGCAACTGCGAGTTCGGTTGCAACGCACCGTTCGCCGAGTTCAGCGCCGTCTGCGCGGCCGCGAGCGTGTCCTTCGCCTGCGGCATCACCTCGGTGTTCAACTGTTTGAGGAGTACATCCGCGTCGGCCAGCGTCTTTTGTGCGTCCTTGCCGATCCCTTCGAACGGGATCTTGTTCAGCTTGGCGACCAGACTGGTCACCGAATCCTGCAGCGATTGCAGCCCGCCTGGCACGGTCGGAATTTCCGGCGGCGTCGTGTTCCAGTTAACCTCGGCTTTGGGCGCGGCGGGGAAAAAGTCGAGCGCGACATACAGTTGTCCGGTCAGCAGGTTTCCGGTTCGCAGCTGCGCGCGCAAGCCGTGCTCGACCAGCCATTCCGCCATCTGGTGGGGATCCGATGCGAGCCTGCCTCCGGTCGCACCCGACTTGTAACGCGACGTGAAGCGCTCCGGATAAAGACGCACCTCGACCGGAATACTGAACAGCTTGTTGACGGGATCGAAGCGCGTATAGATTGCCGCCACCTCGCCCACCACGATGCCGCGGAAATCGACCGGTGCCCCGACCGTCAACCCGCGCACCGAGTCGTTGAAATTGAATACATAGGTATCGACGATGCGATCGTGACGCTTCATCGCCTCCGTACGATCGTGGAACAGCATAAATTCGGTACGAACGGCAGCCTCGGGCTGACTGGTTGTCTCATCCGGCGTCTGGAACGCAAGGCCGCCGATCAGGATCGCGACCGCCGATTGCGTGTTGACCTTGACGCCATCGGTACCCAGCGACACGTCGACGCCGCTTGCATGCCAGAAGCGTGTATCGCTCTGCACGTACTTGTCATAGGGGGCGTTGATGAAGACCCGCAGCGTGACGCCCTTGCCGTCTGCGTCGAGCGAATACGAGGTGATCTGTCCGACCTGCAGGCGTCTGAAGAAGACGGGAGAGCCGATATCGAGCGAGCCCATATCCTCGCTCTTCAGCACGAACTCTCGTCCCGGTACGCCGCTGGCAAAAACCGGCGGCGACTCGAGTCCGACATAGTCGCGCCGCGACTTCGTCGAGGCGCCCAGATCCATGCCGATGAACGAACCGGACAGCAGCGTGCTGATGCCCGAAACCGTGCCCCCGGAAATGCGCGGGCGCACGACCCAGAAGCGCGTATCGTCGACCAGCATGTTCGAGGCGTCCTTGACAAGCTCAGCCGTTGCGATGACGCTGCGGTGGTCGCTCGACAAGGTCACGCTCTTGATTACGCCGACGTCCACGTTCTTGAACTTGATCTTGGTCTTGCCGGCTTCGAGACCTTCACCGGTCGCGAAGCTGATGGTGACCGTCGGCCCCTGCTCGAGGACGGCCTTCACGGCCAGCCAGCCGCCGATCAGCACCGCAATGATCGGCACCAGCCAGACGATCTGCATGCGCCAGCGCGAGCGGGGCGTGGCCACCGCTTCGGGGAGATCGGGCGGCTCTGGCCGGTCGGGAGGGTTAGCCATGATGAGCCTCCTTCGCGTCCCAGATCAGACGCGGGTCGAACGACATGGCCGCGAACATCGTCAGCACGACCACCGCGCCAAACGCAACGGCGGCCGGCCCAGCCTGGATGGTCGCTAGCGCATTGAACTGGACGAGTGCGACGAGAATGGTGATCACATAGATATCGAGCATGGACCAGCGCCCGACGAGCTCCACCAGCCGGTAGATACGCGTTCTCTGCTGCAGTAGCGCGACTGAGCGCCGCTGCGTCGAGACGACGAGGTACATGATCGCCATGATCTTGAGCATCGGAACAGCGATGCTCGCGATAAACACAATGACGGCGAGCGGCCACGATCCGGACGTCCAGAGGTAGACCACGCCGCTCAGAATCGTGTCTTTTTGCGCACCGAACAGCGAACTCGTATTCATGACAGGCAGCATGTTTGCCGGGATGTAAAGCACCATCGCAGCGATCAGGAACGCCCACGTGCGTGCGTAGCTCGCCGGTTTGCGCGCGTGAAGATGCGAACCGCACCGCGGACAGCTGGCGTCGTACACATGCGCGTCCGACTTCACCAGCAACCCGCAACTGTGGCATGTCATCAGACCGCTAGCCATTGCCGTGCGTGCGGACGGCGCCGCGAGCTGATCGGGATCCGGTGCGCCGCTGTGGCGGTCACCCATTCGCTGCCAGAGCTCGTGGGGATCGAATGCGGAGCTGGCGGCCGCGAGCAGCAGCATGAGCGTGCCGAACGACCAGAGCGCCACACCCGGCACGACACTGGCGATATGCGCCAGCTTGACCAGCGCCACCAGCATGCCGAGGATCAGGACCTCCGTCATGCCCCACGGCTGCGCCAGATGCATGAGGCGAAACACGACGTCGGCCCGATACGGCGTGCGATGAAGCCGCAGTGGCACCAGCATGTACGCCATGCTGGTCATCTGCAGCAGCGGCATCAGGAATGTCGTCGCGAGCACGAGCCCCGCGATCGGCCACATGCCGTCGCTGTACAGCACGCGAACGGCGCCCAGCAAGGTCGTCTCGACCAGATCGCCATTGACCGACAGGCCGACGACCGGATACACATTGGCGATCACGAACAGCACGATCGATGTGAGCGTGAAGGCCAGCGCCCGGTCGAGGCTGTCCGGATGGTTGCGGTACAGCTCCGCGCGACAGCGGCAGCATCGCAGCACGCCCTCACCTGTCAACGGCGCTTCACGTTGCAGCAGATCGCATTCGTGGCAGGCGATGAGGCGCTCGGTTGTCATTGCGGCTGCTCCGTCGCGGCTTCATTCTTTCCACGCACCACAGCGCCCTGTTGCATCACCTGGCCTGTCATGCCCTCGGCCTGTACAACCCACCCGCCTCCCATTGCCTTGTAGAGACCAATCAGGGAGTTGAACACCACGCCATTGGTTTGCGTATAGCTGAGTTGCGCGTTGAAGAGACTGCGCTCCGCGTCCAGCACCTCGATGTAGCTTGTGTAGCCCCCTTCGTAACGCAGCCGCGCGAGCCGTGAATAGGTGCGCAATGCATCCATCTGACGCCCTTGCACGACGAGTTGCTCGCGTGACTTTTGCAGGGCGATCAGTGCATCGTCGACTTCCTGGAACGCTACCTGGATCGACTGCTGATACTGGACCAGCGCCTGTTGCTGCTGCGCTTCCGCCTGCTTTACCTGACCGCTGATACTGCCCGCGGTAAAGATCGGCACCGTCAGCGAGCCGGCATACGACCAGACGCGAGCGGGACTGGTGAACAGTTTCGAGAACTGCCCGCTGACCGATCCAAACAGACCCGTCAGCGAAATTGACGGAAAGTACAGCGCGCGCGCGGCGCCGATCAATGCATTCGCGGCGATCAGGTTTTGCTCGGCCTGCAGCAGATCGGGGCGGCGCTCGAGCAGGTCGGACGGCAGACCCGCAGGTACAGCGGGCACCGCTAGTTCGGTCAGTTCGCGGCCGCGCAGGATCGGGCCGGGATTGCGGCCGAGCAGGACCGAGAGGGCGTCCTCCTGCTGGGCAATCTGCGTCTCGATCTGCGGAATCGTCGCGAGCGACGCCTCGTATTCCGACTGGCTTTGCGCGAGCTCCATCTGCGAGACGTCGCCACCTGAAAACCGTGCCTGGAAGACTTTCACCGAGCCGGCGCGGCTGTCTGTCGTCGCCTTGGCGATCACCAGTTGCGCATCGAGATCGCGCAGATTGATGTAGGCGGTGGCAACTGAGGCAACCAGCGACAGGATCGTCGCGCGACGCCCCTCCTCGCTCGCAAGCAGGCTCGCGCGCGCCGATTCGGTCTCACGCCGCACCCGGCCGAACAGGTCGATTTCCCACGCGACCATCAACGGCGCCTGAAACTCGTTGAACACCGGCCCGACACCGGGCGGCAACGGTGTGGGGCCGGCCTGCGAGGCACGCTGGCGGGACGCGTCGAAGCCGGCGCTGAGCTGCGGAAACAGCGCCGAGCGGGTCGTGACGAACTGTCCGAGAAACTGGTCGACGCGAGCGGCGGCGATCTTCACATCCTTGTTGTCCGCAAGCGCGGCCAGGATCAGATCGTTCAACACCGGATCCTGAAATTGTTCCCACCAGCGCGTATTGGCGACGTCGACCGCTTCGCTGGTTGCGAAACGATAGGTTGCGGGCGTCGCCACGTTGGGCCGCACGTAGTCGGGGCCGAGCAGACAGCCGCCCAGTGCCAGCACTAAGGGCAATGCAGGCCCCAGACGCAGCAGGGACGCTCGGCCGCGCATGTCAGTCATCCCCATGCCGCGCGGACGGCGTGATCGACGGGCCGCCCGGGCCCGGTTGCACAACGGGCGCCGGCTCCTGTCCCCCGGCTCCGCTGCTTGCCCCAGGTGTCTTCTTGCCGCCCATCTTCTCCGAAATCGACTCAAGCACGTAAAAGAACATCGGGATGAAGAACACCGCGATCACGGTTGCGCCGAGCATGCCGCCGATCACACCCGTGCCAATCGAATGCCGACTGTTCGCCGACGCGCCGAGCGCGATCGCGAGCGGGACGCAGCCAAGGATGAACGAGAACGACGTCATCACGATCGGGCGCAGCCGCTCGCTCGCAGCCATGACGGCGGAGTCGTACACCGATTTCCCCGCCTCGCGGTTCAGCACCGCGAACTCGAAAATCAGGATCGCATTCTTCGCCGCCAGCGCGATCAGCATCGTCAGCCCGATCTGGAAGTAGACATCGTTCTGGAGGCCGCGCAGCAGGATGGCGAGCAGCGCACCGAACAGCGCGAAAGGCACCGCCAACAGCACGCCAAATGGCAAACTCCACTTCTCGTATTGCGCGGCAAGGATCAGGAACACCATCACCAGACCGAACACGAACACCAGCCCTGAGGTACCGCCGGCCTGTTTTGCTTCGTAGGCCTCGCCGCTCCACCCCACGCCATAGTCGTCGGGCAGCACCTGTTGGGCGACTTCATCAAGCGCGGCGATCACCTGCCCCGAGCTGTAGCCGGGCGCCGCATTGGCGGTGACCTTCACCGCCGGGAAATTGTTGAACCGCGTCACCAGATCGGGGCCGGTGACAAAGCGGGACGTCACCACTGCCTTGAGCGGCACCATGCTGCCGGTCTTGCTGCGCACGAAGATCTGGTCGAGATCCTGCGGCGTGAGCCGGTACGACGGCTCGGCCTGCAGGATGACCTGCCACAGCCGGCTCGAACGGTTGAACTGCGACACGTACAGCGAGCCGAACATCGTCTGCATCGCGCTGTACACCTCCTCGATCGGCACACCCAGTGTCTCTGACCTGTCGCGGTCCACGTCGACCAGCAACTGCTGGGACGACGCATTGAAGGTCGACGTCACGCGCGCCAGTTCGGGCCGCGTTTTAGCCTTCGTGACAAAATCGTCCACCACCTGGGCCAGTTGCGCGATGGTGGCGTCGCCCTGGGCCTGAATCCACATCTCGGTACCACCAGTGGTTCCAAGTCCCGGAATCGACGGCGGGTTGACCGGCAGGATGATCCCCTCCTTCACTTTCGAGAGGTTTTCGTACGCATCGATCAGCACGGCCCGCGCATTCTGCGTCTTGATGTTGGCAAACTTGTAGCGTTCATCGAAGCTCTTGAAGCCGATAAAAAACGCGCCTGCATTGTTCTTGTTCTGGCTGTCGAGCAGGCTGAAACCGTCGACGATCGTCACGCTGCTCACCGCGGGCTGCTTCATGAAGTAATCAGTGACGTGCTGCGAGACCTCGCCGGTTCGATCGAGACTCGCGGCGTCCGGCATGATGACTGCACCCAGCAGATAACCCTGGTCCTCGGGCGGCAGGAACGACGTGGGAATCGTCCTCATCATGACGACCGCAAGCGCGATCATCCCGGCGAACAGTAATAGCGCGACCGCGAAACGTTTGATGACCAGTTTCACCAGATTCGAATAGCCGGTCGTGATCCTTCCAAACGCGTTATCGAACCACCTGAAGAAGCCACGCTTTTCGTGGTGCACGGGTTTTAGCAGCAATGCGGCAAGCGCAGGCGACAGCGTGAGCGCGACGATGGTGGAGAACACAACCGAAATCGCAATCGTGATCGCGAACTGCTTGTACAACTGGCCGGTAATCCCACCGAGAAACGCCACTGGCACGAACACCGCGCACAGGACGAGCGTAATCGCCACGATCGGACCAGAGATCTCATCCATCGCGCGTTTCGCGGCGTCCCTCGGACTCAGCTTGTGCACGTTCATGTTCCGTTCGACGATTTCAATCACGACAATGGCGTCGTCCACCACGATGCCGATCGCCAGCACCATGCCGAACAGCGTCAGCATGTTGATCGAGAAACCCATTGCCAGCATTCCCATGAAGGTGCCGACAATCGACACGGGCACCGCGAGCACTGGAATCACGGTGGCGCGCAGGCTCTGCAGGAACACAAACACGACGATCACGACGAGCAGGAGCGCTTCAAAAAAGGTCTTGACGACGTCGGAGATGGACGCACGGGTGAAGTCGGTCGTGTCCATCGCGATGCTGTAGTCGATGCCTTCGGGGAACGACTTCTTCATCTTGGCAAGCGTCGCGTGCACCTGCTTCGATACGTCAAGGGCGTTAGCGCCCGGCTGCTGGTAAACCGCAATGACCGTGGCCGGCTTGCCCTGGTACTTGCTGCGGATCGAGTAATCCTTCTGGCCGAGTTCTGCGCGGCCGATGTCCTTGAGCCGCACGATCGCCGCGGCACCGCTGGCCGCGCGGATAATGATGTTTTCAAACTGCGCCGGATCGCTCAGCCGACCGGTGGTGGTGACCGCAAACGACTGCTCGACCGGCGTACCGGTCGGCGACTGGCCGAGGCGGCCGACGGCGAACTGCTGGTTCTGGTTGGCCACCGCTCTCTGCACGTCGCCCGCCGTGATGCCCAGTTGTGCCATACGATCGGGTTTCAGCCAGATGCGCATCGCGTAGTCGGGCGTGCCGAAGATACTCGACTGGTTGGCACCGGGAATGCGCTTGAGCGCATCGAGCACATAGATGTTCGCGTAGTTGGCAATATAGGTAGCGTCGTAGCGGTTGCTCGGCGAATAGATGGCGATGACCATCATGAACGCCGACGACTTCTTCTGAACCTGGATGCCCTGCGACTGCACCGACGAAGGCAGTTGCGGCAAGGCCAGATTCACGCGGTTCTGCACGTCGACCTGCGCAAGATCGGGGTTGGTGCCGATCTGGAAGAAGGCGTTGATCGTCAGATTGCCCGTCGATGAACTCGACGAGTTCATGTAGATCATGTTGTCCGCGCCGTTGACCTGCTGCTCGATCGGCGCGGCCACATTGTTCGCGACCACGTCCGCGCTCGCACCCGGGTAAGTGGCGGAAATCGTGATCTGCGGCGGCGTGATGTCGGGGTACTGCGCAATCGGCAGAGCCAGCATCGCCAGCGCGCCCCCCAGCGTGATGACGATCGAGATGACAGACGCAAAGATCGGGCGCTCGATGCAGAAATGGGAGATGTTCATTTCGCGCGCCCGGTTACTTCGTCATGGTCCGTTCGGACTGGCGCGCGGCGAGATGCTGCGCTTCGCTCTGCAACGCACCGGCGCCAGGATGCGGACTGGGCGTCCCGGTGATTTTCAGCGGCGCGTCCGCGATGACCCGGATGGCGCCATCGACCACGACGCGCTCCCCTGGTTTCAGCCCTTCGGTGATGAACCAGTCGTCACCGTGCCATTCGCCGACTTCGACCACGCGTTGATGCGCTTTCGAGTCGTTGTCGACCACCCACACGAAGTGGCTCTTCGCGCCCTGCAACACCGCGCGCTGCGGCACGAGGATCGCATTCGGACGCACGGCGCCCGAGACCCGCGCACGGACGAATTGCCCCGGGCGCAGACTGCCCTCAGGATTCGCGAACGACGCACGAACGAGGAACGTGCCGGTTTCCGTGCTGAAGGCCGGGTTCGTGAAGTTGATGTGACCGCGGGCAGGAAACACCGTGCCATCGGCCAGCACGACGGTGACCTCGAAATCGTTGCTGGCGGGAAACACCAGCTGCTTTTTCTGGATCTGGTCGCGATACCGGAGCAGCTCGTTTTCAGAGACGCTGAAGTTGACCCACATCGGATCGAGCTGGTAGACGTAGGTGAGCAGGCCCGTTGCGGCGGCGGTCACGTAGCTGCCGTCCTGCTGCCTGGCGAAACTGGACAACCCCGCGAGCGGAGATTTGATCGTCGTATAGCCGAGGTTGAGCTGCGCGGTCTGCACCTGTCCTTGCGCGGCGATCACCGCGGCTTCCGCCTGCTTTTCATTGCCGGTCGCGTCGTCGAGATCCTTCTTGCTCAATGCGTTCTGCGCGGCAAGCGGTATCACACGAGCAAGATTGGCTTTCGTCACGTAGAGCCTCGCCTGCTGCTGCGCGAGTTCGCCCTTTGCAGTCTGGAGCGCTGCTTCGAACGGCTTGGTGTCCATCAGGAAAAGCGTCTGCCCCGCATGGACCAGTTGCCCCTCGGTGTAGACCCGCTTGTCGAGAAAGCCGTCAACCCGTGCCCGAATCTCGACTTCGCGTGAGCTCTGCGTCTGCGCGGTGAATTCGAAGTCGACCGGCGTATCGTGCGGCTCGACCTTCATCACGGTCACCTCGATGGCACCAACGGGTGGCAGCGTCGCCGGTTTGCTGCAGCCAGCGCAAAGTACGAGCATTGCACAGGCGAGCACGAGTCTCAAATCATCCAGTGACAATGGTTTCAGGCAGGCATTCATCGGCGTGCATTTCATGACATCACCCGTCATGGCTTATCAGGCGTGCAGGCACCGAACAGCACATAGGCATCTTCACTGTTGACGAGCGAGCCAGTCATCGTCCCGTCTGTCCTGTCGAGCGCAATCGTCCACGCGAAGCCACGCTCCGTGCCCTGCAGGAAAATCTGGCTCTGGCCTGTTTCGATAAAGCGGATGGGAGTGGTACGCTGCGGCCCGGCTATCGTCTTCCTGGTGAAATCGATGCGCAGGAATTGCGGCATGCCGAGTTCGGCCGGCAGGCCCCGCAGACAAGTCTCGCCAGCGTCACACCCGTGCGCATCTACTGTCGCGCACAGCAGGGGCTTGCTGCCGTCAAAGTCGGCCGCCCACAACGAGGCCGATCCGAGCCAGCAGAGCGCGGCAAACGCGAGACGCAGGCATTTCTTTTTCACGGCTGTCTCTCCCGCCTCTATCGATGTCTACTGGACCGTGTACCCACGGCCGGTCATGCACGCGGCGACTGCGCGGTTGAACGTCGCCATCTGCTGGGCGACCTGTTGCTGGCCGCCTTGCTGCTGTCCGGCCGCGGCCTGATTCATGCGGTGCTGCCGCAGGCCGCCAGCTGCCGTCCCGGTGACCGCACCAATCGCGGCGCCCTTGCCTGCGTTGCCTGCGATCGCACCGACCGCTGCGCCAAGGGCGGCGCCGCCGGCTGCACCCTTGATCGCTCCCCCTTGCTGCTGCGGAGCACCCGGTTGACCGGACTGCTGCGCAATCGCGACCGGATCGACGCCCGTCGTCTGCTTCGCCCACAGCTGGCATTCGGCGGTATCCGTGTTCTGCTTCTGGAGACTCTGCCCGTTGGCCGGATAGATGATGGGCTGCTGCGCGGAGGCTGCGAAGCTCAGCGCGCACACCACCAGGCCGATTGCGACTCGCTGCATTCGTTGCATGACTTGAGGCCCTCAATGTTCTACGGTCGACCTGTTCACTGGCTACCGGCGGTCAATGTCTGCGCGACACGCAAACGATTTCCCGGTTCTCCCAAGCAGGTTTCCCGATCGCGCGCCCGGCGCGGCGTGCATTACCGAAGCGCTTCGCGTAAGAGCATCGGTGGCCATGACCGCACGGGGATATTGCGCACTTCACTGGTCAAACTTGACAATTCTCTGCCCCTGAACGCCCAGACCAGCCATCAAACCCTGCTGGCCAAAAATGAACGCATAGACATCTGACTTCAATGTCGTAGTTGTCATCGACTTCGCCATCCCTGCATCCACCACCACGACGCTCGGTCCCACACCAACGGACATTCCGGTGCCACTCGTGAGGTCAGTGAGTGCCGCGTCGGTCATGAAAAACATCGCCTCCGAAAAGGTTTGTGCGCCTGCCTGCATCCCATATGAAACCCCGCGCGCCCTGTAGTACCCAATGATCCTGCCATCCGGACTAAACGCCACGCCCTTTCCACCTTGCGCACCGACTATCAACCCAGCCTTGACGATGCTCGGGAACACGACGACGGCTTTCGCCTGGTATTGGAGATCCTTCGCCTTCGGCGTGCTGTCGAATAGTTGCTGCAGGGCCTGACGTGCTTGCGCGTCTAACTCGGGGTCCCCACCATTGGCAACAGTCGGGTTCGTCGAACACGCCACGGCAAACAGAAAGAGGGGAACCGCGAGAATCAGCCGAAAGTACTTGATCATGATGCGTGCTCCATTCATAAATTGACACCACGGTATGAAACGCGTTTCCGCCTCGATTTCTTCGCAGGCCAAGTGAATAGTGGTGTTTGCGTCCCGTTAAAACAATTGGCCTTTGGTCCCATATCGCCTCAATACGCAAGCGCACGGGCTTGCGCTATGGCGGCTGATTGCCTTCAAGGGCAGCGCGTACCGTCCTGACAAAAAGTTCGTCGTTGAAGGGTTTACGCAAATAGGCGACCGCGCCGGCCGCGAGTGCCTGCTCGCGCACGCCAATGTCGTCGTGGGCGGTGATGAAAATGACAGGCATGCCACTCCCGGCCAGACGCTGCTGGACTTCCAGCCCGTTCAACCCGGGCATCTGCACATCGAGAATCACGCAGTCGGGGTGATAGGACGGCATGGACGACAGGACCTCGAGGAACGCGTCGCCGCTTGCGAACGTTTCGGATGCAATCCCGATTGAGCGCAACAGTCTCCTGATCGCGCGGCTCACCGATTCATCGTCATCCACGACGACAACAAATGGTTTGAGTTTTCCCATTGTGAGTAGCCCGGTATCCGGGAATGCACGCGCAAGTGCATTCCCCCATACGACAGCGTACGAGTCAGACAGGTTTGCCGATATTGGACCTTAGTCCCGGGTGGACACCCGAGAGCGAAAAGCGCGCCAGCACTGATTGCCGTTCGCGCCAGATTGCTGCTGCCTAGTGCGATGCGTGGGTTTCGGCAGCACCACCGAGACCGACCTTGTCTGCGACGCGGACAAGCTCGGCCAGCGACGTGACTTCCATCTTCGACATCACGCGCGCGCGATGGGCCTTGATCGTTTTTTCGACGGTACCCAGATCGCCGGCGACCTGCTTGTTCAGACGTCCGGTCACGACGAGCGCCATCACTTCCCGCTCGCGAGGTGTCAGCCGTCCGAGACGCACACGGATTGCATCCAGTTCGCGGTGAACGGCGTACGTTTTCTCCAGGCGCTCGAACGCCTGTCCGATCGCATGCAGCAGATCGGTATCACGCACCGGTTTTGGCAGGAAATCGGTTGCCCCCGCCTTCATGGCGCCTACGGTCATGGGGATGTCCCCGTACCCGGTGATGAAAATGATCGGCAGCGCCTCATTAAGCTCGCGCTGCAGTTCCAGACCGCTGAGATCCGGCAATTGAATATCTAATACCAGGCACGCAGGACAGGTATCGGCGCGCATCCTGTCGAGAAATGCGCGCGCCGAATCGAATGTCTCGACCCGATAGCCGGCGGACTGGATCAGACGCGCCAGCGCACGACGCACAGAATCGTCGTCGTCGACGACGAAGACGAGCGAATCAGAGTCTGTCATGGCCAGTATCGCGACTCGTCCTGCCCCGTCGCAGTCGTATCCTCCGCGGGCAGAGTGACATAGAACGTCTCGCCTCGATCGATGTTGTTTTCGGCCCAGAGTCGCCCACGGTGCATGTCGATGATGGAGCGGCTAATCGACAGTCCCAGACCGAGCCCTTGAGGTTTTGATGTAAAGAATGGCTTGAAAATCTTGTCGAGCTTGTCGGAAGTCAGTCCATGGCCCCGATCGCGAACGGCGATACAGGCCATGCCATTGCTCTCGGACCGGAGCGTCACCGAGACCACACGATCAAGCGGCGATACATTGCTCATCGCATCGAATGCGTTGAGCAGGAGATTGAGGATGACCTGCTGCAGCTGCACCCTGTCGCCACGCACCGGAGGCAGATCACCGTCGATATCGAGTGTTACGCGCATTCCGCGCACAATCGCGTCGCTGTGCACCAGAAGGATCACGTCACGGATCACGCCCGCGAGGTGGAGTGGCGCGACCTCCAGATCGCCCTTCTTGACGACTGCGCGAATGCGCCGAATCACTTCGCTTGCGCGGTAGTCATCCTGAACGATGTCATTCAGGATCTCCCGAACCTCACCCAGATCGATCGGATCAATAGCGATAAACCGCTGCGCGGCCTGCACGTTACTCAGGATGGCGGTAAGCGGCTGGTTCAATTCGTGGGCTAGCGATGAGGCCAACTGGCCCATGGTGGACACCCGCGTCAGATGCGCAAGCTCCTGGCGGTTGCGGTGTAATTCATATCGATCCGTCCGGTCGATCATGAATGCGAGCGTTACGTTGTCGTCATCGAAGCGAAATGCACTAAGCCCGATTTCCACGGGAAACTCCGTGCCGTCCTTGCGCCGCGCAGACAGTTCGTGCAAAGGCTCCATGCCGCGGGATTGCCGTAACGCGGACGGGCCTGCCCAGAAGCCGGCACTGCTGTCGAAGTGCAACTCAGGCACCAGCAGTTCTACAGATCTCCCCATGATTTCGTCGGATTCGTATCCAAACAGCTTCGCAGTTTGCGGGTTGACCATCACCATGAGGCCATGCTCGCCGAGCATCAGAATCGCAAACGGCAATAGCGCCAGTGCCTCGCGAAAGTAACGCTCACCGCTCCCTCGCTCGACCGCGCCGGCGTGTGAACCCGCCAGGCCCACCGCTCGTCCGCCACTATCAGAGGGCCCCCGGTGAACGAATCTTGCGGAAGCCGTCCTGAGGAGTCGCTCCGCAAATGGATGCCCGGCGCGCGCCCCACGTTGACCCGCTTCCGGCACACGGGAAGCTTCCGCGACGCGAAGGTTCTCCGCGCGTGTCTCGCATGTCTCTCCTGACGAGCCTGCTCTCGCCAACGCGTCGAAAGGACTGGCTCTCCTGGCCATCCTCGATAAGCGTGCCCGCACTACACGCAGGCCGAGCATGGCGCGCGCAGCGTAACGCGCTGACAGACGTGACGGATTGTGACTAGCGATCAATGCCCCCGCCCGTCGGCGTCGCACCAGCGCCATCCCTAACCACAAAATGATTGCCGTTTCCAGAACAACAATAGTTGGCACGAAGATGCTCATGGCCGAACTGCCTCTCAAATGTCGGCACCGAAAGATGGGCTGACAAAAAATTCGCTCTGGATTTCGACAAGGGCAAGGCCCCTTGACCCCGCCGCATGTTACCGCCGCCAGATGTTGCGAAGCGGGCCGGAAACTCGGCATCGTGGTTCGCTCGTCAGAGCGTGCTCCAAGCCCGCGTCATGGGCAAGCTTTCGAGTCGTCATCTTTGTTATGCGCCGCCCGTCCGGAGATTTGCTGGCGTGGCAGATGGCAGGGCTGGACGTGGACACCGCCGGCCAGATAGAAATCCCGATAAAAACTTCCAGGACCGGATAAGACTGAATTGCAAAGTAATCCTAGTACGCAGTGAGAAAATAGTAAATGACGTGCACTCGTATTCTTTTTACCTTTCAACTCGATGACTCTGTACTGGATAGCCGTTGCATTGGACCAAGGTCCAATTGCATGCGCGCCGTAGTGAACCTATCATTTTAGCTGCACCACTGACGACAACAGCGACCCGGCCGCCAACATCGGTACCCCGTGTCTGCTCATTCGCCTTCCGTCCCTGGCACGGGTCGCGCTGCGGAAGTGCCGTGAGGCGGACAGGAGCAAAGCATCGTGACTTCCAGACTGCCCATCCGCGTGTTGACGCTGGTACTGGCGTTGTCGGCCATCCAGCCAATCCGCGCCGCGACACAAGACCCGGGTTGGCCGCGTGAGCTAACGAGAGACGACGCAACACTCGTCTATTACCAGCCACAGATCGACGACTGGAAAGACTTCAGGGAAGTGACCGGTCGAATGGCCATTAGCGTAACGCCACGTGGTGGCAAGCCGCAGGTAGGCATTATCACGGTGCAGATGCACACGGATGTTGATGTCGATAGCCGTAACGTGCTCCTGAGCAATCCGCAAATTACCGGTACGACCTTTCCTGACACAGACCCGGAAACGGCCAAAAGGCTGGATCAGCTCGTACGCAAATTCCTCAATCCTGAGGCTTCGCTGACCATATCGGTCGACCGCCTCGTCGCAAGCGTGGAGAAAAAGAACCCTCCCCCGGTTGCGGCGGTCAAGAATGACCCGCCCGCCATCTTTGCCAGTTTCGGACCGGCGATCCTGCTATTTGTCGACGGTGAACCGGTCCTCGCGCCGGTTCAGAACTCGGACCTCGCGTTTGTCGTCAACGCGAGCTGGCCCCTCTTCTTCGATAGCGCCGGCCACCAGTACTACCTGTTCACCGGGCAGTCGTGGATGGCGTCGACCGACCTGAAAAGCGGATGGGCAGAAACGAAAACGCTCCCTGCGAAGATGTCGAAGGTTCCTGCCGATCCCACCTGGGCAGACCTGAAGCCCTTTATCCCCCCGTCCAAAGGGAACAAGGGCAAGGCTCCGGGCGTGTTCTTCAGCAATACCCCCGCTGAGCTGATCGTCTTCGACGGGCAACCGGTCTATGCAACGATTCCTGGCACCCAGCTGGTCTTCGCAAAGAATACCGATAGCGATGTATTCGTCTATTCACCGACCAGGGCTTACTACTATCTGACCGGCGGCCGGTGGTTTTCCGCACCCGGACCAAGCGGGCCGTGGACGTTCGCGACCAATGATCTGCCGGCGGATTTCGCGAAGATTCCGCGCGATAGCGTGGCTGCGAGAGTCCTGAGCTCCGTGCCTGGGACGCCGGAAGCGGAAGATGCGGTGCTGCTCGCGCAGGTCCCGACGACCGTCGAGGTCAATCCCACTGCGGCCGCGGCCGCCGTCAAGGTTTCGTACAGCGGCGAACCCAAGTTTCAGCCAATCCAGGGTACGCCGCTCTCATACGCTGCGAACACGCCTGACAAGGTGATCAAGGTGGAAAATCGCTACTACGCCTGCTCTCAGGGCGTGTGGTTCGATTCTCCGTCGCCAACGGGGCCATGGCAAACCAGTACGTCCGTGCCCCAGGTCATCTATACGATCCCGCCGAGTTCGCCGGTCTATAACGTGACCTACGTCACGCAACAGGTGACGCCGGCCGGCACCGTCCAGGCGAGCTACACAGCCGGGTATCTCGGTGTGTTCATCGCAGGCGCGGCAGTCGGCGCAATCATCGCGCAGGGCAATGGGTACTACTATCCGCCCTACGTGGGCGTGGGTCCAGGGCGTTACCCGGTTTACTATCCGCGTCCCGCACCCTACGGTTATCGCACCTACAACCCTTATACGGGAGCCAGCGGCGTGAGAGGCGTCGCTTACGGCCCGAACGGCAGCGCGCAATGGGGGACCTCGTACAATCCCTCTACAGGTACCTACGCACGTGGCGCGACGGCTTCAGGGAGGTACGGCAGCGGAAGTATTGCGCAGGCCTACAATCCCTACACCGGCACCTATGCGGCTACGCGTCAGGGCTCGAATGCGTATGGCCAATGGGGAAGTTCCGTCGTCGTGAAGGGCAACCAGTGGGCGGCGACGCAGCATTCGACAACGGCCAGGGGCTCGGTTGGTACCTATCAGAATTCCGCAGGTGGCAAGGCCATTGCTGGCACGACCGCCAATGGCCGTGCGGTGGCAGGCAAAACCGCGAGTGGCGACCTGTATGCGGGCCGTGACGGGAATGTCTACAAAAACACCAATGGTAGCTGGCAGAAATACGAAAATGGCTCCTGGTCTTCGGTCAACAAGCCCACGCCACAGGGCACGCAACCGCTAGCACAGAGCGCTCAACAGCAGCGCCCCACCAGTGCCCAGGCTGCTAATTCCGCCACTGCCCAGCAAAGGGCACAGATCGCCCAGCAGCAGCGTCCCACCGCGGCCCAGACCGCCAATTCCGCCACTGCCCAGCAAAGGACACAGAGCGCCCAGCAGCAGCGCCCCACCAGTGCCCAGACTGCTAATTCCGCCACTGCCCAGCAAAGGGCACAGAGCGCCCAGCAGCAGCGCCCCACCAGTGCCCAGACCGCGAATTCCGCCGCTGCCCAGCAAAGGGCACAGAGCGCCCAGCAGCAGCGTCCCACCGCGGCCCAGACCGCGAATTCCGCTACTGCCCAGCAAAGAGCACAGATCGCCCAGCAGCAGCGTCCTACCGGAACCCAGCCTGCCAATTCAGCGGCCGCTCAGCAAAGAGCGCAGAGCGCTCAACAGCAGCGTCAAACTCCATCGGCTGCGAACGGGCCGGGCGGCGGCTCTCCCCAAAGTCCTGCGGGTGGCTTTAACCGGGCCAGCGGACAGGCGCCCTCCGGTGAACTGAACCAGCAAATGCAGAATCGGCAGCGAGGTGCCGCCCAGAACCAACGCTATGCCCAAGGCGAGCGCCGTGGTGGCGGTGGCGGCGGCTTTCGCCGATAGTGGTCCGCACCGCGTGCTCATTGCGTCGACTAATCTCCGGAAACCATCATGGCGAACGCACGCAAGGCGCAACCCTCAAGGATAACGACGACTTCGACAGTCTGTCGCAGCTGTTTCCTGAGAGCCTCGACAATCAGGTCGGCAGGACGGCCCGGCTGGGTCGTCGACGAAGTTTCAGCCCGTGCGCTGCGAAGGTGACGCCACACCCACCACGAGACTCGGCATAAGCCGATGCACATAGTCGGCGATCGGAAAGTCGAAGGTGCCGCGCAGATTGATATCTTCCAGCGATATCGGGGCGATGCTGCGCAGGTGTTCAGTTAACACAGGCTGGTAGCCGGGCTTCTCGATCCTGTCGAGTGCGCGTTGTATGTGCTGCGTATCCCACGCAATGACTGCATTAGTCAGCAACGTCAGCGCCGAGGAGACCGCAATCATCGAGTGGCGGTGACGCGTGGGTTCGACCTTGTCGCGTAAGCCATGGTGCACATCATGCTGTCAGATGTCCAACCGCACTATTCCACCGAAGCTTCATCCATCGACTATATTGATCGTGCGATGCGGCTGTCGTGGTTCAATTGCCGAATCCCGAAGGCCCCCTGAACGCACCCGATATCGCGGTAGAAATGCCATTACTGCCCACCGCATGGATCCCATGCGTGCGCAATTCATTGAGGAGGTGCGCGTGCCAACCGGGCGCCGCAATCTGGCTCGTCGTTTTCGCCTGCCGCGGCGCACCCGTCCGCCATGGCAGCCGCCGCGCGCCAGGATATTGTTCACGCGGCCGACCAATCCGCCGCATCGCGTGCTGCTGCAGCGTCTTTACTTCGTGGCTGGGCTGTGCGCGCTCGCATTTCTCGTGCTGTACTTCGACCGCAATGGTCTGCAAGACGCGACGAAACAAGCACTCGGGGTCATCGACGTGGCGTACTTCACGATGGTCACGGTCATGACCATCGGCTACGGCGACATTGTGCCGATCACAGCCCGCGCACGGCTGATCGTTGCGTTCTTCATCGGACCGATTCGCATCATCATCTGGTTCGTCTTTCTGGGCACCGCCTATCAGTTCGTCATTCAACGCGCGATCGAGGAGTTCCACATGAGTCGTCTGCAAAAACAGTTGCACGATCACGTGGTCGTGTGCGGCTATGGGCTGAGTGGCTCAGTCGCTGTGCGCGAGTTGCTGGAAAGCGGCGTCAATCCCGAATCGATCGTCGTAATCGATCAGCACCAGGCGGCCCTTGAAGCGGCGACCGCGCTCGGGGTCGCCGGTCTACTCGGCGATCCATCGCGCGAAGACATGCTGCAACAAGCTCAGGTGCGCGCGGCGAAAGCGGTGATCATCGCGGTATCGGACGATCCGACCGCGATCCTCCTGACCCTCAGCGTTCGCAACGTCGCGCCGACGACGAAGGTCGTCGTGCGGATTCAGGAGCACACCTTTCAGCGGCAGTTGCGGCAGGCGGGGGCGGACGTCATCGTATCGTCAACGAAGATCGGCGGGCTGCTGCTCGCCGACGCGGTACAGAGCCGCTACCTCGTCCCGTTCATCAACGACCTGCTGTCGGCGCGCGGTCGCGTGACCCTGGTCGAGCGACCAGCTGCGACGCACGAGATCGGCTGCGCGACAAACGCGGTCGCAGGCGCGCTTGTGGTCGGACTGGTGCGCGACGGGACCATGATGTCGTTCTATGAGGACGCGCCCTGCACGATCGATAAGGGCGATATGCTGATCGTCATTCAATCAACGCGTACGCCCGGCACGGCCGCCGAGTGACGGCGACCGACGACGAAGGCCCGACACGTTGATCCAGTTTTGCCCTTTGCCATGACGCGCTTTTCTGAAAGGAACCCCAGCGTCGCTTTCGGCGTTGCCGCAGCATCATTCCCGCTGGCTCGCAGACGCTCGCGGGCAGCGATAGGGTTGGGACGCCGCATCGACAGGTCGACCGGCTGGCCAGCGGCGATGTCAGGAAGCAGCTTCCGAAGCGCTGTAAGGCTGCACCATAGAACTTCGGCGACTGGTAGACCAGCGCGTTGTCGTCATACAGCGCGCCGATCGGGCCGTTCGTGCTGGTGCCCGGCCAGCCCGCCGCCTGGTTCATGCCAAGCCACGCGGTCAGGATGCTGCCAAAATATTGGGCGCCACGTACGTCGGTGTCATACATCGCATAGATCATCGGCACGATCTGCCGGCCCGCGTCGAAGGTGCCGAACGGACCCGACACGCCAACTGTCGTTTGCTGATTGAAGACCGCGGAAGCGCCCGGTGCGTCGGCCAGTCCCAGTTTCCCGGTACCGCTGTTGAACACCCCCTGCAGCTTGAAGTTGATCTTGTAGCCGCCCCCGATGTCTTCGACGCCCTTGAGACCCCAGGTGCTCGCATAGATGCCGCCGTCCTTGAACGCGTACACCTTCCCGGTATTCGGCGCCTTCGGCGAGAACGAAGCCGCCGACGTGCTCTGATACAGCAATCCAGAATCGATGGTGCCATACAGCGTGACTGACGATTGCGCGTATGCCGCGCCTCCTGTAGCAACCAATGCGGCCGCCGCGATGCATTTCAATTTCATTGCGTCTCCAGTTTTTGTGCTTTAAACAACCCGTAACGACATACGTCGCTATACAACCCAAAAGATCGCGAGCTGGCTTATCACGCCAGCAGGTAGTCCTGAAACGCTTCGCGCAGCTGGTTCTTCAGCACCTTGCCGGTGGCGCCGAGAGGCATTGCTTCGACGAACACGACGGCGTCGGGGGTCCACCACGTCGCAATTTTTCCTTCGAAGAAGGCCAGCAATTCCTCAACGGACACCTGTGCATCGGGCTGCTTCACGGCGAGCAGCAGCGGGCGCTCATCCCACTTCGGATGCTTTGCCGCAATGCACGCCGCGGTCGCTATCGCGGGGTGCGAGCTTGCGATGTGCTCGATTTCGATCGAGCTGATCCACTCACCACCGGACTTGATCACGTCCTTGCTGCGATCGGTGATCTGCATGAAGCCGTCGGCGTCGATGGTCGCGACATCGCCGGTCGGAAACCAGCCATGTGCATCGGCATCGATCTGCAAGGGGTTTCCCCCTTCGTTCCGGAAGTAGTTGCGCACAACCCATGGTCCGCGTACGAGCAGTTCCCCTGAGGTCACACCGTCCCAGGCCAGTTCCTGACCGTCCGCGCCGACGATCTTCATATCGACGCCAAACACCGCGCGGCCCTGCCTGGCTTGCACGGCGCAACGGTCCTCCGGACGCATGGCCAGGTGTCTGGCTTTCATCGCGCCGACGGTCCCAAGCGGACTCAGTTCGGTCATGCCCCATGCGTGCAATACTTCAACGCCGTACCCGTCCTGGAACTTGCGCAGCATCGCGGGCGAACAGGCCGCACCGCCAATGACGGTGCGCTTCATGCTCGAGAATTTCAGGCTGCCTTGTTCGAGCCAGGTCAGCAGGCCCTGCCATACGGTCGGCACACCGGCCGAGAAGGTGACCTGTTCGGCTTCGAAGAGCTCGTACAGCGATTTGCCGTCCAGCGCGGGACCGGGGAAAACCAGCTTGGCCCCGACCATGCACGCAACGTACGGCAGACCCCACGCGTTGACATGGAACATCGGCACCACCGGCAGGATCACATCGCGTGCCGAGCAGTTCAGCGCGTCTGGAAGCGCGGCCGCAAAGGTATGCAGCAGCGACGAGCGATGGGAGTACAGCACGCCCTTCGGGTTGCCGGTCGTGCCCGACGTGTAGCACAGCGTGCAGGCGGTATCCTCGTCGAAATTCGGCCACACGTAGTCGGGGGAATGCCCTTCGATCAGGTCTTCGTAGCACAGCAGGTTGGCAATGCCTGAATCGGGTGGCATGTGCGTGCGGTCGCTCATGGCGATAAACACTTTAATCGACCTGCAGCGGCTGGCAATGGCCTTCACCAACGGCAGGAAGGTCAGGTCGAAGAACAGGTGCTGGTCCTGCGCATGGTCGACAATGTAGGCGATCTGATCCACGTGCAGGCGCGGATTAATCGTATGCATCACCGCGCCCATGCCGGAAATGCCGTAGTACAGCTCCATGTGGCGATAGCCGTTCCACGCCAGCGTGCCGATGCGATCGGACGCCCTGACGCCCAGGCTGACGAGCGCATTGGCCATCTGACGGGCACGGCGGTGACAATCGCGGAAGGTGTAGCGATGGATGTCACCCTCTACCCGGCCTGACACGATTTCCGTATCGCCATGATGGTGATCCGCATGCGCGATAAGCGAGGAAATCAACAACTGTTTCTGTAACATCAAGCCGTTCATTCGATCGTCCATTCTCTGATACGGGGTTGATCCCGTCATCGTTGATCGGGTTGCAAAGGAGCATCACTGGTTCGACTCGAGCGCAGATCTGATCTGTCGCTTCGTCGATAGCGGCCTTGATCCCAAGACGCCGATGATCCAGCAGTGGGCGACGCTCGCCGCGCAGCTGCTTGGCTTTCCTCGCCACCTGTCGCAGCACACCGGGGGCTTTGTAATCGCGCGCGGCAAGCTGTCCCGGCTGGTGCCGATCGAGAACGCGTCGATGGCTGATCGCAGCGTCATCCAGTGGGACAAGGACGATCTTGAAGCGCTCGGCCTGCTGAAAGTCGATGTGCTCGCACTCGGCATGCTGTCGGCCATCCAGCGCACGCTCGATCTCGTGTCGCGGCAGCGCGGCGAGCCGTTCGAGATGCAAGATATCCCGCCCGAAGATGGAGCCACGTATGACATGATCTGCGCGGCAGACACGGTTGGCGTGTTCCAGATCGAGTCACGAGCGCAGATGAGCATGCTCCCCCGTTTGCGGCCGCGAGAGTTCTACGATCTCGTGATCGAAGTCGCGATTGTGCGACCGGGCCCGGTTCAGGGTGGCATGGTGCATCCGTACCTGCGCCGGCGACAGGGTCTCGAGCCGGTCAGCTACCCCGGTCCGGACGTCGAACAGGCGCTCCAGCGCACGCTCAGCGTGCTGATCTTTCAGGAGCAGGTCATGTAGGTCGCCATGCTCGCGGCGGGCTTCAGCGCCGGCGAGGCCGACCAGTTGCGCCGCGCAATGGCGGCATGGAAGCGCAAGGGCGGCCTGCAGCATTATCACGACCGCATCGTTGAAGGCATGCTCCAGCGCGGCTACGACCGCGACTTCGCGGAGTCGATCTTTGCGCAGATTCAGGGCTTCGGCGAGTACGGCTTTCCTGAAAGTCATGCGGCGAGCTTTGCGCTACTCGTCTACGCAAGCTGTTGGCTTAAGCGCCACGAGCCTGCTGCGTTCCTGTGCGCGATGCTCAACAGCCAGCCTATGGGCTTCTATTCGCCGTCGCAACTGGTGCAGGACGCAAAGCGTCACGGCGTCGGCGTGCTTGTCGTTGACGTGACGATCAGCGGCTGGGACTCCACGATGGAAGGCGATGGCAGCATGGCGCCCGTCCGTCTCGGCCTGTCTGTCATCCGTGGCATGCGGGAAGAAACGGCGCGCCGCATCGAAGCCGCACGCACTGTCAGGCCGTTCCGCGATGTCGCGGATCTTGCGAACCGCGCGCAACTTGACCGTCATGACCTTCAGGTGCTCGCGGCCGCCAATGCGCTCAAGGAGCTTGCCGGCGATCGGCGCAAGGCGTTGTGGGAAGCGGTCGCTGCGGTGCCGGACAAAGATCTGTTGCGCGCCACCGCGCGCGAGGAAGACACGCCGGCGCTAACGGCACCAACGGAAGGACAGGATCTGATTGCGGACTACCGCTCAACAGGCCTGACGCTCGTCCGTGCCACGCGAGCAGCTGTTTTGCGGGACGGTGATCGCAGCAGGTGCTGCGAAGACTTATCGCCGGAAGCCGATACAGCCACAGTTGGCGTCACAACCGCGACGGCCCACGAAAAAAATGCAGCGGCCGAAGACACGGCCTGAACGGTTCGCTACCGGCCTCTCACGCTGCTGCAGCCCTGGGCGCGCAGATGACATCGTCTATGTGCAACTGCAACAGGCGATAGCCGCTCCTGTAAACGGCCTGCAGACGGAAGCCGTTGTGCCGGCCGATCTCAAGCAGTCGCCGCAGACTCGACACATGGCTGTCGATCGTGCGCGTCACTTCGCGGCACTCGCGGCCCCACACCATCGCGAAGATATGATCGCGCGACAGCACGCGACCGGTATTCGAGAAGAACAGTGACGCCAGGCGAAACTGCGTAACCGACAGGTGCACCGGCGTGCCGCGCAGCGTGACAATCTGACGACGCCGGTCGAAGTGATACGGTCCGGCGTTGAAACTTTCATCGCCGTAGTCCGCAGGATACGCGCGGCGCAGGAGTGCTGCGACCCGCGCCTGGAATTCGGCGTGACCCACGGGCAACGCGATGTAGTCGTCGGCGCCCCAGGCGAACGCGCGCACGACGCTCACTTCGGAAACGTCCGCCGACGCGAAGATCACCGGCGTCCGGTCACCGCCCGCCGCGCGGACTGCCTTGAGCATGTCGGCACACGGGAGCCGCATCCCGCGCCAGTCGAGCACGAGCAGATCGACTGTCGAACCGGCGAGCGCTTTCGACAGGCTCAGGCCGTCGTCGTAGACGACACAGCCGTGCCCCGCCTGCACGAGGATTTTTTCGAGCAGCCTGCCCTGAACGGGGTCGCGCTGAAGGATGGCGATACGCATGAGTGATGTCCGGGCAGTTGGTCCAGGACGCGATTCTGAACTGCGCCCCCCCTGCCAGAAAATCAGATCGGTCCGAAATTGTAAAATTCTGTGTTGGCGCTCGAATGCGGGACTCGTCGGGCTGCATGAGCGCCACGATCCCGGCATGGTTGCGGATCAGCGAACAGGTGCCGACGGTCGCAAATCGGGGGGAGCCTCCCGGCCAGAAAGGCGTTTTGCGGTCCTCCGCCGACGCATAGAAGCCGCTCGCGGCCCCTGGCGGGTATCAACCTACGTCCGGGCCGCGCGAGCGGCTGTTTTGCGGGACGGTGATGGTCGCGTGGGCGGTCGTCCAAGACCGCACCCGGGCGGATCGCCCTGGCGCTGCAACGCCCGGGAATCCGGAATTTTTCGCGATGACGCAGTCCTGCCGCTTGACAGCCGGCAAAACGCGTCTAACATGGCCATCGAATCCGTATCTCCGAAATCCGCCCGAGTCAACCTCCGGCGGATTTTGTCGTATCTGCGTGGCTTTTTCCCGCGCAACACACCCCACTGCCATGAAAACCCGCTACCGGTGCCCCGACGATGCGCTGAAGGCAGCGCTCGCCCATGCGCCGCCCGCTGGGGGCACTTCGTCCGGTGAAGCGAGCGCGCAGGTCGGCTTCATCCGGCGCCGGCTCGAACAGCTGCCACCTGAGCAGCAGGCGCTGCTCACGGTCGCCTTCGCGCCGCGCAACATCTCGTGCCCGTGCCGCCGCCCCTGCTGCAGCGGCCATTATCCGAACCCCGAATGGGCACGCGCGCTGGAGGCAGTGGTGGCGCACACCGCGCCGCTGCTGAGCGGCCACCGGCCCGATATCCGGCTGCGCACGGCGATCGTGGACAACCTGCTCACCCGTACCGCCGAGACCCAGACGGACCTCGCGCAGCGCTGCGGCGTGAACCGGCAAACGGTGGCCGAACACACGGCGATCCTCGCTACCGCGCTGATGGGCACCCGGCATCAGGGCGGCGCGTTCGACCATGCGCTCGCGCGCATCGACGTGTCCTTGCGCGAGACCGGGATCGTCGGCGACCCGGTGACCGGTCCCGTTGCCGATACCGCAACTGACGCTCCTGCGACGGAAGTCGTTGAAGCCGCCGAGGCGCACACAGCGTGAAGGTGTACAGCGTGAAGCGAAAACTGGCAGGCGAGCGCAACCCGAGCCCGACCTGCGGCGAGTATTTCAGCATGACCGTAAACCAGGCTGGGTTCTGGACGACGGCGCAAACGCGGGCGCGGTCCGAAACCGGACGTCCCTTGCGAGCAGGAAGGTGAATTTCCAGTTGATGCAGGCACGCAGAAACGGCTCGCGCACCCTAGTTCTATCAACCTGCACTCACGTCTCGCCAACGGCTGTTTTGCAGGGACAGCAAGGCTCGTTATGCAGATCGTCCGGCGCGCCATCGACACGCTCGAACTTCGACTGATGGAACCGGGTCATCGCAGGTGGCGAGCGGCTTGCAGTGCGTAACGGTTACGCACTGCAAGCCGCTGCTGGTCGCCAGCGATCAGGATCCTGACATTGAACCGGGTCGCTTCGCGAATCGAGAATGCGAGGATGGAACCGGCGGGAGCTGCGCACGCCCTGTGCCTGGCATGAAGAGCGCGGCGGCGCGGCACCGTGCAGCGCGGAAGAACGAGGCCGCAGTCGCCACGCATATCGAAGGCCACGATAAGTGCTCACCGGGATCCGGCGGGCTGGAAATTCAGCCGACGGTCCTGTTATCACCCCCGAAAACGAGTCACTGATCCGGTGAACCGCGCATCGCGGCACGCAGGAGCACGCGCGAAAAGGCGATTCCCTGCGCGGAATCAGCGCCCGGCTCGCCGTGGAATCATCATCCGGTCTGGAAAATGGAATACAGGACTCGCGTTAACCACGGGATCATCACGGCCCCGACCCCGGTGATCAGGATCATGATCGCGGCGAACAGCAGCACGCGGCCGACAGTCAGAATGATTTCTTTCATACGCGATCCGTGCATTCGCCGTCGCAGGCCTGCCACCTCCGGACAGGGAACGTAACGATCATCGCCACGGCCAGAATCGCGACGATCGACCGCGCGTCAGGGAAAGCAACATCCATCATGACTGGGCACATAGGCCATCACCTTAAGCTACTCGCTGACTCGGGAGCGCGTGGGCTCCCCCCGACAGTTGAAAGCCTGGACTCACGGTACGTGGAGAGCGTCAGGCAGGAAGTCCGGTCGCTGAGCGGGCGCGACGGGCACGGGTGATCAGGGCGTCCAGCGATAAACAACGATGCTCGAGCCGTTGTAGTTATCCTTCGTGACCACGTACTCGCCGGTCGATCGAAGGTACGCCCTGATGCCGTACATCGAATCCACGTCATTGCCGACGTCTACCTTATCCGGACTGCTGCTGGTCAACGTGGTGTCCATGCGGCCGGTGCTGAGATTGAAGGCGTCGATGTTGGGCACGGTGTGGACGTAGCCGACAAAGAGATAGTTGCCGGCTGCCGCGATCGACTTGGCGTTGGCGCTGCTAAGGCTGATGACCGGATCAGGCCGGGTGGTGTTGCCTGCGAGCCAGCCGTGATACACCTCGATCCTTGTTTTCATCGCCGTCCAGTCCCAGCTCCCGGCGATGCCCTGTGCGAGGATCATGGTGTCGCTATCCGCCAGGTAGATGATCCGCGCCAATGGCCGGATTGTCCCCGGAGTGGGCGTTGCAATTGCTGCTCCCCATGTCGGCTTGCCGTTCGCATCAAAGCTGGTCAACGGATAGTGGTAGATGTGGTTGGTCCTGTCCAGATCGGCCCAGACATCGCCCCTGCCGTCGAGGCAGAATCCGCCCGTGACCTGCCGGTTTGTATTGAACGCGGGGCCCGGAATCGACGCGTCCGGAATGGCGATGTAGCCATGCGCGGCATTGAAATGGAAGAAGTAGAAGATTGGCGGGTTCTGGCCGGACGCCACAAGGATCCGGTTGGCGCCGACGGTGGCGAGTTGGCCGAAGTGCTCGTCGCGCTGGATATCGTTGATGTCGAGTCGTGGATCGGATGGGTAGTCGAACGGATCGGCGGTGTTCGCGACGAAGGTGCCTCCTGCGGTACCGGTGTAGATGTTGGTGCCGCCATAGAACCAGGTGCCATCCGTAGCCGGGTCTGGCGCGGCGACCCCCTCGAAGTTGAGGGACTGAAGCGTCCATTGCAGGTTGCCGGCAGTGTCGTACGCGTGAAGGTCGGTGCCGCCGTTGCGACCGAGATCCCAGCCTCCGCCCCACGGATTGTTGAGCACATACAGGTTGCCGGCGGAGTCCTTGCCGATGCCGGCGATGCGGGTGAACCGCTTCGCACCCACCTGGCCTTTGATTCCGGCCGTGGTGTCGAGATATCCGCCCTGAATGCCAAACGTGCCGACCAGCAGTGGAATGCCCGAGATGTTGTAGAGCTTGATATTCATGTCGGGCCCTTCGTCGCCGACCATGAGCTGCCCGATCGCCGCATCGAAATACAGCGCGGATGGTCGGGAGGCTGCGGACATCTGGATGGTGTTCAGCGGCGTGCCGGCCGGACTGAATCCGACGATCGTGCCCGCGCTCTTCTGCGCCACCCAGATATTTCCTGCGCCGTCCACGGCGAGCGCGCCCGGACCCGGGACGTTGATATCCCGCTGCCAGACACCGGCGGTGGTGAAGACCCGGACCCGGTTGCCGGGAAAGTCGCTCGCGTAAAGGAGTGAGCCCGACGTCGCGAGTCCTGTGATGACATCAGCCCGCCGCTCGGTCGTGGTTGCGCTGACGGAGATGAGAATGTCGCGTTTTTGACTGGTCCTGTCGTATCGTCCCACCGCACCACTGCCGTAGCTGGTGCTGAATTGCAACGCCGCGAAGATCGACGTGGCATTACCCGTAATGGCGCCGCCCTGAAACTCGTTGTGAAGTCCTATGGAACCTGCGCTCTGGCCATTCCGGTACATGGCGACTCCGCCCTCGTTTTCGTCCCACATCGACGCCGTATAGATGACGCCTTCGGGCGCGACCCACATGGAACGGGCGGCGTTACCCACGTGAGCGGCAAGGGTCCCGTATGTGTTCGCCAGCCAGTCGGTGGTGTATTGGGCCCGACATGCCGGCGCAATCGTCGCGATCAGTACAGCGGCGAGAAATGCGACAGAGATTCGTTTCCTGATCATGAGTGACACGCTCCTGTCGGCGAAGGCCAGAATTCTGAAGGGCCACCGGTCAGATCCGGTCGATCATATCGGGTTTCGATCCACCACAACGGGCGTCGATGCCACTCCCGGTGGTTGCGGCGGGATAGTGACGTGAGGCGTTACCGGACGCCAGACGCAAGGACCATGCAGGCTGCCCCTTACCTCGGCCAGCACCACGTTGATGTAAATTTCATTTGTCATGTAATCCTGATTAGTTATAGAAGCATTCCTGATAATGTTGATTCCGTTCGCTTTGCGCTCCTGAGTGCGATGGGACCCGAATTCATGGAGCGCTGTTTTTGCGCCTGAGGTTGGGCTGAAGGTATCGCGCGCTGAGCCGTTTCAGGAAACTGGCTGCATGCGGGTCTCCGAAGTGGAACAGCGCGATGCTGCGCACGCGCTCAGGCAGGCGCGGCGGGTGGCCGTGTAACGACTGCATGCCCCGGAAGAAGTAGATGTTCCCCGGGTGAACTGGAATTACGTGCGGGGACAGCCGGTCCCGAACAGTCGGCGTCCGCCAGATCGGGCGAACCAGAGGATGATTGACCACCGCATTCTCAGGAGTAGTGGCACTTGACCGGCGGCGCACAGGACGCCAGCCGGGGTCCAGCACGACTCCGTATGGCTCGTCAGGACGATCTCGACCCGGCAGCGGTATGAGGGCCGTGACGACACATGAATCGTAGTGGAAACGCCATGGATGCCGGAGTCTGACCGTTCCGCCCAGCACCCTGAGAGACGCGGCGACTTCAACGTCAGGTGCCAGACGCTGCATCGCCCTTTCCCATAAAGCGAGGAGGATATCGTGAAATGCGGGCGAGCAGCCCAGCGCCGCCAGTGGGCTTGCGCTGACCCAGTCACTGCCTGCAAGGCCAGAACCCTGGCCGTTCTGCCGCATTTCGTTCTCGATGAAATCCCGCATCTGGGCGAGCACCGCCGCCGGAACGACATTACGCAGGACGGCGACCCCGAACGTATCCATTACCCGGGCCAGGGCGTCGATGTCAGCCTCGGACAAAGCGCGCGGCTCTGCCCTGACTGTTTCACGAATCGAATCGTGAAACGGGTTCCGTCGGGTAAGTGTCGCGCAATACATCGGTCGTCTCCTCATGGTTCTGCTCGACCGGATGGGCTACAGGCCAAAGGCGCGAAGCTTGTGGTCCATGCCTGCCACAAAAAGCTGCCCGTTCACGACCGTCGGCGACGTGAGGATGGGCCCTGCGGGGCGCTCGGCGACCGGAAGGCTATCCGTGCTCCAGAGTATCTGGCCGCTTTTTGCGTCCACAGCGAACACCTGGTCGGCGATTCCGTCGGCGTAGTACACCACGCCGTTTGCAACGACCGGGGAAATGGCCGGGTTGTCAGAAATCGAATCCTTGCCGACCGGCTGCTGCCAGGCCAGACTGACGGAACAGGTGCTGCTGATGCCGAGCGCGAGGAGCCCGTGGTTGTCGAAACCGGTGGGCGAATGGGACGGCGCCGCCATGTACAGCTGTTTCAGCACCGGATCATACGCAGGCAGGCCGATGTTGGTCCCGGAATCCCTGGGCTGACTGATATTCAGCGTCTGCGTCGGGCCTGACTGGATGGTGGCCTGGTCATAGATAAACAGGTTGCCGGTCTTCTGGAACGCTGCGAGCATGGGCGGGCAGCCTCGGGGCTGGAACAGCGGCGCGGTCGCACCGAAGTCCGCGTCCTGTGTTGTGGGGGCCATCGGCGAGTTGGATGCGGTCACGGCCAGGCTGCTGGTGAGTGCGACGACGTGTTCGGCAAACGCCGCGTTCTGCGGATTGGCGAATGCGTTTCCCGTGAGCGCATAGACCGCTGATCCACCGCGCACGACCGAGACGCCGCCCGGTCCCCAGATGCCGCCGCCGTTGGGCCCGCTGGCCCCATCCGGGTACCAGCGCTGCAGGATCGCGCCGTCGGGGATCGATACGCGCACGACCTGTCCGTGGTACGGCGTGGTATCACAGGTGCTGGCCGTCGTGAGGTACAGCGAGGTGCCGAACTGCGTACTCACGCTGAGGGTCGGGCTGCCGTAGACGTAGGTCTTCGGAGCCACATTCGCTGGATCGGGGATCATCACGTGCAGCGCGGGCAGGTCCGCGCCGGTGGCCAGATTGTACGCGTGCAGAAAACCGTCCCCGCTCACGATGTACATCTGGTTCCGGCTGCGGTCGATGGTCGGCGTTCCGATGAAACCGATGTTGCCGCCTGATGCGGCGAAGTCGCTGCAGGTGGTATGCACGGGCACGACGTGCTGCTTCCAGATGGTAGCCCCGGTGGATGCGTTCAGCGCGAACATGTCCCCCTGCAGCGTCGCTGCATAGACAACATCGGTCAGCACCCCGTTGATGCTGACGCCTGCCGCCAGTGTCGGCTGGGTCAGCATGGGCCCACCGAGATCCGTCGTCCAGTGGGTCCGCAAACTCGCCACATTGGATGTCGCCAGGACGGTCTCGACGGGATTGTTCCCGGTCCGTTGGGCATTCATGCCGAACGTGGGCCAGTCAGTCGCAGTGAAGGACGGGGCGAGAGCTGCGCCGGGCGTCATCGCGCGTGTCGCGGCGCTCACAGCCACTGGAGCCAGCAACGGCGCATCCTCCACTGGCGCGGTCTCCGCCGGGGTTTGCGCCCGGGCGCCTGGACCGGCTGAAATGACGAAAGTCACTGCGGCGACGAGTCCTGCAAGTCTGGAGTGGAAGGGTGCACTGGTCATGAGACACCTCGTGAACGTCAGGTTATTGAACACATCTGGAGAGGACAACCTGCCGCCGGCGTCTCGCTACAGCTTTGCCGGCAGCAACATTTCCGATCACGCTTCTTCGCTGGCGGATCGGGGGTTGCGTTTTTGCAGCCGCAGCTCAGCGCACCATGAGACCGAACAGCGATCGGGCAATCAGCATCAGGTGGTAATAAAGGCGCGCACTGAATCCGTAGTTGTACGCTGACAGGTGCCCGAGCGCGATCCGCAATCCCTTCAGCGGCGCGTGATTCTTCGAGTGGACCGAGACGACGATCGGCACGAGGCGCCGCAACGCGAGCGTGCGGGCGGGCTCCAGCTGACGGTCCAGTGCCAGGCTGGTGACAAATGCATAGGCGGACACCGAGGCGGCACGGGTCGAGCCGCGCGTGTCCGTCGAGATCGAGATGTCCGTCTTGCGGTAGTACGAGACATATTCGTTCAGGTAGTAAACCTGCTGCGCTGCGAGACACAGCTCGGTGCCGAACACGAAATCGCAGCACGTCCCGAACTGTTCCCTGTAGCTGATCCGCTTGACGAGCTCCGCCTTCGCGAGCCAGCCGTTGTTCGGGAACATCTGGATCAGGCCTGTCCGGCCGGGGAGGTTCTGCAGTCCCTCCGCGCTTTTCGTGCGATGGAAATCGGCGTTGAGCCGGTCGCTGACCGCACGGTCGACATGACCCGCCTGATCGACCTCGTACTGGTCGGCAAACGCGACGTCCAGATCGGGATGACGCTCCCATAGCGAAACCAGCCGCTCGACACCGTCTTCAACCAGGTAATCGTCGTCGTGGATCAGCAGGATCCTGTCGCCACTGGCGCGCGCGAACAGGCTGGCGACATTGCGCGCCTGGCCGAGCGGCGGCTCGTTTCTGACGTAGCGGATGCGCGGATCATGCGGGTATCGCGCGGCCATCAGCCGCTGCGTCCGGTCATCCTTCGAATCGTCGCCAACCACAATCTCGATGTTCGCGTGCGTTTGCGCGAGGCACGATTCGAGACACTGGACGATCAGTTCCGGGCGATTACAGGTTGGTAAACAGATGGAGACCTTGCAGGGTGTCGTCATGACTTCGCCTCGATGCTGGGGAGGGGCACGGCAGCCGGTGCGTTCTGCGAATGCAATGCACACTGCCACATGCAGGAAAGTAGACGAAAAAGCAAAAAGAAAATGCTCAATAAATCGGCAAAAAATCGCAGGTAATTCTGGAAGACGGGTTTCACCATGACGGGGCGGATGGGCGTCGCGCCCCGATTGCTGCTTACGACCCGGTATCAGGGGCGACGTCGCGCGAGCCACGTAGCGATTCGAAATTACAGATCAATATTTCAGGATGCTTTCGTTTTTTGGGGGGAGATTCATGCAAGGACATGTAAACGTCTCTCCAGTCGGCCGTGTTATGCCACGCTATACTGCTTTTCATTACGAATCGTAAAGATGGAATAAAAATTGAAGTCATAAATCTGTCATGACTTGCCACGCATATTTGTATCCAAACCCAGTATATGGAAATGGATATTCGGCCAGGCTATTGGCAATGGTAGGCTGCCGGCACAAAATCTCCATGCACGAGTGAGACCCCGTTGCGTGCGTCAATTCGTGGGCAAATCCGCCCTGCCGATGTGCAGTGTTCGCGGATGTTCCCCAAGGGCGTACAGCAGAACTGTGCAACCGAAGTGGCGCAACACGAATGACCGGTTCGTGATTCGCCCTGGTCGCGGCCCGGCCTGGCTGCGTGGAGACACTCATGTGCTTCGATGAACTGAGTAATGACGAATGGTCCTGCCTCGCGACACTCCTGGCTGACGAACCCGGCTCCCTGAACCGGCGGGGGCGGCCTCGTGCCCAGGCCCGGCCAGTGGCCAATGCGGTGTTGTGGATCATGACGACGGGTGAACCCTGGTCCAGGTTACCCGGCCGCTATCCTTCCGGTCCGACGTGCCGGCACCGCTTCGAGGAGTGGCTGGGTGCCGGTACGCTCGCGCAGATGATCAGCGTGCTGTCGGGCTTCGGGCGCACGTTCGCCTGCATTCCGCAGGCGTCGGTGGCACGCGCCGCACGGTCTGGGCGGGTGCACGACGCGGACGGCCCGCATGGCATCGTCTGGACGAGTCCCGAAAGTTGGCGGACCTCAGCTGTTGATGCCAACGCCTGCCAGCCGGCCGATGCGATTTCCGCGATGACCCGGCAACTGTCCGGAACGACGGATCAGGACGATCTGATCCCGCGCAACTCACCCGCCTGCGCGCGCGCAAACCTGTCCGCGCCCTGCCAGCCAGACCCTCGCTGCGGTGCGTTGTGGACCAATCCTGCATGGAGCAGCGCGCAGATCGAAGCGTACCGGGACCACACGATCCACGCATCGGCGCAGCCCGTACCGCAGCAGATGTATCGCGCGTGCGTGCAGATCGTGAAGGACGGCCAGCGCGTCGAGCGTTCCGGACTGATCGGCCCGCGCTTTGCTGACACGGAAGCGGCAGAACGGTACGCGCTCGACTGGGCACGTCAATGGATCGACCGCGAGTGCGCCACCCTCGCCCAGCGCGCCGGGACGAGGGCGGTCAGGAACGTGTCGACGGCGCCGGTTCCACAGCCCGCTGACGAGGCCATCAGGCGGTTCGCACAGGAGCATCGCGAGCCGGCGGCGGATCGTCGCGGCAATGGCGCACCTTCACCGCTTCACGATGCCCGGACCTACCTGTCAGGTGATCTGAGGCGCGTCGGCTGAAGTACCGGTCGAGGAATTGGGTATCGAGCCGCGTGGACCGCCCTCTGTTGCGGGTGGGCCTTTTTGAAGGAAGCGCTAACGTGAATGGCAAACGTGACCTTGTCCTGATCCGCAAGATCCTCGAGCACGTCGAGGCCAACACCTCGATCCAGATTCCGCCGAAGCTGGAGTTCAAGACGTTCGACGGCTATGACCAGGGTGTGGTCGTGCTGCACATTGTGCTGTTACGCGAAGCCGGATTCATTGTCGCGCATGTGGACGCCCGGTCTGAGGTGAATGTTTCCATCGAGCGGCTAACCTGGGCGGGCTACATTTTTCTCGATCAGCTTCGCAAGGCTGGGGACGCTGCCGGGTAGCCAGTTCGCCCGAAGCCAGATAGTCCTTCATGGGATACTCGCTTCGAACCTGATCGCAATCCGAAACGAATTATTTCTGAATACGAAGTAACCGTTTGAACGCGCTGCGATGCCCGGCTGCGAAGCGGCGGCTACCATAGCGTAAGTCATACTGACTTCATCGTGAGCTTTTGCGGGATGCTCTAGCACCGCCGTCCGGTGCTTTCATGGGACCAAGGTCCAATAGCATCAGCCGTGTTGATCTGACAATATGATCATTGCATGCGCCCTGGAAATCCGGACGTGAACCCCTTCGTTCTGATCGTCGTTGGGCTGCTGCTCATGGCAGCGCTAATTGTCATCGTGATCGCTGCAATCGCCGTCTGGTGGCTGCGAGCTGACGAGGCCCTCGACCAGCTCACCGGTCTGGGACCGGTCCCCGAAGACGATCCCGACGTCGCGCGGGATCAGGAATGACATGACCCGGGGAAGGGTTTGATGAGCGGGGGTTGCCATGGGCATGATCGGCGGGATACATGAAATGTTCGCGCTGCACGTGTGTGCCGCAAATCTGCCGGAGCTGGTGCGCGGGTATGTGCGACCCTGAGCATCAGGAGGCCGCCCGGCCTGGTGCCACCCCATGGGGTGTACGACGCGTGTCTCAATGATTGTCCAGACCATGCAAAAGCTTTTCTCCGAAGTCCCGACACCTCAGTGGAATTTCCTCTGGGATGCGCTGGCGTCATTCTCGATGCGCCTGCTTGCTGCGATATTGGTACTGGCAGCAGGCTGGTGGGTGTCACGCCGCGTCTCACGCTGGCTGAGCCGCTTGCTCACCCGTCAATCGCGTGTCGACGCCACACTGGGCCCGATCCTGCGCGACACAAGCCTGTGGGCTATTCGCGTCATCGCGATCGTAGGAGCCTTGTCGCAAGTGGGCATCCAGACCGCGAGCATTGTCGCCGTGTTCGGCGCCGCCGGCCTCGCGATCGGTCTCGCGCTGCAAGGCACGATGCAGAACATCGCAGCCGGTATCATGCTGTTGCTGCTGCGGCCGTTCAAGGTCGGCGACTATATCGACGGCGGTGCGGGCACGGTCGAGGAAGTCAGCCTGTTCACGACGCGCCTCACCAAGCCGGATGGCATCTGCGAATACGTGCCGAACAGTGCGCTGTGGAGCAATTCGATCCGCAACTACAGCAGTAATCCGACGCGCCGTCTCGATCTCGAAGTGGAAATCTCCATGCGCGACGACGTGGATCGCGCACTCGCTGCGCTGCATACGCTCGCTGCCGGTGATCCGCGTGCACTCAAAGACCCCGTGCCGCGGGTGATGGTCAGCCGCTTCGACGACAGCATTGCGGTGCTGAATGTCCGCGTGTGGGCGAACATCGACGTGTTCTGGGACATGCGCTGGGACCTCGCCCGAAAAGTGCGGAAAACGCTGACCGACGCGCAATGTGGGTTGCCACTACGCACTCGCGAGCTGCAAATCGTGCAGGGTGGAATGGGCAGCGACGGGCTACCTGGCCGGCGGGAGGACATGCAATGAAAGCTGGCCGACCTGAGTCCACTCGCCGCTTCATGCGCGCGTCGCTAATGCTTCGCGCTAAAGCCGTCAGGTGGATGATCGGCAGACGGGCTTCCATTGCTCTCGAACGGTTGCGCCGACGATACTGGTCGAACTGCTACGCAAGGCTCGCGTCGGTCGCGTTCAAGCGGGGGACCGCATAGCGCCTGTCAGCTTCCATCGCAGGCGGAAGTACGTCGTGCCGTCAAACAGCGTCGCCGTGGCGTTCACCACGACATCACGCCGTTCTTCCGGCAAGTCGTGTGATCGGATGGGGGTGACCTTCTTCCCGGCTTTCGCTGGGGGCTGCCCTTGACTCTGGCTGACTTTGCTCGATTCGGTGCGGCGTAGTGCCGACGCAACCAGGCGGCGAACGTACACAGGATGTTCGTCGTACTTAACCGTTCCGCGTCGGCATACTGCTGCCGGCTGGAGAAAAAACAGAAGTTGGATGTGCTGGTCGAAACGGTGGTCGCCACAGGCGTGCTGCTTGCCCTGTTTCACGTGCAGCGCGACACCTGGCTCCCGTGGTCGACGCGGGGCACGCGGCCGGTCTCGACGCAGCTCGCCATCGACGAGCGGATTTTGCTGCCATGCAGGGCGCCGATATCGGTGCGCCGGGCGCACCATACGCCCCTCAATCGAAGCGCCGCCCCGAAACCGAGTGCCCGGGACAGGAGGAAATTATGAGACGCGCATTGATACTGAAACGAAAACTGTTGATGCGCCGGCGCTGCCATCCCGAAACCATTGGAAGCACGCCGACCACGATGCCGCTACTGCTGCTGAGCGGTGACAGGACGCACGACAACGAAATGACGGCGGACGAGCGTGCGCAGGCTGTGGCCATGCTCGATGAACTGCTGGCTGCCGCAAGTGCCAACGGCTTCACGCGGACCGACACGTTGCGAACGCTGCTTGCGAGGGGCGACCGGTCGGCGCACGCGGTTGCGCTGGCCCATGAGGCGATGACTTTCATTTCCGTGGAAGAAATCGGCGCGATGCTGAAGCACACGTATCGGCCCGTTGCTGAGGGCAATGGGCCTGGCAGCGAAACAACGTGATGATTGACGGACTGATTGCAGGCAAAATGTACGGCAAACCGCTCACGCGCTGTGGCGCGAACAGCAGTCCCTTCGGAATGGCGAAGGTGATACTGCGAACGGGCCGAAGCCGGCGACGGGAAGACGCGTTCGGCGCGCATTGCGCCTTGCGGTCATGGCTGGAGCGGGCAACGGATCGTGCGGTATCGTGTGCCCGCGAACCCTGACGGGGCGGCAACTTCGTCAAAAGCAGTACTCACCGCACGGGGCCGGTAGTGCCGTGCATCTTCGCAGCAGCAAGAACCGGCATGCCTGAAAGACGGCACTGAAGCCGGCCTCGAAAGGGTCGGCTTTTTTGCTGGTGGCCGTACGGGCGGATCATCATGTGAAGGGCATGTCGTAACAGTCTCACCAGCATGGGCGGGCACAGCGGCAGTCTCATCCTGACAGAAAAAGGCGCACCCGGAGCCGGCCAGTCGCGGTCGCATGAAACGATCGGGATAGGGGCAGGCCTCGCGGCCCGACCCCTCCCACACCACCGTGCGTACGGGTCCGTACACGGCGGTTCGGATCGGTTGACCGGCTATGTTCGTAACGATGGAAG
>NZ_CAJNBO010000037.1:0-55168 GCF_905221015.1 Paraburkholderia nemoris | reverse complement strand
TTCTTTACGTCCGTCTCATCTCATGATGTTCAGGGTTAAGTTCCAAACTTCATCCTATTTGATACCGAGATAAACACCTCCGCTGGAACCCAGATATAGCGGGACGTAACAGTCATGGACGCCAACCGTGGTCATGGCAGCGGCCCTGTATGCGCTGGTGACCGTCCACCTCGTCGCCGGGCTCATTTCAACGATCCGGAAAAGCCGCGAAGAGCGGGAGCTGGCGATGATGGCCGCGCGCTATCCCCAGTGCAACGTCATACGGCTACGGTCCGGCGAATGGTTCCTGACCGACAAGACAACGGGACGAGAATATTCGCCCAGTGAAGTCCATGGCGGCCAGATGTGACCCGCGATTTGTACAACTCCTTCCACGGCCGCCGCGCGCGGCCTTTTTCTATGGTGCAGAGGCAACCATGTCCCAGGTATCTTTCGATGGCGGTGAGTTTCCGCTCAGTGACGTACAGGAAAATCCGGCCCGCTACGTGAAGCGCCTCGAGCGCGCAAAGGTCACGCCCGGCTACGCGGTCTGCCTCTGCGAGACCCACGCCGCGCCGCTGCAGCTCGTGATACGCCGTTACGGCTCGCTTCTTCACCTGGCCGGTTGGCCCGATGACGGCCACCGTCACAAGCGCGGCTGCGCATTTTTCAAGGATCCCGACGTCACGAAGCCGGCCAGCGGTGCGGACACGAAAGCCGCAATCTTCGCGACGCCCACCGGCCTGAATGTCAAACTCGACGCCTCGCTCACCCTGCGGGAAACCACCACAGGCTCACGCGGCTCGCCCGCGAAGCCGTCCAGCCGAGCCAGTCGCCGCTCAGCCAGCCTGCTTGCATTCCTGCAGACGCTCTGGGTCGAGGCTGGCCTTAACCAGTGGACTGGCACGAGCACGTCCCGGCACTGGGGGCAATGCAATGCCCAGCTCCTCGCCGAGGTCGGCACCGCGCTTATCAATGGCGCCGACGCGCAGGATGTCCTGCACATCATGCGTCGATTCGATGAAGCCGATCGCGTCGCGATCAATGCGGAATTCGATGCGTTCATTGGTCGCCTGACCGTCGAAGAAGGGACGACGAGGCGAGGACTGGTCATCGGTGAGATCAACGAGGTTTCGCCCACGCAGTATGGTCACGCGCTTAGCCTCAGACAGAGCGCACGTAAGTACTACGCTAGCACCAGCCTGATCGACCACGCTGCGCGAACCTATCCGCACGCATGGCGCGCGCTCGGCGATCGCGCCGCTCGGGTCATCGCCCTCCTTCTCGTTGAACGCACACCCAGAGGTCACCTGAAGCTCGTCGATCTAGCGGTGATGCTGTGCTCCCGCGCGCTCCTGCCATGCGATTCCATGCCCGAAGTTGCCATGGCCAACAGGCTGGTCATGGAGGGCCGGGATTTCCAGAAACCTGTTCGCATGAGCGACGGCGACGACATGCTGCCCGACTTCGTGTTGTGTGATACGGCCATTGACACCCACGTCGAGGTCTATGGAATGAATGGGGTCGACCACTACGAAGCTCGCAAGGAAGAAAAGCGCGCTCTGCGATCTGCACGGCAGATCCCGGTCGTCGAATGGAACGTGGATCGCGAGGTCCTGGATGCTGTCCGGCTGCCACCCGCCAGTAAACGTCGCTAGCCACAATGGCCAACGCCGGCCGCTTGACTTCCCTGTGAACGAGGCACACTCAGTGCATACCCGTCCCTGAGCGGGCGACATATCATCGGAGTTCGTATGCAAGGCAAGACGTTCTTTCTGGAACGCGCGATCTCGCGCTCGCTCGACTGGGTCGGTCGCTACCCGGCACTCAGCTGCGCATGTCATGATCCGCAGTCCATTTCCGGCGGTCGCCAGGTGGTGGTGGCATCTCTGTGCGGCGACGGTGTGCGCTGCGTCTTCTTCAGCGCCGTCGGCTCGGTGCTCGATTTCACGGCAACATGGTCTGAACTCGAGCGCGCAAAGACATGGTGGTACTTTGTCCAGCGCTGGTATTTCTGGATCGTTCCCGATCAAGAAACCATCGTCAGCATCAACCTGACGGCGGCACCCCTGGATCACGTCATCGCCCCTTTCGTCTCCGACCTGGCCAGCGACGATACGTACCTGCGGTGGCTCGACAGAATCGAGGCCCGCGCCCGGCAGTCTGGGACGCTCGCCGCCTCGGCGCTCGCCACTGAAGCAGTTTGACCGGGAGCGGACAATGGGCGCGAATACTGCAATTGAATGGACCGACATGACATGGAGCCCTTGGGAGGGTTGCCAGAAGGTCGGTCCGGGCTGCGACCACTGCTATGCCGAGTCCATGAACCGTTGGTTGCGCCATGGGGAAAACTGGGGACCGGGAGCCCCTCGCCGTGTCTACAGCGACGCGCATTGGGAAAAACCTGTGCGCTGGAACGATGCCGCGGCGAAGGCGGGCCAATACCGGAAGGTCTTCCCGAGCGTATGCGATCCGTTCGACAACGCCGCACCCGACGGTCAACGCGAACGCTTCGCCCGGCTCATTCGCGAGACGCCGCATCTCGTCTGGATGTTACTCACCAAGCGGATCGGGAATGCCGGCGCGATGCTCGCCGATATGTTTCCGCAAGGCACGCCGGAGAACGTCTGGCTCGGCGCGACCATCGTCAATCAGGAAGAAGCCGACCGCGATATTCGCAAACTCGTCGACGCACCGGCGAGCGTGCGCTTTCTGTCGATGGAGCCTCTACTCGGCCCGGTCAACCTTTACGACTGGATCGGTCCGTGGGGCAGCCCGGGCGAACTTCAGGCACCCCCGATGATCGACGGAATTTTCGTTGGGGGTGAAAGCGGCCGCGGTGCGCGGCCGATTCACCCTGCCTGGGTTCGGTCCCTGCGTGATCAATGTCACGCTGCTGGTGTCAATTTCCATTTCAAGCAATGGGGCGAGTGGGCACCGGGAAATAGTTGCGCAGGCAACGATCTGATTGAACGTGATCGTCGCAATATTCGCAGCGGGTTCTTTGACTACAACGACCACTGGAATGCTCACGGACCCAATCCCTTTCGCCAGACGATGGACCGGATCGGCAAGCGCAAGGCCGGGCGCGAGCTCGACGGGCAGTTGCACGACGACTTTCCTCCGATTATTGCAGTAAATGAATAATACCTTTCAGGTTGTAACTCCTGCTTTTCGCGCGTCCGATGTCCAACGATAATCACACTAGGTAATGACGCGCGAAAACCCAAAATGTACGAACAGCTCTATCCATGCGATCACTGCGGCGGACGCGGCACCGCTGGATTTTCACAACGTGTCGTCCCGGACATTGGCGAAGCCGGGTTTGACTACGGGCAATTCGGCCGCCAGGCTGGACCGCCCAAGATTGGCGACACGCTGGCTCGCCCGGCTTACGCCCCGAAAACCGAGAAGCTCGCGTGCATCTATTGCGCGGACTGTGGGATGAGCACGCCGTGGATCGCAGTCGGCAGCGACGAGCACGCGGCCCTTGATGAGTGTGGGAAGATCTGGAATCGTCGGCTCAATCGCCCGAAAGTGACGGCCGGCGACTTACGCCAGTTCATCGAGAAGGAAGTCGGTGCCTGCGACGCACAGATGATCATCAATCTGCTTGCGCGCAATGAAGAAGATTGGGAGACACGCGGCCCGATTTTCGCGATGCTCGCGCAGAGGCTTGTCGACGCTTCCATATCGACCAACGATTGCTGGCCGATCCAGCCACTTTTGAATGACGCTGCGCGCTGGCGCAAGCTGATGCAACTCGTAAAGTGGGTGGATATCGACGGCGAGCGCTATGCCCAGTTTCCGAGGATTCCCACGCCTTCCGGACATTCGGATCTGGTGTTCGAAGACCGCGTAGCACTCGCGGTCGATGCGATGCCCGATCGGGACCGTTGGTGAGACTTCCTCCGACGCCCGGCCGGACAAACGCGTGGACACCGGCCAGTCTCGCCACAGCGCCCGCAAATGCCAACGCCAGCGAACGACGTTGGCCCAATACTCCTCGAAACACACACCGTGGATCGCGGCACGGGTGTTGCGATTCTTTGATCCCCACCCAAAGGCTTCGGAGGCTTGCAACGGTGTATAGCTCTCGCTGAAGGCTTTAGTCGGCCAGGAACAGGCACTCGAGCGCCACGTGAGAATTGGCGACAATCTGGTGGAGTATGGGTACCTCGTTTCGCTCGAGGGTCTTTTATGCCGAATGATCGCTCTGAAACTACCGTAGGCGGTTCCGACATTGAGTCGGCGTTGGCGATATCGAACCGGACGCCGTATTATGAACTGGCTGGCCAATACCGTTCTGGTTTTGCACGCGCTGATCGTCCTGTTTATCGTCGGCGGGTTAACCGCTATCTGGACGGGCGCATGGTTGAAACGCGACTGGGTACGCAACCGCGTGTTCCGGATAGCGCATCTCACAGCGATAGGCGTCGTCGCGATTCTCGCTGTTCTTGACATACCGTGCCCGCTGACGGACCTCGAGGACTGGCTTCGTATCGGACGCGTCGGCCCGCAGGGGTTCGTGCAGCGCTGGGTAAGCTACTGGCTTTACTACAACTTACCGGGCTGGGTATTCGCGATGGCCTACGCGGTGTTCTTGCTGGTCGTAGCGGTCACGTGGTTTCGCGTCCCGCCGCGCTCATGAGGCGTCGGCATGGAGAGCGTTTCCGCTGTTGCGCCTTGGCCGCCCCACGTGCTGCTTGCCGATCTTCTCGCCGATCGTCACCACGATCCGCTTGCCTAAGGAACTTTGGTTTTCGATGAGGTCCGCGTTGTTTGCGCCAACCGCTACTTCCGGCTTCGGCCAAGTGCTGCCGTTCCTCTGCTAGCAACTTAGCCGTGCGACCGACTGCTATACCCAGAAAATGCGCCGGTGGCGGTGCCGCCACTCGCTAAGATAAATCGGCGCAGGTGCCTTTCACCCAACTATCTTCACTCAGCGCCTTTATGCGACGGCTTTGTCTGCTCACAATCGGCAACGGCCTGTTTGGGATATCGTTGCCTCATTGGAATAGGAGACGACATTCATGACTTCCGAGACGTCGCCGTCACATGGACCCAGCACTTCCCCGCCGCCCGGCCCGACGGCATCACCGACGTCAGCGAAAGCGCCAGGGCCGGCACCAATGCCGACGTCAGCGCCGACCGCGACGCCGACGCCCGCTCCGACACCAGCCTCAGTTTCTGCGCCTTCACCCTCGCCGAAGTCATCGATCAAGGGGAGGTTTTGGAACTTCATGTTTGGAAAGCCGAACCGCGAGACGTTTATTGCGATTGCCGCCGCGGCGTTCTCAGCCTGGTCCGCATATTCGGCGTACCAGGCCAACAAAATGAAGGATGACGCAATTTCCTACTCGGCCAAGGTGACGAACCAATGCCAATTCGAATACCACGGAGGCTCCCTCAACGGCATGGCGGCGTTGTGCTGGACCGTGACGATTTCGAACACCAGCGATCGCCGCCTATCTATCATTAGCGCAGACCTCGAAAATATGAACGGCGGTCAGCATACGCAAATCGGCGGCTTCGATACGTTGGAGACGATGGATGGGAAGAGCCTGGATCTTCCCATCAGCTTGGACAGTGGTGAAGCGAGGACAATTCTCGTCAAAGCGCCCATGCTGTTGGAGAAGGGGGTGAACGATGCGCTTCACAAGGCCGAGGACGATAAGCATCTCGATCTGTCGAAGATGAAGCTCAGCGAAGTCAACACCTTGTTGGGTGAGCAGAATACCGACCTGCTGGGCAACAAGGTGAAGCTGACGGTTTTCGATCAAAATACGTGGATGCGATCCATCTCCTCTCCGTTCAAGCGCGCCGAGAATATGCTGACCCTGACGACCGGGCGCGGGGTGAGGTTCACAATAAGGCTTGTCGACCCGCCCGACTTGCATTGAACGGCGAGGGCAAACATAGACCAGCTTTCCATAGAAGAGCTTTCCACGGCGTAGGGTTATGCGATTGTCTTTGTCAACGTGAAGGCGATGCAGGACAGAGGGATAGATGGCCAGTTGCGCTAACCAGGCTGGCTGGTGATCTTTTGGATGCGTCTCTATCGACGCCGCTGCCTATTCGGTGCGAAAGACGTTCGAGAACAAAGGGTTTTCGATCGGAATCGATCTTGCTCCGGCCGAGTATTCCATGGGCGGCGACGGAACACGTTCGCGACAGGTAATCGCCAATCCGATCTCGAACGTTGTCAAGATCACGGCCTCAGGCGGGATCATTCGCATGGATTGACAGGACCACCCTGAAAAGCTGCCGTCGAGTCCGTGGCGGCTGGAGCGGCGACTTTGGGTCGATTCCAGCCTTCAGGGCGCGGAACCGATAAAAAAATAGCCGGCTACAAGAGCCGGCTTTGAAAGGATTCTGGCGTTTTCCGAGGGCCATCACCAGAACCTGAGAGACAATTCATTGTGCCTGTTCCGCTCCTGCCGGGAGAGGCATGTGAGACGCTGTTTTGGGTGTCATTTGTCGGCGCGACCCGTGTCCTGTGGGGAAGATGCGTTTGCACCAAGGATCCGATACAGCGCCTGCCTTGAAATGCCCAGTGCCGTCGCAGCGTGACTCTTGTTACCGTTGCCGGTCGCCAACGCAGCGCGCACCTGCTCTACCGTTGGCAGCTTCTTTTGCAGGCGATCCTGCTTCGCGAAAGTGGACAGATACGCGTTCGCCTTGGTCACGCGGCTATGCCCGGCCGCTTCGACCACGCGCCGCATCGCTTCCAGGTGATCCTCGCGATCGGGTTTTTCGCCGGCGCGCTTCACAGGTGCTGGGACGCCAGCCACCCGCGCATAAAGCGATTGAAGAAACCCATGTCGCAGGCCGTGACTGGTAACACCGAGGCCCTTTCGCGTCACACCGTGCTTGTCCAGCACGTAGTAGTACCAGTCCCGCCACTGCTTGAGCGTCCGATCAGCCGGCACAGTTGAGCCAGTGAAGCCATTACTCAGACGCGCTGCTTCTTCCAGGATATCCAGCCTCGCCTCGATAGGCACTTCGCGCGGTCGACCGCCCTTCGTGCCGCGCGTGACAGCGAGTGTCTGCGGATTGCGAGCCGCCTCAGCGGGCCGGAGCATGAAACTTTCTTCAACCCGTAGACCAAACGCAGCCTGCAACTTCAGCTGAACCGCAGTGTACGGGCAGGTTCGCGCAATCTCCTCGATCTTTGCCACCGCATCAATGCCATGCGCTTCCCATGATTTGTCCTCGGTCGCGATATAGCTGCGCACGAGGCCGTGCTCGCGACGATCAACATAGTCCGCCAAGGTGCCGACGAGGTTCGGCTTGGCCATCCAGTTCGCGAGTGCACGTAGATACGTCAGCTTGTTTTCGATCGTGCCTCCGCTTTGCTTGCACGCCACCCAATGCGTGACGAGAAATCTGATGTGCTTGTGCTTCAGCGACCACGGCGTCTGCAACGCGTAGCCGTTCTCCCTGAGTTCCGTGAAAGCCTTGCACAGCGCTGTCGCTCTCCTCTCCTGCGTTTTGATCGACAACGCCTTGTTGCTAATCCGACTCGTGCTGTGGATTTCAGCGACATGCCTGTCGAACAGGCCCAGCAGTGCGTCCCGGAATTCCGGGGTGAACCGGTAAACGCTAACCACCGCACGTACATTCAGGATTGCTGCCATCGTTGACGCTCCGCGCGACGATACCGCCGCAATGTTGTTTATCGCCCCTGGAATCGCAGCATCCCTACCTGATGCCGTACTTCGATCCAGCGGCCATCCGTTTTTCCGCTCTGGCGGCTGCGCCTTAACCCCGGCGTGGGGTACTGCCTTCCTGACCTTTAGCGATTTCCACCGATCAGCCAGATGCATGGGAAGAACATGCGGTCCGACCGTCCAATCTGCTGCGTGCCGGCGTGAAGTGCGCTTCGCGCAACCCACCACCGAGCTATCGCGCCCGACCTCCCGGTCGTGGCGCTGCGAATCGCTTCGCGTGATGCAGCTTCGTGGCTACCCTGCCAGCGTGACGCATTGCGCGTGTGGGCCGCTCTCCGCTTCGCGGTAACGCACCCCCGCTATGTGCCGGGCAATACCTGATACGCGTTTGTGTACGGCCGCGCGCGCCGTGTCCTCTTCCGTCAGAGAATCGCGGTTCTCCGGTGTATTCCGGACCGCAGGAGTTCCCCCGCCCCCAAGCACGTTCATCTCTGCCGCGGTGTATCGGGCTTCGTGAACGTACCCAGCATTCGCTGAAAGGGCGTGTGCAGACGCTCATGAGCATGCGGAAAGTGTCCGGTGTCCGGTCTCTCCACATGTCCTCATTGCGTCACATCGCGGCAAACCGCCGCCGATCGTATGGATATCGCACTGTCCAGGGGTCCTCATGGTGGACCATCATGGACTTGATCTGATTCAGAAAAAGGCCGCATCACTGTGCGGCCCGGTCACTTGCTGTTTTTTGGCCCATTGCGAGCCCAAAGGTATGGACGTGCGAGTGCCCAGCACTCTGTATCGATGCGTCATGGACGCGGTAGGTATGCACAGGATACGACTGCGGCCGCCGGGTGTTCGACCAAAAGGTGGGCTGAACCTGCTGGCTTTCGTCGACTTGACTTCGCTGGGGGCTCGCTAGACTGGAAACCAGGCAGAACTGACAGAAAAGTGTCAGTTCGACCAGTAAACCCGTCGAACCATCCGACCTGACACTTATCTGTCAGATATCTGATAGTTCGGCGGCTTATGCCGATGTGAAGCTGCAAGCTGATACTTATCTGTCAGTTTTCTGTCACTTCGGCGCGGACCTCTCAAATCGAATGGAGTCATCTTGAAAACTTCCGTCTTCGCAGTCGACGTCGGCTATGGCAATACCAAGTACGCTCATCGCGCGGCGAGCGGCACCATCGCGACCGGCATGTTTCCCTCGCTCGCGCCGCTTGCGGCAAGCCGCGCGCTGTCTGGCTACGGCGACGGTGTCCTCGTCTCGCGCAAGGTCGCGACAGTTGTGATCGACCAGATAGAGTACGAAGTGGGTCCCGACGTATCGCTCACGGCGGCCTATGGCAACACCGGCCGCGCATTGTCGAATGACTTCGTTCTCTCCGACAACTATGCCGCCCTGCTGGCAGGTGCGATCCACTTCGCTGGCGTCACGCACATCGAGCGCCTCGTGCTCGGCCTGCCGGTCCATAACATGAAGAAGTACGGTACGGCGCTGCGGGACCGCTTTACCGGAGCGTTCGACTACGGCCCGGGTCGGGTCACCATCGAGAAGGTCGTTGTCATACCGCAGCCGCTCGGCTCCCTCGTCGCTGCGTCGGCCAACCGTCAGAGCGAGTTTGGCCGCGACAGCGCGCACCTGGTCATTGACGTGGGCTACTTCACGACCGACTGGGTATACGCGAATGGCTTCACGATGGACGACAAGCGTAGCGACGGCATTCCGGGCGGCGCATCACAGATCTACCAGCGCATTGCTGCGCTCATATCGCGCGACCAGGACGAACAGGTCGAAGATATCGAGCGCATCGACAAGGCCGTGCGCGAGCGCAAGCCTTTCTTCTTTTACGGCAACGATATCCATCTCGACCCCTATCTCGAACAGTCGCAGCCGGTGATCGCAGGGGTCGTGAAGGAAATGCAGAACAAGGTCGGGCAACTGACGAGCGTGCGATCGATCATCCTGTCCGGCGGCGGTGGCGCCCTGTACGCGCCCGCGATACGCAAGGCGTTCCCGCGCGTATCGCTCGAAGTCATCGACTCGCCGTGCATGGCCAACGCCAAGGGCTTCCTGATTGTCGGCGAAGCTGGCCTGACCCGCGAGCGTGCGACAGCAAAAGCATGAGCGAGAAGTTCGACATGAAGGTGGTCATCGATCCGGTGACCACGCCGCTTCTGCACGCGCGGCTGGCTCAGGCGAAGTCGTATCGCGAGCGTGCTGCCGTGTTGCGGCACCTCGCCGAAGCCGCGCTACGGGGTGTGCCGGCGCAGACCGCGAGCAGCATTGTCGAGACAGCGGCGACTGCTTCGACGGCTGCATCGACGCCCGCCATGTCATCGCCCTATACAACGTTACCGTTAACTGCCAGTAGGAATCGTCCGCCAGCGGAGCCGGCTGTGTCCATGTTGCCGGTCGCTGCCGGCGCCGAGCCCAGCAACGAGCAAGGGAGCCTCGATGGACACAACGTCGAGGCGCTCGCCGACGCCTTCGGGGGGTATTTTTGAACTGATGTCGGGAGTCGCTTGACTTCAGTTTGCAGATGGCAAGATAGGTCATGACTTCGGTGTTCATCGCACGACGTGCGGTGCACCGAGGCAAATATAAAAGGAGAATCACATGCTCGAACTGATCCAGATCATTCGCAATGGCCTGCCCCTGAACGAAGCCCACACGTGGCTCTTTTTCGCGACCGTGCTCGCCGCGGCCATTGCAGGTGCCTACGCCGGAGCGGCCGCGCACGCATCGTATGAAAAGAAGGGAGGCTGACATGACGCTGATGAACCGGGCTGCGGCGTGGTACGCGAAATTCAACGCCCTGTCCTTCTTCGCGCGCCGCGCGATCATCTTTTGCGCATCGCTCGCGCTGTGGTGGTTCGCTGCGATGTTGCAGAGCATGCACTTCGACAATGACCTGTGCGTCGTGATGCTGCTTGCTGGCGCGGCCGGCGTGCTGTGGTCAAGCGAGTTATGGCGACTGTGGAAGGTGTTTGCTGCGATCGTCGTCATCTGTCTTGCGATCATGCGATGAGCAGCGTCTCGGCGAACCAAAAAAAACGGCTCCCCCATCACTGGGGGAGCCGCTTTGCTTTCAGGGTTTCAGTGCGGCCGCGAGGCAGCAGTAACAAGTAGACGATGCGCGCAGAAATCCCACGCCTCCGAAAACGTCTGATCCCGGGCAGCGAACTGCGTGTTGCCCTGCGAACGACGGTCAATCACATCGAACGAAACGGCATCTGACTTGCCGACGGGTTGCCGGCCGCCACTTGCACCGTTCGTCGCGATGATCGAGTATTTACCCACGAGAATCTTGAACGAGGCCATTTTTCCACTCCAGAAAAAAGCCCGGCGAAATACTGCCCGGCGGGGAGTATCCCCACCGGGCGAGTTGATAGTCAGCGGCGCGATGCCGCGTTCAGGTTAAAGAGATATCAGGCGGTTGCTGCTAGCTGTGCAACGGTCCGGCTGGCCCCTTGCGTGGCCGATAACCGAACATTGATCCTGCAGCGCGTCATCCACTCGTCAGCGAAGTCGGTTCCCCGCAGACGCGGACGATGAACGATCGCGGTAAAGCCTTCTGCCCGCAAACGCTTCACCAGCTCGATCCCGCCAGCGACACCGACGGACTTGCCCGTACGGGCATCGACGGCGTCAAAGTCGACAAAGATGTGCACCACGCGAATGCCAAGGCCTTCCGGAACCACGAACTGCCGAAGCAGTCCGACGTTCATGCAATACCACATGGGTACGCCAGTCAGCATGTGCGCGGCGCACGCCGTTTCCAGTCCTTCGGCGACACCAATCTCTCCGTTCTTCGGCTCCATCAGACGGACAGCACCTCCCGCGAGCGGATTGAGCGTCATGTCGTTGAGCTTCGAATCGAGGATCTCGCCGTCGTCAGAAACGATCGCCGCCTTTGAAGGGCTCGAGCGCTCGAGAAAGGTCCGGTGCAGCGTGCCAAGGCTTCCGTTTGGCAACTCGTACCGCGCGAGAATGCCCGGCCAGCTGCCAATCACCTTCCTGTCGTGCCAGTACTCGAGCATGCCAAGGCGCAACGCCCGGGAGGGAGCCATACGCAATCCGGGCACCCGCGCAGTGAGATAGCGCATCGCAAGATCGTTACCAGACATCGGCGACGCCGCATCCCACATTAAGTTGAGGCGGTTCGAAATGAACTTCCGGTCAGGCTTGCGTTTGGGTTTCGGCGCTGAGCCTGCAACGGCCGGGCGCGCTGCGCGCGGTGCGGGGCCCCCATCCAGTTGACGCATCAGCCGGTACAGCCCCATCCGGTTCACTCGCGTGATCAGCTGAAGGCCGTCGCCAGCCATCGCCTCACCGTTATTGCATTTGCGGCAGATCCAGTTTCCCCGCCCACGCTTGTTATCGTAGGTGAAGCGATCGGTGCCACCGCAGACAGGACATGAACAGGCGTTCCCGGTGAGACGGTCCGCAGGCACGCCGTAGCTCACGAGGAGCGAAATCCATTGCTCCGGGGAGAGCGAAAATTCGCGAAGTTTTCGCTGAAGCCACTCGTACTGCTCGGGCGTCAGCTCTCTTGCTCTTACAGTCATGAATCACTCTCCTTGAAGTGAGTGGGTTTGGTCGGTGCCTGAGACAGGCGTGAAAACGCATGCTCAAAAAAACGGTCCGCGCGTGAGCGAACGGCTTTTTTCAGCAGACGTGCCTTTCAGAACAGGAGGGGACGGCGTATGAAAAGGGCGGAAGACCCGTCGCAACGACACACCCGGGGGGGTGCCGTGCAAAGGTGAGGGGTTACGGGAGAGGCATCAGGAAACGGTGAGACTTTCCGGGATGCCAGATTCCCTTATCGGGTAATAGACCAGAGCCACTTGTCCCACATGACCTGCTTTCCGTCGACGATCTTCGGCGAGCCGTCGGCCCGAATGGCAGGCACCTGGATCTTGCGCAGACGGCGAACTGAAACGACATCGCCAACCGAGCAACGGCACTCGGCAATCGCTTCCTTGAGACCTTCTCCCTGGAGCGTCCTTTCGCCGGTCGCGGTTTCGACATGGATCGCGAACGAATCGTAGAAGCGCCCGGGCCGCTTGCGATCCGGAAACTTCTCTTCGCCCCACGACACAATGCGCCCTCTGACGCTCGCCCCATCGTGCCCAGAAGAACGTCGCTCGCGCGAGGGCTTAACGCCGGATGCGTCGAAGGGCTCGTCGCTTTCGTTTGCCGCGACATGCAGCGCTGCGCTGCCTGCCTGCGGAGCGCTTGCAACAGGCTGGCTGGCACCTGTGCTGGTTCCACGGATCGCTGCGGCCAGTGCTTCCTTGAGCGCACAACGATGGATGCGAATCTGAAACCAGTGCGGGATCAGGTCCGGAACGATCTTCATGCCGAACTCGGTCTGTTCGGCGTGATTGTCAAAGGCCGGCGCGAACTCGACAATGTGATCGCCCTCATCGACAAAGAGATGCGGGACATCACCGATCGTCACGACGGTTTCATTCTGGGCGCCCTGCCCGACTACATGAGCAGGAGCGTTAGGGCGCGCCGCTGGAACCGATGCGTCGGGCGTTTCACGTGCCGCAGGATGCGGGTCCTGTTGCGGCTGGGAAGCGGCTTGATGGGAGGTGGCACTGTTGCCGGGGAACAGATCCGCGAGGACGCGGGAAAAAAGGGTTGCTGGATTCGGCATTGCGGTTCTCCTACAGCAACGTGCCGAAACACGTGCGTTGCAGCTCGCGCAGATCGCGTGCAAGCAACGGCGTACTGAGAATGACGTCCTGCAGCGTCTCGGGATCGACCCCGTTGACCTTGCACACGAAGACGTAAGGCAACGCACCGTCCCAGTACCCCATGATCCATCCGAGCGTCGCGCGGTAGTCGTCCACGTCGATCTTGCGGTTGCGCAGACGCTCCGAAAGGAAGTCGGCGCAGTCCATCAGCGACTCGGGCATGCTGTCCCCCCGGCGGCTATCGCTTGCAAGCGAAATCAATGCATCGACCATCCTGTCGCGCACCGCCTCGCTCCACAGGTGTGGATCGGGCAGAGGGTCGGGTCTGGCCGGGGTGATAACTATCGGCGAGGACTCGCCGAACATGTCGAGCTGCCATGCAGCTACCTGGGTTTCCATGGGATTGCTCCTCGATGCCGGCAATCTCATGGCCCATGCTCGGGAATGGGATTCCCGGCGGGGTTCAGGTGCCGTCACCTGGGCAATAAAGCCCCGGGTGACGGTAAGGACTGGCGATAGCCTGACGAGCTCAGGTACCGGTCTTGAAGGGGATAACGACGGCCGACTTCGCGTACTGCTTCGTCGACGCCGGTTTGACACTGCTGTCGTTCGATGCAGCCATACCCGTCATTGCAGCAGCCTGTGCCTTCGCCTGGGCAGCAACACGCGCGGACGCGGCGAGCTTCTCAGCTTCGACGCGCGCAGCTTCGGCTTCCGCTTCTGCTGCGAGGATGGCCTTGGCCTTTTTCTTCATTGCCGACGCGAGCCAGGCGCCGCCGAGCAGGAAGAGAAAGACCCCAATGACAAACGACTTCGATGCGAAGTACACGATGAGACACAGGGCGAGTAGCTTGCCCGGCGTTTTAGTCGCGTCTTTGAACAGGACTTGCACCATTTTTCTCTCCAGAAAAATTCAACAGGGAATGTCCGGACCAACGTCCGGTGGTTTCGATGCTCGATGAGCAAGGAAACACGGCGCGAAGCGCTTTCGTGCGGACCCGTTAAGGGCGCGCACGAAAGCACTGGCAGACCGGCATGAGGGGGAAGTTGAGAAACAGAAGGACGCGCGCGATCAATCGCGGCAGATCGATGCGTCAGTAGACGCCGTTGAACAGGATCAGATTAGCCGGATCGGCTTCAGCGGAGAGGCCAAATGCTTGCGAAAGTCGTGCAGCTTTGACGCGTGAGGGACCGCTCCGGCCCGCGTCGCCTTAGCCGGTTCAGACACCTAACCCGGAATGCTCGACAAAACCGTATAGCTTTCCGGGATTCCGGTGACTTGACTTCACCGCAATCCTGGCAGACTGAACCTGTTACTTCTTCAGGAGCAGGGACATGCACTGGATCATTCTTGCGGTGGCGGCTTATGTGGCGTGGTGTTTTGTGTCGAACAAAGCGGGCGCGCGCGTCGCGCGCCCTGCTTCCCTCTCCATTCCGAGCCTTCGGAGCGAGCAGAGCGGCGACGAAGGCGAGGCGAGGGTTCAGGCAGAGCTTCGCGCCGCGCTGTCGTGGCTGTGTGGAGATGACTTCTATCTCCATGACGGCCCCCTTCTTCTCAACCATGCGCCGGGCACGGAATTTCCGACAGCCGAGGTCGACCACCTTGTCATTACGCCATTCGGCATTTTTGTCGTCGAAACGAAGAACTGGACAGGCCGGATCATGCCCGGGCACGACGACTCTTCTGTCGAGCGTGTGAGCGCCGATGGACGTAGCGAGGCACGCCGTTCGCCACTCGCCCAGAACCGGTCGAAGGTCCGCTTTCTTCGCTCCATCCTGCCCGCTGTCTGGCCGGTCGAAAGCATCGCCGTCTTTCCCAACACGAACTGCGCCCTATCCCCGGAGCTGCCCGTCAACCTCATGCGCATTGACGATCTCCGGCAGTGGTTACGCACCCGCATGGCGTCCCACGAGCAGCGAAGCCGGGTTCGAATCAACGTAGTTTCGGCCCGCGCCGCTCTGTTGACGCTCGCGGAAACGGGGCCGGATGCCATACAGCGCCACCGGGATAAATTGAGGAAAACCCCTAGAAAAGTTACCGGCTCTTACTAAAGTTTCAGTAATTGTTGCCGTATCAAACTTTTGCGGATCGAAAATGGCCGGCCTCCCTAATCCCGGAAAGCTATACGAATCTGTGCTTCTTAGCGACTTTTCTACCTGAAAAGGACGCTTATCCTAGGGCGTGCGCGTGACGAAGACAGTTTCCTGCCAGTCGAATCCGCAACGCAGAGACCAGAGCGTGAACAAGAACCAAAACACGAAAGGAGTTCGTTGTATGAAAACTGTAGTGCAATCGAAGCTGTTGTGTAAGCGCTCTCACCGTGCGGGATCATCTACCCGCCTGGGCACCCGACTGAATCCGCGTGGCCTGCTCCCGTTGGCGCGGCGCTAATCGCGCCCTGGCGCTATCCCACGACAATTTTCTCCGAGAGCAACATGAGCAATCGCAACGACATTGCAACGGCAGCCGACGACGACTTCGATCCGACGCGCCCCGAGGGTAACGAAAACAATAGCGGCAACGACAGCAACCGGATCGAGCGGGTGCTTCCCCTCGCCTTCGCGCACGTTCCGTCCGAGATAGAAATCAGCCAGTTGGTCAAGCAATTCTTTGGCGGCGAGGAAATCGGCGATGCGCTGCGCGCTGCGATCGCCGAAGAGGCTGAGGAAGTCGCGCACTCCACTCGCAAGATCCTACTCGAGCACATGCGCATCGGCGGCTCGTTCTATCACATCCGGACTCGCGTCGAAGCCCACTTCGTGAACACTCTCGGCGACACCAAGCAGGTCCGGAACAAGGCGGCCGAACTGGTCTACAGTTTTCTCGAAGCGACCTTCCGCAAGAAGCGGGACTCCGTCTATCTGTATATCCGTTGCTACGAGCGGTTCAGCACGAACAGCGGCGCAGTCGAAATGCTCTCGATCAGCGATATGCAGTTGCTGGTCAACAAGGACGATGATGTCGTCGCGATGGTTATCGAAGCGAAGCGTGAAAATGCTGATCTGAGCAAGCGCGACGTCGCAAAACTAATTGCGCAGTTCGAGGATCGCCTTTCCGAAAAGGACAGCGCTCTCGCAACCGTGACGAGCCAGCTCGCCGAAATCTATGGCCAGCTTGACGACGCCAACAACGACAACGAACGCCTGACGGCCGAGGCCCGGCGTCTGACCCAGGAATTGCAGCAGGGCAAGGAGTCTTTGCGCAAGACGATGGTCGATCTGAACAATGCAGAACAGGCAACGAGCGGCCTTCAGAGTGAAATCGCGAAGCTTGAACGCGAAGTCACGAACAGGACGCGAGAACTTGCCGATGCGCACGCGAAGGTGCAGATCAAGGAAGTGCAGGTCGAAGTCACGCCTGAGGCCATCAGGAATCTGGAAAGCGCGACCGAAGACAAGCTCACGGAACTCAAACGGGTGACGGCCGAATGCGAAGCCGCAAAGGCGCGTCTTGCCGAACTCGCAGAACGCCGGGCGAAGGAGGAGTCCGACATCCAGCAGATGGAAGCCGTCGATAAGCGGGTATCGGGTCTGATCGAGAAGTTCGGCTCATTCATTCAGGACTACCACAGCGCACAGCTGGTGGTGACGGCCGACGGTTCGATCAAGCGCTACAAGGGCCTGCTAGGCGGCCTTGCCGATCTCGTTGGTAAGTTTCACGGGGAATTGGTGGCCGCCGTTCGCACCTGACGCCGCGGTCATTAAGTAAAGAGAGATAAAAAGGAAAAAGCGGTGAATAACAAAGAAAATTTTCGGGCAATCGACCGGCTCCACGTGCCTGATTGGCTCATCGACCAGATTCAGGTGGTCAACTTCAACCTGGTCGACCATCTGAAATGGATGCTCAAACACGACGGTCGCTTTAACGAGGTGTTCAACGTCGAGCGAAAGGAAATCGAGCAGCTGCAACTGAACCAGTCGTCCCTGCGAAGCCTGCTGCGCGCTCCATTCCTGATGGTCGAGCCGACCCTGCAGTCAGTCGAAGACTGGCGCTGCTTTGTGGACAGCACCGCGACCACCGTGGCCGTCGACGAACTGCGTCGCAAGACACCTCCATTGGATTCGTTGCTGGCCTACGCAGTGAACCAGCAGAACGTTGTCTTCGTGTCGTTGATGACGCAGGTACTGAGCGTGAGCGTCCTGAGCGCGCCTCTGCTCGGCATTTCCACGGAGTTGGCCAGGTATCTGATGTCGGTCCCGACTCATAAGCTCAACCTTGCCGTGACACGCATGAAGGAGCTTCCCCTCTTCCGCTGGCGCTTTGACAGCCCGACGTTCTGGTACGAGTTCACAGCTAGTACGTTGACGGACGAGATCGTCGCCCATCAGATCATGCTCACTTCGCCCTCCCGCGTGGGCAATCTGCCGTATGCGGCACAGTGGGGTGAACTGCGTCTTGGCCGATTGAGAAACGAAGCTCTCGCAAACGCGATGATGGCATACGGACTTCGGGCCTCCACGGCATCGAACCTGTTCAGTCTGAACCAGCACCAGATGCGTATCCGGTATTTCGAGATCAACGGCAAAAGCTCGCCCTGCGGCAACACGGCAACGTCGCTCTCATGGTTTGTCGAGTCGCCGGCCCACCGGCTACATGCGACCGTCTACGCGTGGCTGTATCGTTCGGCGACAGCCATGGGTGCCAATCCAGCTGAAGCCCTGCTCGCGACAAACGATGTCTATGACCGTCTATTTGGCGGCAACAGGCTCATCATGCCCGACCGCGGCTGGAACCTGATCCGCTCGATGGCCGCTGATACGCGCCTGACGGTCGCACCTTGCCGCGGATGTGGGACGCACTACGTCGTCTCGAACACCGACGCGAAAATAGAGATGCACAGCCGCTTCCACTGCCCTGCCTGTATGCAGCAACTCGGTGCGCGCAAGCGTGCTGCCCGGAGAAGCCGTGCTGACGCCTGACAAGAACAACGTCCGTGAACTGCCAGCAGGTCTGGTCGTTTTCGACACGGATGGACATGCGCAATTCGGGTGGCAGAACCCCGAGACCGGGGCCTACTACGCCGAAGCAGATGGAAGGATCATCGCCAATGCTGTTGGCGCGGTGGCCTGGCATGCCGGGCGTATTCACTAGGCATATGGACGACTTCGACTACATGGCGCCGGAGAGCAGCGCGGCGTGGCTTGAGGGACGCGGAGACGGTCGTTTTGAACAGTACGAACGCTTCTATCAGAGCGAGCGAGCCATCGATGCCGCGGCCTTCGACCTCGAAAAGACCAACGAGGGATATGGCAAGTGGGCGAGCGAGCAGAGCTCCCGCTTCGTCTCCATGCTTGCCCAGCCATGGGTCGGTCGCGTTGCCATTGCGCTTTTTACAATCTTCATGGCGGGGCGACTCGTGCCGGAACTCGCGCGAGTTCTCCCTGAAGCGACCGGCTTCGGGCTCGTCGTTGCATTCATCGGGCTGAGGGTTTTTCATCGACGGCGCAAGCGTAACCGTCGTTGACGACCCCGACCCCTCGGCATCTGTCGAGGGGTCTAATCTTCGGCTGGTTTTTGCCGTTATCAATAAAATGTCGACGCCGGTAAATGGGCTACCGGCAACAAGCCGTGACGGACCGAGAACACGGCGGTGAACGTCGACTTGACATCACTCAGCGCCAGATAAGATGAAATCAAGGTCGCGCAAAGGGCGCGGCCCAAAACAAAATCGAGGAAATTGAATGAAGAACAATAAGAAAGCACTCACCGCACTTTCGATCGCCGCTGCGTTCGCCCTGTCTGCGTGCGGCGGCGGTGGTGGTTCCAGCAGCTCCGGCTCCACGACCAATTCGAGCGGTTCTTCGACCGGTTCGTCGAGTTCGCCTGCGGCATCGGTGGTAACTTCGGTCGCGACGCCGACCTATACCAGTGGCACGATGCAAGCGGCAGCGTTCTCCCAGTTGAATGCCTACCGTCTTGCAATGGGCGTGGGTGAGCTTTCCCAGGACACGATTCTGGATACGTCGAGCGACAAGCACGCGCTCTACCTTGTTACGAATTTCGCAAACGGCAGCATCACGGCCGTCACGCACAACGAGATATCGACGAACGCTGACTACTATGAAGCGACACCTCTCAGCCGTGCCGATAAGGCGGGCGCCCCCGCAACGGAGTGGATCAGCGAAAATGCCGCCGTCGGCTTGACCCAAGCAACGTCTACCGCCTTCGCTTCCAATTGCCTCGGCCAGTTTCTGAATACGGTCTATCACTTGCAGGACGCAACCGAGGTGCAACAAACCATCGGGATTGGTTTTCAGCAAAACACCACGCAAGGCACTTATTCCTGCGTGTTGGACTTCGGCCAGACAACAGGTGTCAGCGGTACACCGACAGCTAATGGGTTCCTTCCCTCCGCCGGTCAGCAAATGGCGACGACGGCAATCGCACATGCGCCACTCGCCAACGAAACCGGCGTGGCACGCGCAATGACGGCGGAGACCCTAAATCCGGCACCGGATCTGGCTTCGCCTGGCCGGCCTGTCATGGTCCGCGTAACCGCCGCCAACGCCGGCGATGTTCTGACCGTGACAAGCTTCACGCTTACGCCATCAGGCGGCACGGCCGTGCCTGCTCGGATCATCGTTCCGTCCGCTGCGCTCACGGGTTCGACTTCGAGCGCCACGGCGGACGTGAACAGCGCGCTTGCTGCGGGTGTTGCCTTCCTGCTTCCTCTAGCTCCACTTGCGGCAAATACGACTTACACGGTGACATTCAACGGACAGCGGGACGGAACACCAATTAGTGCCACTTGGACGTTCACAACGGGTAGCTAGACATCACAGGCTACTAAACGAAAAAGGGAGCAACGCTCCCTTTTTTTGGCCTTCAATCAACCTCCATTGGTCTCGTATTGGAAGTTGTAGTATTGGACACCCAACACATTGGTTGTGCCCGGAGTCACCCAGCATGCCACGGTTCCACCATAAGAGTCGCCTCCAACCCACATGTCGACCATCGCCGTACCAGGGTTCGGCGTCCCTCCCGCCTGGTAGTTGATTTGTGCGATGTTCTGCCACGGGAACGAATTGAACCACGCCGAGTAGGTGTCGTTAACGGACCCGTACGTCGGGCCGCTCAACGAGCCAAATATGGTTTGCCCAGCCGCAAGATCACTCGACCAGTGCATAAACGAATTGTCCGGCGTACCCCAGGGATCAACCGTTGCCGCTGCGCCGAGACAAACCAGCGATTCCGGTGTGCCGGGTGGAATGCCCTGCGCTGGCGGCGGGACGGCGCACCCGATTCCGACCCAGTTTGATCCGTTCCATGTCGGCGCTGCAGTTTGTGTGAAGCCGGTGGGACAGGTTGGCGGTGCCTGATAATTACACTGTGGCGCGGAGTATTGCGACCCGATCCATTGCGCCGATGCGATGGTCGTCCAGCCTGGCTGGTTGGGGCACGTCGGCGCGGCTTGCCATGCCGTCGTCAGGTGGCCAACACACGTCGAATCCTGATTGTTCACGGAGCACCTTACCGGCCCCGCCATTGCGTCACTGCCGGCCAGAAACACGCCCACAACAAAGGCAATCCTCGCAAAGATGCTGACGAACCTCATTGCACTCCCCTCAATACGTACAGTAACTGACGGCGACGGCCGTCCCTTGTATGACGGACCCTGAGCCATCCGTTATATAGACGGTCCACGGCCCCGTGCCCGCCGTCGGATAACTGATCACGGCAGTTGGATCGGTGTACATGCTCTGGCCCGACACAACGAGTTGCGGCGTCCCGCCCGCAGGGCAGTTGGGGTTCGGCACAAACGTGCCGTTGCCATTCGGGATCTGCGTGTAGCCGTACCACAGCTTGGGGCCGCCTACCGGCATCCATTGCAGGACGCCCGACACGTTCTGACACGACAGCATGAGACCCGAGTTGTCGCTCGCCCCGGTCATCGCACTGACCTTCGGGCACGACACGCGGGGCCACCCGACGTTCCCCGTCGTAACAGTTGTGCCGGCGCTAACCGTCGTCCCGGCTGAAACCGCGCCGCTCGCGGCTACTGCTCCGGTCGCTCCGACGTTGGCGGCACTGACTGTTCCCTCGGCGTCGAGGTTATGGACGTTGTGGAGGCTGACGTGGTTGACGTTCTGGTCGCCGGTCCACGTCAGCGCGCCATCGCGCCGGATATAGACCGAGTTACCGTCCGAAGCCGGACCGTTCGTCGCGAGAACAGCGCCAGCCGGACTGCCAGGCAGCGGATTGGACGCATTCCACGACCCGTTAAGCCCCGTTATGGTCCCGGGATTCGGCATCTTGGAGAAGCCGAAAGCGTTGCCGCCCGCCTGCGCGATGATCGAAGCACCGATCACGTCAGGGTTGCCACCACGGGTTACCGGCATTGACGGATACAGGACGTAGGTGACATGGCAATCACCTGCGCTCACGGAACAGGTCGATGGACCGACGCTCATGCTGACGACGTACACACCGCCCCAGAACGGCCCGTTGGCGTGCGGCTGCTGGAGGTTGCCCTGCGTGAACAGCTGATTGAGCGTGGGCAGCTCCGTTGCAGGCACAACATCCACCGGGCCGTTCTGTGTGAGCGTCGCGTAGTTATTGGTGACCCACTGGCCAAGCGCAGCGTTGATGACCGCCTCATTCTGCCCTTCAGCCGTCAGCACCTGTGCCCGCCGCTTCGCGGCATCTTCCTTGATGCCGACGACCGTCATCAATGCGGCAGCAACCAGCACAACCACCATCTCGACGATGCTGAACATGCCCAGCGCCCTTAATTATTGTGGGTGGCGTACATGCCGATGCTGGCCGTCGCGCCCGCCGAACTGCACGTGGTGCCCGCTGTCGCCCCGTTGAATGCGGTGTTCGGGTCCGAGATGGTCGTCCCATTGACGGTTACCTTTGCGTAAGCGCCCGCGACCGCGCCAACCGAGAGCGAGCAGACCGTGCTCGGCACCGGATACGTCACAATCATCGCATCGTCAGTCGACGAGATTGTTCCGGGGACAGCGGTCACTGCCCCTCCAAAAATTCCCGTCAGCACGCCCGTCGACGTGTTCACGCGCGAATTCGCCGAGTCGAAAGCGTGGTTCTTCGCAAGGCTCTGCTGGGTCTCACCGGAGAAGTCCACGTCGCTCGACGTGGCGTCCTGGATGCCGCTGCGAAAGAGTTGCGCCTCGCTCTTGAACTGATGCGCGTGGATACGATCCATGACGAATCCGCGGCCCTGATACACGACGAGTGCGAGCAGCGCCGCACCCGCCATGACGGCCGCGCCTTCGATGAGCGACAGTTCACCCGACTGCCGGCGACGCCGTGCCATCGAAATGAGCGCCGACTGCCGGTCTGACGATGCCGGCAGGACCGCAGCCGTCGAAGAGTTGGTCTTGAGAATTGCGATGTTCTTGTTCATTTCTTTCCTCAGTAATTGGCGCCAGCAGACGATGACGAGTCGAAGCTGACAGCACCGGTCGCGACATACGACCCGATGCCGAAAACGAAAAACAGTGAGACGGCAAATCCCAACAGCACGTAATGCGTAATCCGGGCGTTGCGCCGGACAGTCGCCATCACGCGGTCAAGCGAATTGCGTCCCAGCGCCTTGATGGCCTCCACGAACTGGTCACGGCCCGCGGCGTCGGCGATGGTGTCCATCACCGTCTCAGAAAAGATTCCCGTGTCCAGCGCGCGCATCGTCTGGTCGGGATGCTGGGTGAGCCTGCGGCCCATCCGCTTTAGATGCCATTTGAGCCACGGATCTGCGGTCTTTGTGAGCCGGTCGAGCGACGCGCGCAGCGTCAGGTTCGAGTCGAAAAGGCCTGCGAGCGAGACAATCAGCAAAGCGGCGCGCAGATCACGACGATTGCGCCACATCAGCGGCATCGCATCGACCCTGTTGCGCAGATGGCCGGTCCAGCGCCTGAGCGTGTGGAAATACCCGAAGACAAGGCCTCCGACGATCGAACCGCTCAACCACCAGTAGTGGTAGGCGAACGAGTCGAACGCGTACAGGGCCTGCGCGAACGGAGACCATTCGGAGACAGGCTTTGTGTCGGCGACGGCGGGAAAGATGGTGCCGCCGAAGAGCATCGCGTACAGGTACATGTAGATAATGAGCAGCGCCGGATACGCCATCTGCAACGATGTTGTGGTCGCCAGCACAGCCTTTGCGTTGGCCGCCATCTCGGCGAGCTCGAGGCCTCGCACGGCCGCGTCCTGTTGGGTCGATGCGCCTGCGATTTCCAGCAGCGCGTATTCATCGGTCGGGATGTATGGTCTCATCGCATGGGCGAAGTTATCGCCCGCCACCATCCGTTTGCCGATCGCCTGGAAGACAGGCCACGCGAGTCCCTTGCGGTCGCGGTGACGCTTCTCGAGCGTCGTGAGCCGCTCCAGCAGCGTTTCCCGGTTGCGCAGCCCTTTCGCGGCCACATCGAGCCGCGTTTCACGATAGAAGCCTTCGCGCAGCTTGCTGAAGCGCCAGGTCGCCACGCGCATGCGTTCCTTCTGCGGCAGCATCATGAAGAGCGTATAAACGAGCCCCCTTATCACGACGGCATCCTCCCGTCACGGTCTGCGTAGATCCTGTATTCGTCGAACGAGCGCATCGCCGTATCGATGAAACGCGGGTCGATGATCCCCTGCGACGCCTTGTAGAGTGCGTGCTCGTAGATCGTCTTGCCCGTCATGTCGTCACTGTCAAAGCCGGCGACACGGCTCGTTCGCCACACCTTCTCTGCACCACGCCAGTCGCGCACCGCCACGAGGTCGAGGAACTCCAACGTCGGCCGGAAAATCTCCATCGCGAGCGTCTGCCCTTTCGTGCCTGCCGCCACCTTTCCCGCACGCGTGAAGAGGCCTTTCAGTCGGCAGTGTTCGCAACCAGCTTCATCGCGGCATGCCATCGTTGACGTGTCGAGCCCAAACTTCCCTTCCAGCGTCTGGACCTGCTGCGCCGTCAAGACGCCCCGCGCCGGCACCTTGCAGTGCGGGCACAGCAGCGGTATCAGCTTCTGGTTGGCCACAGCGTTCACGAACTTTTCCGACGACACCTCATCCATCGGCAACTGCAGACGCCCGCCGGCGAGCCGCATGAATGCGCCGATCGCGCTGTCAGCGTGCAAGGTCGTTCTGACCGGGTGACCGGTGAGTGCCAGCTCCGCCACCAGTGCCGCCATCACCCGGTCACGGATCTCATTGACCGTCAGGTCATCCGGGTCCATCCGCATCAGCGTGCGGATGACCTCGGCGCCTTTGCGGCTCGCGTCATCGTCCGATTCGTCCGGCCGGCGCGGTATCGAGATTTCCGAAAGCCACGGATGCGGGAACTCGGAGGGTTCGCTCACGACATACTGCTTGCGCAGATCGCGCGACGAGAGCATGTATGAAAGCGCGCGCAGCAGCGTCGATTTGGCTGACCCGGTTTCACCCGTGAAAATCGATACCCCGCCACTCACGTTGCACAATGAGCCGAGTATCTTCAACTGGCTGCGCGTGAGGCCCATCTGTTCCGGCATCAACAGTTTGAGGTTCCGGAAGTTGCCGTCAAGCAGGCGCAGAGCCACGTCAAAGCCGCCGACGAGCGGTGAACTCTGCCATCGGATATTCAGAATGTCCGTGTGCACAACGAGCGGGATCATGGCCGACTGCGGCGCGCTCGGCTGGAATGTCTCGCCCGAGTTTGTGTTGCGTGCGACTAGATCCTGATAGGAAGCAGACAGCGCGCGACGCACCAGCGACTTCGACAGTTTGCGATACGTGTACAGGTCACCGTTGACCCGGAAACGCACTTCGACGTCGTCGTTGAAGTCGCGGTACTCGTAGTGGATGTCGCCTGCGCCGTATTCGTGGGCAGCTTCTGCTACATCGCGAAACGTTCCGATCGCGCGCGACGTTTCCGGGACGATGGCCGCCGAGCGGTTGCGCTCGCGCGCGTAGATCGCGGATATGACGGCCTCGCCCGCGATCATCTCTTCATGCACCTTGATGTCGGCGCGCTCAAGATCCTTCAGATACGTCGGATAGAGCGCAGACTCATGAAACGATTGAGTGGTGAGGACAATCGCCATGCCCGCCTGGACCTCGACGGCCACGAACTCGCCGCGAGCTGCGTCAGTAATGCGCAGGGTTGCGTCGGCGCCGCGTTCGCTCAGGATTCGTTTGAACAGGAGAGCATCGGCCGAAGCTAGCTGAGGCAGTCCGGGGGCGAAATACTCTTCGCCCAGTTCCACGACCGGTGCGGCATCCGCGTGAGCCCCGTGAACTTCCCTGGCTGGCGACGCGGTGGCGTCCCCCACATCTGCTGCAGGCATTCGGGCGGCCGTGTCCTGTTCAGCGTGGGTAGCCACAGGGCGCTGCGCGTCCTCCGCTAATCCTGTCTCACCAGCAGCGGTTGATACCGACGCTGCCGATGCATTGACAGTTTCGGCCGTTTGCGCGCCAGCTTCGTTCGCCGCGTGTTCGCCCCGCACTTCGAACGCACTGACTTCCGGTACAGGCGGCCGACCATGCAACTCTTCATCATCGTGCACGTCGACGTCACTGATGTCCGCCGATCGCAGTCTCATGCCAAGGGTCATCGGCTGCCCGGGCTTTGTCTCGACCGGTTCGGCTTTTACCCTGGTGCTTTTGCCCGTGAAACGCGGCTCACGGTCGCCAGAGTCCAGTTTCTCCGAGCCCGCGATCGGCATGGACGACGCGGATTCTTCCGAGAAGCCAGCCCGGAACGCGCGCAAGCGCCCGAAGATGCCGCCGGTGGACGGCTCGTTCTTTTCTATGCCAGAAAACATACTCATGATTAGCGTCCCTGTGTTACCGGCCAACAGCGGAAAGAGGCATCGACGGAGGCAGCGGGCCCGAGAGATCGGGCAAACCACGACCTGCCAGCCCAATTACCGCCGGTTGCTGGGTGTCCTGCGCGGGCGTGCCGCCGCTGATCGTTTCCGTCCACGTGCGCGCGCCCTTGCCCGTCCCTTCCTCAACGGTCACAACGAATCCGTCGACACGCGTCACGGTCCAGCCGTTGAGCAACCTTGTGCCCACATGGGCGGGATACGATGCATTGCGGTATTCGTAGAGCACCGACTGTCCGCTCAGATCGCTGAACGCGCCTACGAAGCGCACCGGCTCCGAGCGCGGGCGCGAGGAAGCCGGGTGGATGGCCGCGGGTGCAGGGGCGTTCACAGGTGTCGTGACCGGGGGCGCGCTGTTGAGCGACAGAGCGCCGGGCTGCCCTCCGGGGTTGCCGGCGAGTTGACGTGCGATGGACGATCGCGCGATACGGTCCACATCCTCAATGGAAAGGCGGGGCTCCGACGGCGCGGGCGCAGCCGCAGCCGACCCAGGCAATGCGGCCGCGGTCTGTGAAGCTGCGGACTGTGCGACGACGCTCTTGCGGGCGGATGCGCCGCTGGCTGGCGATTCTGCGCCTAGGTCGAGGTCTGCCGAAGGCAGGTACGCATTGACCGTTTGCGTATGCGGCGCCGTCGTCTTCGGCTGGGCATGGGCCACGCCTGACGCAAGCATCAAGGCGCCCGCGAGCATCGGCAGGCCTTTAGTTGAGAACATAATATTTGCCCCTCGCTGTGAAATGGATACCGTTCTGTACGTCCGTCCCGCCGTTTTGCGATCTGCTGGCGCCAGGCTCTCCCAGCTTCAGCGCAACGGTCATCGTGTCCAGCGTCATGTTCGGCGGCAGCCTGGCCAGCAATGGCGACTGCCACCGCAAGCCGCTGATCGTCCATTCACCCACACGGATCATCTGCGCCGGGCGGGAATCGGTTGTGCCCATCGGGACCGCGAGAAGCGGCTTCGCAGGTTCCAGATGCACGGTGTAGCCGTAGCTGTCGAGTTCGAACGGTTTGGCGGAAAGCTTTTGTGGCGGTGTCTGCAAGGCGTCGATCAGCCCCTGCTCGGTGGGCCAGGTGCTCTGGTCTTTGTCTGCCACGAACGCGACAGCAGGAATCTGCGGACCGCGCGCGCCGGCATGCAGGCCGTCGGCATCAAAATGCAGCGGGCGCATCGCTTCAGGGGCCACCTGGCGAAGATCATCGAAGCTGCCGCCATACCGGCGCAGGATCTCGGCGCAATAGCCTTGTGTGCCGCACACCGCCTTCTCGAACACCCACCCTCCGACGACCGTTTCGCTGTTGCCGAGCGTCGCAAGCAGTGCCGGCGCAAGCAGATTCGCGCGCGGCATCTTTGCGGCGAAGGTCTGACGCACCAGCGCGGCGTACTTCTCCTCGAACGAGGGTTCTCGCGGTGCAGGCGGCGCAGGCGGATTGAGGACATCGGCCAGCTGCATGCCACCAAAAACGAGCGCGGCGCCGATGACGAAAATCGGCACAATCGACGGAACGCTGGCCGGCACCTTGCTGACCCGGGCGCTTCTACGCGCATCGAGTAGCGCTGCCGCACCAAAGCTCTCGTCCACGTCCCCTACTCCCGGCCCGGAGCCGAGCGTCGTGAGCGCCAGGTTCAGCTTCAGACATTCCTGCTCGATGGCGAGCTTTCTGTCCCGCGCCTGCAATACCGTGAGCACCTCATCGCTGCGCACGACACCGCGCACAACGAAGACCACGTGCACGCGCTGATCGTCCTGCAGCAGAACGACCACAGCGGCTTTGCCCTTCACGCGGTCATGCTGGGCGATGCGCGCGGCGCCCGAGTACAGTTTCGCGCCCTTGATCTCCGCCATCTCCGGCGCGCAGAAGCCACCGATGACGTCCTTGCCGATCCTGTATTCGACGTAATGGGTCGCGCCGAAATCATCGGCATAGCGACGGCGTTCGGCCCGCATCTGCCGAGATGGATAGGCGCGCCACTCCAGCCCGAAGACGAGACGCGCGTTCTTTTCGCGCGGCAGTGGATCGGTAATGTGCATGCTGGTGCTCACATCGACGGGACGACCGACGCCGTCAGCATGATTACCTGGAAGGTCTTCGCCTTGTTCCAGAGTCCCGTGATACCGGCGATGCCACCGTTGGTCGTGCTGTCAGCGTGGTCCGTCATCTCCCCGTACAGCACGACGGTCTGCCCGTCCGCGAGCGCGACGATCTGATCGTCCTTGCTGCCGACCGTGTGTGCGAGCTGAATCGTCTGCTGCGTCTGACCGGAGCCGACCGACTTCTCGGTAAAGGGGCCGTTCAGCTTTGAACTGTCGCTCCAGTAGGCAAGCACGATCTGGTTGTGATCGTTCACCGACGGCAGGATGTTGACGAAATCGCCAGTCGTCACGGTGCCCGGATTCAGGCCGGGAACGCCGCCCGAAGTTGCCGTCAGGCTGCCTGCGGAAGAAGTCGTCGATCGCAGGTAGTCGTCGCTCTGGAATGACGCGATCGATACAGGTAGACCGTTAAGCGTCAGCTTCGTCTGCGTGTTGTCCTGCACCGTCCGGCCGTACTGGTTAAGTGCATTGATAACGGCATTCGTTCCAGTGAACGGCGCATTCGGACGCAGCACCGACATGCCCAGCGTGCCACCTCCAGACGAGAGCGACGTGGGCGAGGCGAAGCTGATTGCGTACTTCGCAAGACCACCCTGGATGGCGTTGAAAACTACATCGGCGTTCGCGCCCGCCTGGCTGCCGCGATTCAGCGCAATCTGCAGGGTGCGCACGCGGATCGCGACCTGACGCGTCGATACCGCGTTTTCCTGTGCGAGCAGCTTGCCCATCGCATCGGCGGCTTCGCGTGTGTCGTGCACCATGACCAGTCGGCTCTGCGGATTGACGTTGACCCGGCCCATAGGCGTGCGCAATTTGTTCAGCGCATCCGTAATCGACTGGATCTGGTCGAACTCGCCTGCACGCCCCGTCGAGGTCTGCGCAGAGAAGGACCCCGTATCACCGCTTCCCCCACCGCCGCTGCCGTTCGCCTGATTGCCCGTGGAAGTGTCCATGCCCTTGGACATGGTCGACTTGATGGAGACCTTGCCCGGGATGGCGGCAATCTGGTACATACGCGTCACGAAGCGCGTGATATTGATCGTCGAACCATCGAACGACCAGTCGAGGCCAAGATCCTGCGTCATCCGGGTCAGGTATTCGCCCGCCGATCCGTCGAAGACCTGGGCATAGACCGGCTTCTCATAATTGCTGCCGCCTGCGCCGCCCGATGTGGTCGAAGCCTTGCCATCGGACGAGCCTCCCTCGCGCGGCACCAGTGAACTACGCGGCACAAAAACGTCCGGGCTCAGATGAACGGCATAGCCAGTCGCGCCGGAAACGAGATTGGCGATCTGGTTGATATCGAGGTTCGCCGGCATCGTGATGCGCTTCTCGCGAAACGTCGCCGGCAGCGTCGCTTCATAGGCGACCGGCACCAGGCGGTCCCCGAGGAACGCTGCCGGCACGTCTTCGACGAGCGCCATCGAGCCGGGCAGATTGCTCATAGCCGCGCTCGCCGCGCCATTCGCCGCGTCGTAGGCCGAGTTGACATCTCCCTGAGTGACAGCGCAGCCAGCAATGACGAGCGAACACGCACCAGCAATCGCAGTCTTTAAAATGGAAGCGTGGCGCATCGGTTACTCCTGACAGTTGGCCGCGCGTGCCAAGACGCGGATGACGTTGTTCGAATGACGGCATACGCGCGTAGGCACCCGCATATGGTTGGTGGCCCTCATCACCTGCGTGAGGACGGACGTGAAGTCGCCCGAGAACGTCGCATTGAATTCGAGCGGCAGGTCATCGTCGACCTTCCACGCGAGTTGCCAGCCCTGCGTCTGCAACCACCGGTCGAGCGCGTTGCGCAGATTGCGATCCGATGGCGATACGGAAAACGTGAGCACACCGCCGGAAGCTGCTGTTGCCGTCGGTAGAACAACCGGAGCCACGGCCATCGAGGCGGGTGCGGGGGAGAGCGGCAACGCCGAAGCACCCGCAGTTGCAACGGGCGGCTCTCCTGCCACATTGCCAACCGGAACACTGGAAAGGACCTGCCAGCCGTCGCCGGCGGGCGCGGCGACGCGCGACTGATTGAGGTCGGTCGCCGCGCGCGTCCATGCAGGCCCGGCCACGAATAGCATTGCTGCGAGAACATGCGCGATCACGCGCGCCCGGTCATTACGTTCGGTGGTCACATTCATTGTTGTTGCCCCAGCCGCTGCAGGCGGCGATTAATGGCGTTGGCGTAATTCAGCTGCTTCCACGGCGTTGATGCGTTGTAGGCTCCGACGGCTTTCCAGGTGGGGCCGAACCGCCTGATCTTTCGCGCAAGAATCCACGTGCCAACGTAGGCATTCACGCACGCGTCAAAGAGGTGTTCGCGACGAATTCCATACCGGGCAAGCCCCGGAAGTTCTCTCGAGTTCACCTGCATCAAACCGATGTCTTCAGTGCCGTCGCTGTTCATGTGAACCGCGTTGGCTCTCATCTGGGATTCATGCTGCGCAATCGCGCGCACGAGTTGACTGTTGATGTGCTGGTACGCCGCAGCGTCATCCAGGCAGTCTGCGTGCGCGAGCGACACGCAGACTGCAGCCACGGCACCAGCGAAGAAATGAATCGGGCGCATCACGATTTCGCCACCGCCGTTGTGGCGGACACTGTCGCCGGCGCGAGGCGCTCGAAATACTTCACGTCGTGACGCCGCGTGACATTGACGGTGGTGCCATCGGCCGTCACGATGAACTGGTCCGCCGTGCCGTTGAACATGTAGTAGCGGCCCTTCTGCTCGCCCGAGCCGAGGTGCTTCACATCGCTCACATGGACCTGCACGACCGAGTCGGCGAACTTGAAAAACGTCTGACCGTCGCGGTCGAACACCGCCTCCAGATGCGCAGCGCTGGCCGCGTCAAATTCGTACACCGTGCCCGAAGACCGGCCCAGCTCAACCGTGTGCGTACCGTCCGAAACCATCATGCATTCGGCGCGATCAACCGTCATGACACCAGTTTCGTTGTCCCACTTCGGATGCAGCGAGCGACCGTCCATTGTTCGGAAGGTCAGTTCGGTTACCGGCTTTGCCGCAAAGCGGATCTGCGTGTGCGTGTCGTCGCCATCGCGGATCGCCTGCGCGCCGAAGTACTGCGCGAGCAACGATGCTTGCGGCGCACCGCTTGCCGCGCCCTCCCTCGCTGCGACCGTCTGCGCGATCGCGTCCGGTTGCGATTTCTGGCCGGCAGCGTAGTTGAGTGCGCCCGACTTCGGCGCGTCGCGGTGTAGTCTGATATGACGCGTCGTGAAGTCCACGTCAGCGTAGAGACCGCATTGCGTCATCAGGCGATCAAGCGCCTGCATCCAGTTCTCGCCGGACCGCGTGGCGAAGCTGCTGCTTTCAGTCAGATCCACGTCTTTCTGCGCCGACCCTGTCCAGCCTTGCGGAGCCAACGCTTTCACGACTGCGGCTACAGGCATCGAGCCTTTGAGCACGCGCACGGGCTCAAGCGACTCGTGCGTGCCGATCAGGACCAGTCGATTCGTGAAACCGTCGAACGCGGATGGCTGGTCGTCGCGCAACGATTCGAGCGGGCCGCGCGCACCGGCACCGATAAACGCGTTTGCCTTCGTCCATCGAGCGCTCGCCGCGCGTCCGGCGACCGTATATGTGAGCGTTTCCGGTGTGCCGTCGACAACAACATACGGCCCTTCCTGATGACCGCCTGTGGCCGTGATGACCTGGCCGGCGCGTGGCTGGATGTACGTTTTGAATCCGTCGTTGAATATCAGCGCGGGGCGCTCCGCAATGCCACCCGCGATCTCGTAGTCAAAATCGAATGGATCGGTGTTCGCGGCGTGCGACGCCACGAACACAGACAGCGTGGCGCAGGCGAAAGCAATGCGGGAAACAGTGTGCTTCATAGTCCGGCCTGGATCTGGTTGAGGTGCCGCGCAAAGCGCGCGAGATACGCCTGGCCCGGGACCGGATTGGCGCTGTGGTAGTAGGCGATCGCCTTCGCAACCGAATGCGTCTTGCTGTAGTTCTCGTTGAGAATGTCTTCGGCGACATGGATGCTCGTGGCGGGCGCGAGCGCATCCCATGGCGAGGCAAACCGGTGGGCGTGGTACCCCCAATTTATCTGCATGATGCCGACGTCGAAGTCGCTGCGGCCGTGCGCGATCAGTGACTGCACCACGCGATAGGCGTCCTCGCGCGTACGAAAGAAAAAGCCCTGCCCTGCGATGTTCAACGTCCACGGCCAGGCGCGACCGTTGCGGCCCGACTCGTTCAGCGCGATGCCTGCCAGCACCTTCGCATCGACGGTCCTATGCATGAGGTCGAAGGGCGCGGTCACGCTCGCGCACGCCCATCCGCCGCGCCCTTCCGCGATCGCCGCCTGCGCTTCGTCATCGAGGGCTACCGGCTGCAGCCAGCCTTTCGACACAAGCAGACGCTCCAGCGGCACATCGCGGGCGTCGACCGTTACAGTGATGCCGGTGTCGGGGCTGCTCCCGACCGGCTGGCCAACAAGGGGCGCCGCCCACGACTCAAACGCGCGCAGGCCGCACCAGAACACGGGCTTACCGTCGAACGAGGCGAGCACGCGCGCGTTGCCGTGCGCGAGCACCACGTTCGTGGGACTGATAACCTCGGCGATCGTCGAAGCCGATGCGACGTTCGCGGTCGCGCACAGCAGCGTGCAGAGGAGAAGCCGCGCAACCAGTCGCTTATTCATCGCGGTACGGCTCCAGCACGATGTCACGATTGACCTTCAGCATGAAGCGGCGCTTGCCTGGATCGTCGGTGATCGTCGGTGGGATGTTCTTGTAACGCTCCAGGATTGATTGCGCGGTCTGTGCGGCGACCTGCCCGCCCGTGCTGCCCACCTGGGTGACACCAAGCGGGCCGGTCGTCGTGCTCGTGTCGCCGCCATCGTACTTACGCAGCAGGATCGCAACGAGAAACGAGGTCCCGAATATCTTGAAGAAGTGGTTGTTGACGTCGCCCGAGAAGCCCGCCGCGCCGTCACCGTCGGCGCCCTGCGCGCCATAGAGCGGCACGTGCTTGCCGTTGGGCAGACGCAGCTCGCTTGCAGCAACAAGAATGCTTTCCTGGCCGGGTTGGATGTCTGAACTGTACGGTGCGGTGATGAGACTACCCTTCGGGATCATCAGGCAGTCGCCCCGGACGCTGTCGTACACGTCGCGCTCGACAACGAGCGCAGCCGTACCCGGGCGGTCGGAATTCAGCTTCTCGGTGGCGAGCACGCCAATGTGGTGCGGCGGCGACAGCACGCAACCGCGCGCCTGACCCACAAAGCCGCCCCGAGGAAAATCGCGCCCGTTATCCGACTGCGCTGACACGTTCTTCATGAAGGCGCTGTCATGATCCTGCGCCGAATAGGACCGTGCTCCGCCCTGTTGACCACCGACTCCGGCAGCGGAAAGCGCGGCCGCGACGCGGTCACCTACCGAGCCAGCTGCGGCCTGCTGCGCGGCAGCCTGTTGCGCCGCGACCTGTGCCGGCGTGGGGATGCCAGCAAGCTGGTTCGGCTGCTGCGTGCCGGGGTCCTTAGCCTTCAGCCCTGCCTTGAAGATGGGAGACGCGTAGATTGCGTCCTCGTCAGATTGCGCCTTCATCGACTGCGTACGCTGATCGTTAAGAAAGCCGTCGGAAGTCAGCGACGGATCGCCGCCTGAACCCGGCGCAGAAGCCGGCGACTGGGCAGAAGCGCGCGCCGCGGCGGCCGCACGTGCTTCGGATGCAGCCATCTTGTGTGCGGCACTGAGCTGGTCCTCGATAGTCTTGTCGAGATCCTGCGTGCTGTTGGACCGGTCCACCACTTCGGCGGTCTTGGCCTTCTTCAGCAGTGCGGCTTCGTCGTCGGCCTTCGCGTTCTCCTTGACCTGGTAGTAGAAGCCAAGGGCGCCAATCATGAGCGACGTGATGAGGCCCGCCGCTATCAGCGCGTTCCGTGGCGACTTGCCCTTGAACAGGGCAGCCTGCACGCCCGATTGACCGTTCTGCTGGTTCATCGTCAGCCTCAGAAGCCGAACAGACCCGGACGGCGCCGCTTCACCGTCACTTCTTCGTTGGGCGCGCGCAGCACGATCTCGCTCGCCATCTCCTGCACAACGATGTACTGCCCGCGACGGATGAAGTTCGGGCTGACGGTGTCGCCGTGGTCCTTGACCAGCGGCACGGCAAACGGCGCTTCGGCGGGAAGACGCAGCCACACCGACTTGCCGTCGTCAAAGACAGTCTCAGGCCGGAACGACGCAGAGCCAGACACGGTGTAATCAAAATTGAGCTTGTCAGGCGAAACGCCGATCGGACCGGAATTGGTCCCCACGCTAACGTCGTCGCCACGCGAGCCACCGGCGTCGTTGGCCTGGTCGCGCGCGCGAACCTTGGCCATGACCGAGCCCGGGTAGTTGAAGCGCACCGTTTGATAGAACAGCCCCCCCATCGGAGACGACACGAGCGTCATGTCGTACTCGCGGAAATTCGTCGTCAGGTGCAGCGTATTGACGAGCCCGGGCTTGACCGGCTTCACGAAGATGTGGTTTTCACCATCGGTATCGATCACCCACTGGATTGAATCTCCCATAGCCGGATCTGTCGTGAGCTTCTCGCCCTTCGCCAGCTCTATCGTGGTGTTCTTCAGCGGCGCGGTCATGATCCGGTAGATCTGGTCGCGGCTGTACGGAAACACCGCCATCCGCGCGTCGCCAGGCATGGTCACCGGGTCCGAACCGGCGTTGTACGGATTAACGGGACTCATCGGATCGCTCATCGCCGTGGCGAGATCGAAAGATGCCGGCGAGCCCCCTTTCCTCGCAGCGAAGACGGGCGACGTGGCGGCGGCCGCGCACGCGAAGGCGGCGACCCACAGGGCGAGCGTGCGGGAGGCGATCATCATTGGGTCTTCTGGATGGAGAACAGCGGATAGAACAGGCCAAACGGGTTCGAGCCGAGCGCATCTTCGGATGCGGGCGGCACGATCTGATAGCGGAAGGTCAGCGCGTATTTCTGGACGACCGGCTTGTCCGTCGGCTGCTGGGTTGTGCTCGTGCTGAATTCGACGACCGCTGTTGAGTCTTCGAGCAGCGCGACGTTGGTCACGCGTGGCTCCCTCACGAGCTTGGGATTAAGCGTGATCGCCTGGAATGGCGCGTCGGCTTTGATCCAGTCTGCGAACTGGTTGCGCGCATTCCCAGTCATCATGGCCTTCACGCCGTTGATGTTGCGGGCCATGCGCGATGACTGGATGTCGTCGGTCAGCACCGGCTCGATCGTGAACCAGCGCTCGACGGTTTCACGCAGCGCCGTGCGAATCGCCTGATCGTCAGGCCTGTACGAGGTCAGCTGCGTGACGACAGGATGTCCATTGACGTCAGAGGACACGCCATACGATTTCACCACCGACGGCGCGGGATTGCGCGTGTAGACAGCCCCGCCCGCAACGAAGATCAGAAGGAAAGCGAACGTCTTCCAGTGATTCGCTTCGACACGCAGGCGCGTGCCCATGTCGAAGATGATCTTTTCGGGATCTTCTTCGGAATAACCGCCTGGTGCGGTGGAGAGAGCTACCTGTTTCTTGCTGCGGAATAAGCGCATGACGAACGATCCATTGAGGCCGACTCAATTGAATCAGTCCGGAGGGGAATCGGGTCATGCGAAAGATGAGCGTTTTACGTCCGCTTTCCACCATTCAAGGGGTTGGCAGCGCAACGGTTTAGCCGGTTCAGACACACTTCCCGCAAAGCTGCGGTATTTCGTCGGCTTTTAGGGGTCACTTCGCGGTGAGAGCCGTGTAAGGTCACTTGAGAGTGGTCCCGTTGAAAAATATTTTGCACGTGCAAAACTAGGGGAATTCGCGCCATCTTCGAGACGAAGACCAAGAGAAATTGTTGTGCATTCAAAGATTTAGTCCGCCCATTGGGTGCTGCGACGCCGGCGACGGGTGTCTGAACCGGTTCAGACTCCTTTTGCTGATTTTGCAATAAACGACCGCGGCATACCGACCCATTCGGGTCCGATTGTTACGAATCAATAGAGACAACAAGACTCGCCGAGTTACAAGGCGCCACAAAGGCCCGGCGCATGGGTGCCCCTCTGCATTCGGATGCACATCCGCGCCCTGATGTCTTGGCGTGGCCGTTCTGCTTTGTTGAGGCGAGGAGGATCTTAAGGCGGCGCAGATAAGCGGGAAGTCTGCAAGTTTAGAAACCTGACAGCGGATCGTGGAACAAGTAGTGGACGGACGCCGAGATTTCGCGCCCGCTTCTGCTTGGCACGGGGCGCCAGAAAGTAAGCACCGGCCAAGCGCTTTTATAATCCTCTGCAATTCGCGAAGGATTTCGACTCCGGCCAGCACCCGTGGCGCTGGCCCATATTTTTTAGTTGACACAGCAGCCAAGGCCTAAATTGGAAATAAATAATCTTCCACATCGTGACGTTCTGACTCGCCACACGGCGGCTGCGTATCATCGGCGGCTGAAGCAGGACAAGGCGCCCATCTTAGAAATGGGTCGATTCTATCTTTCCATGATTGAGCGAAATGTCTGGCCAAGCCAGACCGCTATGGCTTTGGAACTAGGCGTCTCGATATTCCAGATCTCGCGCAGGATTAGCGCGGCCCGCTTGCCTGAATCGGTACTCGCGTTGTTTGCCACAAAGACAGCCCTCTCGTTCTCGCATGTAGCGACACTGCAAAAGCTACTAAAAGAATTCGGAGAAGCCGAGATCGTTAATCGATCGAACTCGGTATCGTCGGGTGCCTCAACAAGCGAGATTTTGTCGATCCTTGCGACCGAAAAAGGATCTTCGCCCAACGGAGTCAGGATAAGCAGGGTCAAAGGCCAAAGTTATCTTCGACTTGACATCCCCAACGTGGCGGAGATCGCGCCATACCTGGAAAAAATCGAGCAGATGCTGAATCTCTTGCTGTCGGCCGGCGGAGCGAGCACTTGGGGACACAGGTCGAAACTCGGCTGAAGCGCCGGCGCTTCAGCGAGAACTGCCGGAAGCGAACGCAAAAGCCAGTAAGGCTAGTTAGTGCGCCTTTACGTCTACTTGCGTTGCACACGTCCGGCTTTTCTAAGTTCGCCGGCAACAAAGGAGCCAAAGGTATTGGCGATATCCGGAAAGGTCAGGATGTTCGCCTCTGTTACCTGGGCAGGTCCAAGCATCTGACGTTCAATCGCCCGGAGCAAGTGCACGGCAACCCTCTCACTTCGGAGAAAGGAAGAATTGCGTGGAAGTTGCGGACGCTCTTCGAGTGGCATCCGCAGCTGTTCCATGTACTGGCGGAACACCGCCATGGGCGCCCGGTCGCTGCCCCCGACAAAATAGAAAGGCAACCAAGGCGAACCACTCCACAGCTTGGGTCGGATGCTGAGGGTAGTTCATTCGATTCGAAACGCCCTTCAGATTCGTTCACTGCCGCCCTCGGCAATGCCCGCCGCGGCCACCTGCGCAACACGCCTGCTGGTGACCTGCCCCGCTCCCGTTGATTTTCGACCGGTTAGGCGCGCGTTCGAGCCGCCTTGGGTTTGTTGCGCAGGTACACAAAATGATAGAAGGCGAAGGAAAGATCCGCGTGGGTGAGCACGTCTGCTTCGCCAATGGTGGCTATGTTGAACTTGAGACGCTTGATGGCCAGCTTACCAGAGGGAGATGCAATGTACGCGCGCATGAAATCTTTCCTCGCGCGCGCGTCAGCTTGGTCGAACGCTTCGCGACCAGCGCGGACCTCGTCGGCTAATCGCAGCTTGGCTTCTTCCTCACGAGCTGCACTGTTCGCTTCAACGGCGATTCTCGTGTTGACTCTGGCAGTCACCTCTGCCTGTTCTTCCGTGGCTTTCTGGGCCAGTACCGTTTTCATCCGGCGCTCAGCCTCTGAAAGCTTGTAGCCCTCAGTGATGGCCTTCATCAGATAGCCGGAGGGACTCTTTGTCACCTTCGCGTCATCAATCTTCGCGCGGGTGTATTCGATTGCATCAAGGATGCGTTCATCGGACCAGATGGCGCGGTTCTGCGAGATAATATTGAACTGCTTTTCGGTGAAGCCAAATTCGGTTTTCAGCGTAGTGTAGGTTTCCTTCAACCCAATTAAGCTCGCGCGGACGGTGTCGGCCCCTTCCTTCCTGGAAAGCCTGAAGCGTATCCGGTCAATCTTCTTGGACTTGGGGCTTTCGGTGCGAGTCTCGTAGCTCAGCTCGATGTCAGAGACCTCGTTGATCTGCTTTACCGCAGGCTCGAGACTGTCCCGCTTGAAATATTTGAAGACCGTTGCGCTGGAGCCCGCTTTGCCTGGCCAGTTTCGGATCAAGTCAATTTCAAACCAATCCGTGATGCCGTCCGTCACGTATGCAATGACGTGGTCGTAGATTGCACGTGCGTAAGTAAGGGTGAAGGCCGACGTGATGCGAAGGCTCAACCAGTGAGACTTTTCCGGGTCCTTAATGTGGCGGATGAGCGGTTGCGGGACTTCAAATGTTATGCGTCCTTTGTCGATACCGACAATGCCGAGCAACTGCACGGAAACCCATTTTTCGTGTTCTGGCGAGGTGCTACCCTGCGGTGCCGCGGACACTTGGATGAGTGCCTTCTGTGCTTCGGATACGACTGCTCTCAGATGCTTGTAGTTGTAGCTGTCGTAACGCATGAGCCACCGGAAGTAGCTCAGTTCAACGTCGTAGTATTTGGGTGTTGTTGACTCCTGCGCCACGATGAAATGCGCTGCATCAAGCAAGCGACGCGCTGTGACTCCGACGTCCGCGACATCAACGAAAACGTTGTTCCGCTGATAGCCGATTTCCTTGGTTGACTTATGGATTGGCGTGTCGGTCGCCAACATCTCCTCAAACAGTTCGAGCGACATCTGGCGCGATGTGGCGCGAGCCGATACGTCAGTGGACATCGTGGCCCTCTTCTATTGGTTGCTAGCCGCGGGAGACTCTAACACGCGTAGGTGAGATGTCAAAACAAGAAGGCTCACCATGAAAACGCTGCTTCAACAATTCGGCTCACCCACCTTCGCAATCAGTCAAGTCGACATTTATGCTCACCATTGCGCCACGAGCATGCTAGCCACTTCATCGTCGAGCGGTTGGTTTTGTATTTTAAAGTCTTAGAAATAACGAACCCACGAACATACAGAGAAAATCAAACTCCCGAAAAAACAATGAGTTAACCCGAGAAAGGTGAGTGTTTTTGTTTCAGAGGTGAGCCCTTTTGCGGGCAAAGGTGAATGAAATTCACCTACGAGAGTGAAGTGTTTACCCGCGCAGGGTGAGGCTTCCTGTTGCCGTCGGCATGATGGTGAGATGAATTGTTGAAGCCTTCCTCGAAGCCGACAATGCGTTATGTGCCGGGGGATTCCAGCGATCATCCTTAGAAGGTGGTGAGATTCTTTGTTGATGACGGTGAGTAAATTTGTGTTGGCTAGGGCAACCCACGGTCGGACCAAGAGAAAAGCATTATTGCCTCGGTGGTTAGGGAGTATCCCCGGCTGTGCCCGATCTTCCGGCGTGGTGATCAGGAGAGTCGTGGGGGGCCGCCAAGTTGTGCTCTCCAGGCCACGTGGTGAGGGATTTTGCGTAATCGTCGCCGCCGCTGATCCATGGTGAGCTGAATTGCGAGGTGGGCCAGCGAGGCGAGTAATGGTGAGAAATCTTGTGGGACGTCTTGTCGTTCCGGCTGGTTTTGATGCACAGCAAGACTAATCGCGCCCTATCCATGTTTCGGCTCGGACTCGCTCGCCTCTTGTTGTACCGTTTTCAACAAAAGTTCTCACCCACCTTGCGGACCGGGACGCCACTGGTTCAACAATTTCCCTCACCATGACATTTCAAAACGCATGGATAGAACCCTCCAATATCGACACGAGATCTTCCCACATTATGAAATAAATAGACATTTTTGGTTTCAAGATAGCCACTTAGCTCAGTTTTCTAAGAACTGAGGTTAACTTAGTGGCACTGTTTTGTATTTTTCTAGTATTCTACGCTTTGTCTCGATTTCGGACTAAACCTTAAAAACCATGTCTAAAGCAGAATTCCCGGCAATAACGCGAAGAGTGACCTTGGGTGAACTTGCGGGCTTCGCGGAGACGCTTAACACGCTCACTGAGGACTTGCGCAACAGTATCCTGACGCCAAAACCTCGAAAAGCGGCCCCATCGTTCACTACGGCGGAGGTCGCCGAGCTTTGCGGATTGGATCGCACGAAGATTCATTACCAGGCCACAAGGGACGGGAGCACGTTGCCGGCGGGTGAGGCATCGGGTACTGGTCGTAGCCGCCATTTCACACTGGCCGAGGCACGGACTTACGTGCAGCAACTTTCCGAAATATACCAGTCGCCGCTGGTCACTGGGTCGCGCGGTGCGGACGGAAAGGTCATTCTCGTGGCCAACTTCAAAGGCGGTTCGACCAAAACAACGACGTCTATGTGTCTTGCGCAAGGATTGTCGCTCCGCGGTCGGAGGGTGCTCGCCATTGATCTGGATCCGCAGGCATCACTTTCCGAGCTTTGCGGACTGTATGCAGAGAAGGAGGTTGATGAGGATTCGACGGTTTTACCGTTCATCTACGACCAGACCATCGAAGGCGGACTGTCATCATTCGTCAAGCAGACCTACTGGGACGGTTTGGATGTCATCGCAGCACACCCCTCATTGTTCAGTGCGGAGTTCTACATCCCATCGATGCTCAAGACCAAGCCCAGCTTTCAATTCTGGGCAATCCTGCGGGAAGGTCTCGCGCCGCTTCGCAGCCAATACGACTACATCATCCTCGATACGGCGCCTTCATTGTCCTACCTGACGCTCAATGCGCTGATGGCTGCCGATTCGATGGTCATGCCGCTGGTTCCGGAAAGCCTCGACTTCATCAGTTCGGTGTCGTTCTGGGGGCTGTTCTCCGACATCGCGCGTAACTTCATGGAGAAGGAGGCCAACAAGGCCTACGACTTCATTTCTGTCATCCTTTCAAAGGTCGATAACAGCCCGACTTCGTCGGCATCTGTGGTTCGTCCATGGACTCAACGGGCATACGGTGATTGGCTGTCGACAACCGAAATTCCGGCAAGCTCGGCGATGAGTAGCGGCGCGCTTGCACTGTCGACGGTGTTTGACCTGAGCAAGAAGGACGCGAGTTCGAAAACAGTCGAGCGGGTTCGCCATCCGCTCAGGGAATACTGCAAGTGGATTGACGACATGTACGTCGAACAGTGGAGGCTCGGCAAATGAACATCCGTGCTCGAATGGCCGAGCAGACCGCCAACCTGCGGGCTGCTTCAGATATCCCGAAGGACGAGGTCACTGCCTCCAAGCCAACAAACGATAAACCGAAGACCGGGCCAGGGATGGCTGCCGCCTTGGCCGCGGCCAATATTAAGATTCAGGAGTTGGAGACGCGCGGTGCGCAATCTGTGCTGCCCGTATCAGAGATAGTGCCGAATCCGTGGCAGCCTCGGAGGGTTTTCAACGAGGCGAAACTATCTGAACTTGCAGAGTCCATTCGCGAGGTCGGGCTGCTACAACCAATCGTCGTTCGCCGTGCAGAGTCTGCCTATCAGATTGTTGCGGGCGAACGGCGCTGGCGCGCACACAAACTAGTCGGACTTGAGGAAATCAAAGTCCTGGTTGTTGATTGCACGGATCAGGATATGGCCGTGCTGGCGCTGGTGGAGAACATCGGTCGGGATGACTTGGCCGACTATGAGATTTCCATCTCCATTCGCCGTACCGCAAAAGAATTTCCGAATCGCACACGCTTGGCCGAAGCAGTCGGCATGAGCCGGCGAGGGCTTTACCGATACCTCGCATTCGACGGCCTACCCGCGTTCATGACGAACGATCTCGATATCAATCCCACGCTCATTGGTGGCAATGCCGCCGATGCGATTTCGAATGTCATCAAGAAACATGGTGAGAATGCAGTCGCTGCTGCCCGCGAGCTTTGGCCGGATGTTGTATCGGGAAGTCTGGACCAAGGTAAGTATGCGCCGGCAATTGCTGCGTTGCTCGGCCGTCGTGCATCTAGCACAACGGCTCGCGAGCGTTCAATTGAGAAGTTCTTTGCGGGAAATACTCACGCCGGCAGCATTACCAAGGACGTGAACAGCTTCACCGTAAAAATCAAAACGGGCGTCCTCTCAGATACACAGGAGACCCGGATTCGTCAGGTCATCAGCGAGTTGTTTAACGGCGATCCCTCTTGAGTGAAGTCATCGCCAATGGATCTGGAGCCCGCCTCGATGCGGGTTTTTTTTCGGCTGCTTGATTCCGCATGCTATATCGCGGCCGCTTTACGCGACGGGGATTCAGCGCGCGGTTTCTTGAGTGGTCGGCCACAAATCCTGGCGTATCGGCGGCGCATGGTGGTGAACGAGAGTGTGCTACTAGGCACACTTTTCGGATGAGCCTTAACTTGCGAGGCGACCCGAATCGGCTGACCAGCCGTAAATTCGCCAGGTCCGCACGACGTTAGCCACCCCGCTCCATCAGCTGCGGGGCGACGAAAGAGTGTGCTACTAGGCACACTCTTCGGCGGAGGCCTGTTTGCGAGGTAACCCATGTCGGCCGCCCATGCGCAAATCCTCCGCAGGTGCGTTCCACAAAGCGACAGGCCCAAACATAACCCTCATATTCGGCTATGCGGCCATTCATATCTAATGCTGTAGGGGAGTAGAAACGCTCAAACTCGCTCGCCATGGATCGTTTTTTAGCCTACACATAAATGAAAGTCTTCTGGACACGAGCATGCTGCAGCGCTCTGAATCACATTGCTCGGAACTCCTTCGGCCGCAGCCTGAAGGTACAAACGTGCTGGAATGAGTGTCGGAAAACTTCGTGTAGCGACATCCGGTCAGCTCCGTAACGGCCGTCTATACCGACCAGCACCCAGTTATCGCCCAGTCAACCAGACGCAATGCCGCGCGCTGAATATCTGTCTCGGCCACCGACGGCATACATTCCGTCTGCCATTTTTGTACGGAGCGCAAAAAACGGAGCAAGAAGGGGCGCAGCGGACGCTTGGATAGAACTGCAATCGAACTCCCGGTGCCCCAATGCGACCGGATGGCTGGCACGTAGCAAGGCTCATTGGAATCATATGTTCCCTTTTGCGCGCCTCCCTCCCCCGGTCCACCGCAAGAACGGAAGATCGGTTCAGTGCCTGTGCCGTGCATTGAAATCTGAAATTTGCCGTGTATCGCGCCCGAGGCATCTTCTCGCCACAGACTTGAGACATCGGTAAGCAGTATTAACTCGCGGGTTACTTGCCATTGCTTTGTTGCAGCCTGCCCACATCCGAGATCCAAGAAGCTCTGGACTGTTTCCCATAGGCCACCTGACAATGCGTCGCACATTTTTTTTAGTTCATCGCGCTCGAGAATTATTGGGTCCATCGCAGCCTTCCATGGGTTGGCCGCCATCAAGCCTAGGTGCGTCCAGCTCCCGACCCAACGAAGGAAGCGCCTCAACTCTTTTGTGTGGGTACGCAACGATGCGCCGGGTCTATCCAATGCCAATGCGCGGCGTCGAGCGTCGAAGTCCCTCCTGCCTTCATCCCGCGTTGAGACCAGCGGCCGAACCCACATGCCGACTCTCCGATTCCTTTGGGCCGGGTTGCGACCAGCGCCGCAGTCTGGTCGACCAGTTGACGCTGACCTTCGTCAGCCGCGCGGCTCCGAGCGTCTAAGCCGAGAACGGATGAGCCATGCTTGACCTCCAGTTTGACCAAGGCGGCCAGCATGCGGCAGAGGCTTGGATCAACCCATATAGGCGTCGGATCGTCGCAGCCCTCGGTTTTTGCGAAGTAAAACCGCGCGATAGTCGGCGCCGGCGCGCGGGCAAAATGGGGCAATGCTGCGAAGTCGCTATCGACGATAGATGCGAATTCGCGAGATGGTATGAGTATGGTTCGCTAAGGCCACTACCTATCATTCGGAAGTTCCAAAAGCCGCCTGAGGCGTGCGAGTGGACGCAGCGGCGTGAAGGACTGCATGACAGCAGATCTTCCAATCGTCCACGACGTGAGGCTGATTTCCCCAAAGGGTTGAAAAGCTGATGTGAAAAGCCAAACTCAAGGAGGCATATCGTCGCGGGCCCTCATTGAACCGCGGCGATGATCCTTTCCTGAATGTTCTTCCTTGACTGTTTGTCGTGCAGGGTTGCCATCTCTCTCCGCTGGATTATGCGATGGACCCTCCAGCGGTCAATCCAAGGCTCCTCGCTTGGAGAGTCTGAGACCCTGTCAGAATTCAACAAGGCTTCGAAGACGTATGACGTCTGCTGGCCACGGGCCATCGCGGATTTCTGAAAATATTCCGAATGATGGTCCCTCTAGTCGAATGCTCGCCGGGACTCTCAGTAAGAACGGGCGACATTGAAACCCAACCGTTGAGCAACTGGGTGACCGTCATGTTCGTATCAGAAAAGATCTTGTTGAGCCTTGGATTGTAGTAACAGCCACGCGTCATGATCCGCAAATAGTCTTCGGGTTTGGATGGCCGATCAACAAAATATCTCCGTCGTTGGTTAGCCGGTTCGTGGTGGGGTACTCTGAATGCCGCGAAATGGAAAGAAGCCTCCATATGCCCCGCAATTTATGGCAGCTGTCGGATAGCGTGGAATGGAAAGAAGCCTTGATATGACCCCATTTTAAACTCATCGAGCAAGGCTGCGACGCGGCAACGTCGACACCTTCACTTCGCAGTCGGAAGAAATGAAAGCCCCAACTCGCGGTTGTCGGACGGAGTGTCTGAATTCATTCGGAGTGACGATTGCAGGTGAAATTGAGCTTCCGTGAAACATCGACCATCGAACCAGGAAACCTGGGAAAGCCTATGCTGACAGGGTAGTGCGGGTCCTCTGTGACCCTAATACTCCTAATGTTTCACGACGAAGTGCTCTGCGGGGATCTGTAGCCGGTCGAACCTCGGCTGACTTTTGGAGGGCGCACGCCAACCCGAATGACATGTAGCAAACACTACGTATTGTGTAGTGCGCCATGAGCTCAGGAAATCTCCCGCCCTAGCCGTAGAACGTATTAAATCTGTCTCTATTGCGTCATTAAATCTGTCACCTCGCGTCGGCGCCCTAAAAGTGCAACTAACCGTCATTCGCGACAAACCCCTTCCTCTGGCTTCGCCACAAACTGTTTGTCAAAAGAGGGGGCAGTCTGCCTTACCGGCGGACGGCACCGAAATGCGGCCATTACCCGTTCGACACATCCGGGGCATCGCTGCCTAGTCGTAGAAGCATTCGCTCCTGGATCGCGAGGCGGTCCTGCCGTCGCATCGCCGGCGTCGTCGAACGGACCGGGAGGCGCCCATAGCAAAAATGTGAACGACACCAGACGCAACGGAATGGCGCTTCGATCACGCTGCTGTTGATCATGAACGGACTTTGCCGGCGACACTGCGGACATCGCGTCCGGAGTCTTTGCCGATGGACCGCACAGCGATGTTCCTCCGCAAGCTGATGCAGCACACTATGGTAGCCGTGAGCCGCGCACTGCCGGCAATACCTGAAAGACGCGTGGTACCGATCGCCCGGCGTCCTGCCGAGCAACGATGTGCGCAACACGTTCACAGGTAGTCGCAGCAGTCGGCGAAGTTCGTTGAGATCGATCGCGCTTCGTAGAGGGATCACTCCTTCGAGTGGATCAGCGTCGGGGCACATCAGGCGCATCAGCACATCGCCTGACAGTGCGTTGGCGCAGGCAAATTTTCACAGCATCGAGACAAGGGATTCGCCCGGCATGAGCCAATCAGGATTGAACCTGCAGCCCGGCGGCCTCCCGGGCTGCCATTCGTCAAATGTCAGAATAGGGAAGCGCACTGCCTCGAGCGCTTCACAGCTACGCTGTTGCGAGCACGCGTCCGGTAGCATGGCGGGACTGGATATAGCCGCAGTGCTGTACGGCGTGGGTCCACAAAGCTGGCTCCGGGCAGTAACCGGGCGCATCCTTGATCTCGCTTTCCTTGAGGACAATCTCGACGGCGCGGACGAACGACTCCATCTGAACAGATTCGTACTAACAGTTAGAGGCCAGTTCAAAAAGGCTGCTCCGTACGCCTGAAGATGTTCCAGCAGACGAGGGCGCAGCCGAATTTCAAGAATGCTTCGTGAATGTCAGCTCGACGATCGAAACGTATGCGAAGACGACGGAAGTTGTGGAGCCACGAGTGAGTCCGTTCAACGACCCAGCGGAATTTTCCCAGACCACTGCCATGTTCAGTACGGCGCCTTGCGATCACCGGTTTGATGCCGCGTTCGCGCAATCGTTGACGATGCGGATCGGAATCGTAACCACGATCGGCATAGATGACTTTGGGTCTCTGAAGTGGTCGGCCGCGCGTGCCGCGGATCGGGGGAATCGCGTCGACGAGCGGCAGCAACTGGGTGACGTCGTTGCGGTTCGCGCCGGTCAGGATGGCGCTGATGGGAACGCCATTGGCGTCTACGAGGATGTGGTGCTTGGAACCGGGTCGCGAGCGATCCGTGGGGTTCGGGCCAGTTTTTCGCCCGCCCCAACGGCTCGTACCGACGAGGAATCGACGGCAGCGTATGAAAGATCGATCTGCCCGGCCTCGCGCAACTTGTCGAGCAGCAGTTCGTGTAGTCGATCCCATACTCCTGCTTTGCGCCAGTCGTTCAGTCGTCGCCAGCAGGTCGCGCCGGAGCCAAAGCCCAATACGGTCGGCAGGTAGTTCCATCGCAGACCGGTTTTCAACACGAACAGAATGCCATTCAACGCCGCCCGATCCGATACGCGCGGGCGACCAGGATGCTCTTTGCGCCGGGGCTTGGGCGGCGGCAGTAACGGTTCGATCAGTGTCCACAATTCGTCATCAATGATCGGCGCTTCCATCCCTTGGGTTCCATTGTTCAGGCATCCAAGGTTAACAGCTTGCCGAGAAAGTAAACAGCCCCCTCAGGGGTTTTTGAACTGGCCTCTTAGTTACGCGTGAGTGAGTGAATTTGCAGGGCAATTTTTAACTAACCATTTTCGCGCACCTTGCACTCCGCTAACGATGACTTTTACTCGGTCTTCCGCCCGAACGGAGCGGTCAGCACCTTGCCCTCGACTATACCTTTGAGTATCCGGATTTCCACTCTCAGCGCTTCATTCACCGATGCCAGATCAACAATTTCCTTGTTTTGGTCGGCGATCACCTCGTAGAGCCGGGTGGTCGTCGCCCGTTGTAGCTGCAATTTCTGATGCTTGTCGTCGCGCTGTGCCCGTGTGGATTTGTTGAGCAGGGCGCGGATGTGTTCAGCGAAGTCTGGATAGGTGTTATGGATCAGGGCGGGCGTCACCCCGGCTTCCTTGGCGACTGCCGCAATCGACACTTTCCTGCTGGCGCGTTGCAGACGGTTCAGGGCCAGCTGCAGCTCAGTCTGCGTTCGCCTACGATCACGCCGGCGGGGCGGTTTGACCGCTTCCGACGGGGCCGCGGCGCTAGGAGTTCGCTTCGCTGCCATTCGGCTCTTCTCCCGGCAGTTCAACGCCCAAGTCGTTGAGCACTCGTGCGGCTTCTTCAAGATCGCGCTGGACCCGCTTAACGTCGCCAGGACCCAACTTCCTGGCCTCTTCAAGCAGTTCCCTTTGGTGACGGTAGGTCTCTTGCCAGAAGGGCTTGAAATGACCGTCAATGATTCCGTTGCGACAGGTTCCGCAGCGCCCCTTTTCATAGATGCCGGAGCCGCCGCAGCCCGCATCCTGCGCCAGGCACCACGCATGACCCGTGCTGCGAATGGTGATCCGGTCCGATGTTTCCTCGATCATCGCCTTCCGGTCTGGAAAGTCTTGCGCGCGCAAGGCCATGATTTTATCGCCGGCCCCGCCGGCCAACAATTCCTCACCTTCCAACCACCCGGTGATAGTCTGGATTTTGTGCTGCCGCGTTTCCTCCAGAATTTCGTCGTAGAGGGCGGCGTCCTGGCGCGGGTTGGCAGCGTATAGCTGGGTCATGTTGATCGATGAGTGCTTGAACTGCTCCTTGAGGAACAACAGGCCGCCCAGCCGATGCCGCGCGAAGGAATAGGCATATAGCCGCCGCATCTGGTGCGGCGCCAGAGCCCAGTCCACTCCGGCGGCCTTAGCAAACGTCTGAAGTGCATCGCCCCATCCGGTACCGGACACCAGAGAAATGCCGCGAGGGCCCTTTCCAAGAAACAGCTTCCCGAGATTGGCGCGGGCCTCGGCGATCTGCTGCATGCGCCCGTGTGTCCTCTCCCCTTGATTCGCTTCCCACCCCCGCAACCGTTCGGCCAGCCCCATTCGATGTGGTTCGGACCAGCGTTCCAGGACGCGCAGAACGTCGTGGCCCATGCTCGGCATCAAAAATTCGACGACACCTTTCTTGGTCTTGTGTTCGAATGACTTGATCCAGTGAAAGGTATAACCGTTCTTGATCTCGGTACGCCCGGCACCAACTTCGATGCCAGATAACTCAGAGCTTCGCATACCGGTCAGCACTCCAAGAAGGTAGAAGCAGGCATTGCGGATTGCGGTGATCTCCGGATCCCGCCACGCAGCACGCCTGCCTGCATCTCGCTCATCCAAAATGCTGTCGGCGTTGTTCAGAATGGTTTCTGCATGAGTGAAGAAGGCTTGTGCCGCTGCAGCAGGAATCAGAGGTGTTCTGCAGTCCTTTTCGCTGGCCTTCCTTGCCTGTCCAACGCGTCCCGCCATTTCGGTGGCGGACGAATTGGGCCATGGATGGAAACGCAACCGATCAGGATGCTGATCCCGAAACGCGTAGAGTCTTTCCAGAGTGAAGAATTTACTCGCTAGCGTACCGCTCACATGGCCACGATCTGTCTGGTCTCGAACGTAATTGGTGATGTGAATCGGATGGACATCAGCGAACGACGAGACGCCCACTGATTCCAAATACCGGAGGAACACGGCGAGATTGCCCAGGAAGTTTTGCAGCCGCGCCACGCCGGGCGGGGTAGCGCCCTCGGTTCCTACCCGCCAGTATCGAAACAAGACCGCTTTACTCGCCTCTCGGAACGGTTCAGGGATACGTGACCAGTTGAGGCGCTTGCTCCCTTCAAGAGTATTTGGTGTACTCACGAACGGCCACATTTCCCATACCAAATCGCCATAACGTGAAAGCACACGCTCTTGTCCGCTATCGATGACGGCCGAGATGACGACATTGCGGCGGGTCGTCTCGTCGAGCCCGGCGACACTCAGGGGCTGCTCAATCAACACCCCATAGGCGTTGGTCAGCGCCCGCCCCGCTGCGCGCTGAAGATACGGTCCGGTGACTGCGAACCGGTGGGCTTTAGCCATGTTCGAGGTCTGTCAAATCTGGGTCGATCACGTACGATTTCCAGAAGATATGCGGATCGACGCGTGCGCGCTCTTTGGCGGTTTGCACCAGCGCCAAATCAAAACTGTCCGCAGTGAATGAGTCAATCAGGCGCATCGTGTGATGAAATTGCGTGCGCCAGTCGCTGCTTCGGGCGCGATATTTTTCCCGCTCCAGAAACCAGTAGAAGCTGAAGAGCCGATGCAGGTCGTCCGGGGTACCGACGATGGCATAGCTGCGACAGGAGAAGCAGGTAAAGAAGTCGTCGCAGGGAGTGCCGTCGCACGGGGCCTTGTCGCCGTAATACGGATCTTTGCACCCACCCACGCGCGTCGCGGTGATCGGCACGATGCGGATTACCTTACCGTTATCATCGCCGTGCTCGCCGTTGCGGTAGATCTCGGGGAGCGCCTCCCCGACGAAGGTTGCATCCTCGCGCATCGAGTTCGTGCAGGCGAGGTAATGATTGTCCGCAACCTGCGGTGTGTGACCCATCAGCGCAGCAGTGACGATGAGGTCGCCGCCACTGAGTTGCCAGAGGCGGTCTTCCATGGTTTTGCGTAGACGCGATGGATTGATCTGCAGGGGCGCGCCGTCGTCTGCCTTGAGTTGATGTCGATCGATCAAGGCCTGGATGCCGAGACAAAGTGCGGATCCGCTCAACCTTGTGAGTTCGCGCGAATTGCTGCCAACTCCCGTTCTGATATAGAGCCAGACGAAATCTTTGAGGTCGTCGCGCGCAGCATCGGCGAGAGGCTGGGTCATCGCCAATACCTTCCGTACGAGTCCGACGCCGTCCATGGCGACCGCCAAGGGGCGGTCTTCCTCTTTGGAGAAGCGCAGGCTCCTGATCTGGGTTGCATTTCCGCGCCGCTTGAAGGTCTCCAGCAGCATCATGTTAGGTATAAACGGATGCGGTTTTAGGCAATTCCGCTTCATTTCCAGAAGCGGAGTGGTATTGGCACCGGTGCGCACAGCAATTGCCAGCAGGTACACAATCAGCGCCGCCGAAGCAGTGCCGTTGAACTGTTGCTTGTGAATGGCGATGATGTCGTCGCGCAATGCGGCGGCCATCCGGGCGCGCTCGCTGGTCGAGAGCGGTGTCGCTCCCTTTTGTCGCGCATTGCTGTGCGGGAATGGATTGGCGGGGAACAGCTCCGTGCAGCCCGGCACCACGTCGCGACGCTGGAGACCGTTGAGCACGGCCTTGGTTCTCGTATAAAAGCTCCTTTGCGAGGTGTAGGCCCAGTCCGTGTGGTCGCTAAGCCATGCGATGAATGCAGCGATATGCTTTCGCTCCAACGTCCCCGGCTGACATGGCACCCCGGCCATGATCAGGAAGTTAAAGAAATGGACCAAGCCATGGACCCAGTAGCCACGCACCGTCGCCGGGGTGGCGCCGCCGCCCGCGAGGAATGCCCGCAGCTGCGTGGTGCATGCCCATACCCAGGCGTCGATGCCGCGGCCAAGGTAGGCAGACAGGTCGAGTGTGCGTTGTGACGTGGCATTGCCCTTGGCCGGAAGTATGACGGTGGCACCGCCCTGCTCCACGCCAACGGGGGCGATCGATACTCGAAGAGGAGCCGCGGCGTGGCTTTTGCGACTTGTTTTCACGGTTCCGCATCTGCAAACAGTTGATCAATCTCATCCTCGTGGGCGAGCACGAGGTGGCCTTCCAGCGAGTTGATCATATGAAGGTAGATCGCCGTGGTCGTGACGTCCGAATGACCCATCCGGTCGCGCACATACAAGAGAGGCTCTCCTTCGAAGGTCCTGCTCTTGCGCAGGCTCCAAAGCAAAAACGTGGCATAGGAGTGTCGCAACATGTGTGCAGTTACATGGAATCCTACTCGCCTCGAAAGTGCTGCGAAAATAGCGGTCAAGGCTGCTTTGGTGTAAGGCGTGCCGTGCTCGGTGAGAAACAGGGTGGGAAATTTTTCTCCATTGCAATGATTCCTCTCGCGCATCCGACGGTGTCGAACACTGTAGGTGTCCAGTTCCTCCATCAGTTCATAGGGCATGTCGATGCTGCGAGGCTTGTTGTTCTTGATCTCCATGTCGCGCGGGTCAAGATTCAATCGAATTTTTTGGTTCGAGCGGAGATCCTTCCGGCGACTGGGGTCGAAGACATACCCTGGCTTCTCCGGCCAGGTCCGACATTCAATCTGGCGCAAGCCCGAACGAAGCATCAGGGAGAACATGAGCCGATGGGTAAGGTTCGGTAGGGCCTCATAGCAAACCTTCAGCTGTTCCCTGGTCAGGATTCTGATGGACTGCACTTGCTGTTTCAGCAGGATGCTTGGCGACTTCACCTTGCCGCTTGTGGCGTCGACATGCGCCAGAAAACCCGGCTGCCGACGGGTATGGATCGAGACCAACTCGAAGGGCAGGCGATCAATGTGGCCCCTCTTCTCCGCCCATTGATAAAAGCGGACAATGACACGCAGTCGATTGTTGATGGTCGTATTCGCAAGCCCGACCGTGCCCTTCGACCAGTCCCGATATGCTTCAAGTGCACTCGGCATGCCGGCCGGGCCGCGTTGCACCCAGTCCAGACCGTTGGCAAAAATAAAAGCAAAGAAGTCGTACAGCGCCCGGCCATACGAATCCCATGACTTCGGACTGCTCACTCGGCCATTCGATGTTATCAAGTCCCAGAGAAATGACTGTGCGGGTTCCATTGGCTGGCCGCCCGTGTTGAGCAGCAGCGGAAAGCCCTTCCAGACTCGTCCTGCAACGACTAATTTCTCGTTTGCGAGGACGTATCTCACAGCACCTGCCGAAGTTTCGTGATGGCCTGCCTGAAATCCAGGGCAAGTAAATGCATGGCAAGATCGATACCGCCGCCACCACCTCGCTGGAGCCGTGTATCGAACCATTTTTGGCCAGTGGTTAGCAGCTCAAATTCGCGGTCCCCCACCCGTAAGTGCCAGCGGTGCGTATGACTGTCGCGTATCGGAATGAAGCTCGCGTCCGCTTTGACGTAATCGACCAGAAGCGGAAGCAACGCCTCGCAGCCTATAGATCGATACCTTTCCAGTTCAACGGCGTCGACTCGCCCTCGCGTGAATCCCATTCTTCGCCTCCGTCTCGCCGAAAAACCAAACGCCGCTACTCGTCTGTAAAACAGACTTTGCTACTCAACAACAAGAGGGTGCGCCTCTGGGATCAGCATATATCAAACGTGACTTTTGTCACTAACATATTTAAGTATCCTGATCATCGGCAGGTCGAGGTTGCCAGGTAAGCTCGCCTTGTGATGTGCAGCCTCGAACGTCTGCCATAACTGGCGGGCGTCGCTCACCAGGCGATAGCCGGCGTCAAACGCCTCGGGTACGTAAAAGCGTGTGAAGCTCCAGGGAGTGCCCTCCGGATAGGCCGTCTGATCGTAACCATTCAGGCATGTGGCGACGTCCTGGGCATTGCGGATACCGTAGAACGCGAGCTCGTCGACCATGAGGCGAGCAACGATCTGCGTCTTGCCTGCGAGCTGCAAGGCGGTCTTCTGCGCGAGCAGTTTCTCCTGCCCGACGAGAAACGTGAAGAGCTTGATCTGCTGGCGGTCAAGCACGTCATGCACGTCTCGCAGCCACTCGTATTCATTTTCATTGAACCTCTGGGCCTCGTCGAGGAACATGAGCACGGCATTGCTTCCTGAGCGCGCGGCTGCCTCGCGAATACGCAATGACAGGCGCGAACGTTTGGCCGAACTGGTGCCGGCGTTGGGTGCGTGATCGCCTACCGCCTCCAGCAGTGTCGCGAAGAAGGGGCCCTCTGCATGCCGCGGCTTGTGTTCGCACTGCGCATGATAGGTGGTTATCTTCGGGTACTGACGTGCGAGGAGCAGCCGAACGTATTCAATGGCCCGTGTTTTACCAACCCGCGACGGCCCATAGATGAGCGCGCCCATGATGCGGTAGCGCAGGCAGCGCGTGACGAGCTCATAGAATACCTCGATCGCCGGGGTGGCAAGACGATAGTTGCCGGTGACGAGTGGGTGCAGCGATGGATCGACCGGACGCGGGATCTTAAGCGACATGACACACCTCGCAGCTTGAACAGCGGAGTTAAAACACCTGACCGGTACCGATCGAGAGCTTTCGCGGCCGAACCACCATGCGTGGCTTAAGTTCATTGACCGTGGTCGCTTGCGGATCCATGCCTGATGCTGTGCCCGCTGTGACGGTATCTGTCCCGGGAGGGCGGGGCGGACCGACGGGAGTGCGACGAACAGTCGGTGCCGATCCGAGCAGGCGCGTCGCATGAGCGAGCTCCGTCGCAGCTTTGCGCGTTCTCTTCGCCTGCCTCATCTTCTCGTCGACGTAGGCTTCAATCGGGTCGAGACCGAGGTTAGCGTTGCCTCGCCGCCTGCCCGGTTGCCTGAGAATCTGCTGACGCAGTTTGAGGTTGTGTGGTACCACACGCCACGCGCCTTGCGCCTCGAGTACGCCGAGCTCCATGCCGTCGGACAGGAAGGCGCGCACGGAGCGCAGGTCGTCGGCGTTCATGTAGATCAGCAGATGCTGACCGATGAGGTGTGCACTTGTCGCGAGGACATGGTTTGTGTAGCGCACGCCAAACAGATTGATGTGCGGACGCACGCCCTGTTGAAGGTAGGCGCGTACGCGGCACTGTCGTGCCGACTGCATCAGGCAGAGCGTCCGACGCTGGTGTTCTGCCAGCCAGACGAGCATCGTTTCCCTGCCCCGCACGAAGTACTGCATCGCTTCCAGCGGAGTCGCGTTGTTGAGTCCCCGGTGCGGTGTGCCGTTGTAACCTGAGATGGCGTACTCAACGAGTTCCACCAGTTCATCGAGGGAGACGTAGAGACGCAGATCGCCTTTCGGATCCGAGAGCGCCCGGCGAAGGTCACGTATATGAGAACCGGTGTATCCCGGCAATCGTGAAGACAGCCGACTGGCAATCGTGCCGAAGAACCGTTCGATGTAGGGCCGCTCGTCCGGACTGTGTTTCGGTCCGGCATCAGCGAGGCAGCCGACGAATTCGCACAACGCCGTCATCGTTTCGTCGGCGAGGTTGGCCTTCGCGTTGTCGAGCCTGATCCACTCCCAGGTCACGTAGCCCAGTTCAGGCATCTTCCCTGACGGAAAGCCGTCGTGCGGTCCATACGTGAGGCCAGGTATTGTGAACGTTCGCGGGCAGTGAGGCGTCAGTGCATTCTCGATAGTCTTGATGACGTCGTAGCGGCCATATTCCCTCGCTAATGCAATATGAAATCCGATCACGGCACGCGTGCAAACGTCGATAATCACCAGCAGCCGCACTCTTTCCATCTCGAATTCATGCGCGAAACCTAGCGGGTCGCGCACGACCACCTTGAGACGGACGTCCAGTCGGTGACCGTCGAACTCGACGACCTGATATGGCCGGACCGCTGCGGGAGCACCAGTGTCGTCAACGCGCGGCAGGCCTTTGAGATGCGTGGCGCCCGTGGAGCGTGCAGCCGAGCCGAAGTTTTGCAGCATCTCGGCCTTCACCCGTCGCGAAAGCGAACGGATCGCGAGAGCGCGCCATTCCGGGGGCTGGAGCTTCTATGCCGCCTCCTGTAGCGTCGCGGCCTCTTCGTCTCTCATTCCGGCAAACCAGCGACCGAAGGTTTTCCGCAGATCGTC
>NZ_CAJNBO010000036.1:0-61117 GCF_905221015.1 Paraburkholderia nemoris | reverse complement strand
AAGGTCGCCGCGCAACTGAACGGTCGACCCCGTCAGACCTTGCAATTTATGAGCCCTGCCGAGAAACTGGCGGAAACGTTGGGTGTTGCGCTGACCGGTTGAATCCGCCGCTAGAAGCCCCTGCTAAGCGGGTCCCGCAGCTCGCTCAGGGTAGTGGTGCATCTGGAATCTGTGTTCGTGCCCGTGCATAAGCTTGTGACAAGGGCGTCATACTTCCGGCGGCGCTGCGCGCGCCGAAGAGCAGTTCATAAAACCGATCGCTGCGTTTTAGCTGTTCGCGTTTCGCCAACGAACCGTGGCCTCATCATTGCGCGCCACCGCGATTGTGATTGGAACGGCAACGGCACCTGCAACCGCACCCACGCCGTGACCGTGATTGCGGGGCACCGGCAAATCATTTGAAGGGAGGGGTTCCCGGGTGAGTGCAGGAGCGCCTCGCCGAGGCGAAGCCGACGGCCCCCACAAACCAAAACCGAAGCCCATGGTTTCCCATGCAGACCCGTCCGCGACGCACGCAGTGCGGAGTGGGAGCTGATGAGTCCTTTGTCACTAACGTGGAACGCGGGAGGACACGGATTCCAGTCGCACCACTACCCGCAGCAGACCACGGTGCCCACTTAGCAGGGGCTTCTAGCCGCTTTCTCTTGCTTACTTCTCTTTGCGGCGGCAAAGAGAAGTAAGTGCCGCCCCGCACAGGGGCAACGCTAATAGACCACTAACAATTCAAGGAAAGGCACCAAAGCCAGAACAAGGAAAAGCCCACACCCCAGTCAAACAGAAACCCAACCGCCGAGCAGGCAAAAAAACGTTACTTCACCCGCCGCCGCCTCAACCCCCGCACCGCGAGCAAACACAAAACCATCACCGTCAGCGACAAAACCGTAGTCATCGTCCCAAGCGCATAAATCACGGGCGTTGTCACCGACGTGGTAAGCCCCTGCAATTCGAGCGGCAAGGTATTCTGATCTCCAATCGCCTGCGAGGTACGCGCAATCTCATCCCATGAAAGCGTGAACCCAAACATCGCGACGCCGACAACCGAAGGTCCGATAATCGGCAAAACAACGTGCCGAAAGCTTTGCCACGGAGTGGCGCCCAGATCCCGCGAAGCCTCTTCATAAGCAGGATTAAAGCGGTTGAACACAGCAAACATCACGAGCAAACCGAACGGCAGCGTCCACGTCAAATGCGCGCCCAGCGCCGACGTGAACAAGCCCATCGACGTCGTATAGGTGTCGGCAAACGACTGATACCCCCATGCAGCAGCAAGATACTTCACACCGTTATCGAGCAGCCGGAACGTCAACCCGATCCCCAGCGAAACGATAATGGACGGCATGATCAGACTGGCGACCGACACGTAAAAGACCGCCGTATCCCCGCGAAACCGCCGGCGAAAGGCCAATCCGGCCGCCACCGAGAACAGCACCGTCAACACGGTTACAGCCAACGCGAGCCGCACGGATCGCCCAAATGCCCCCCAGATATCGACATCGCCGACGCCGTCACGCAGCGCGGCAAACCAGTGCAACGACACGCCACGCATCGGAAACGTCAGTCCGCCCTCGGGTCCCTGAAACGAAAGAATGAAAATCGTAATGACCGGTCCATACAGGAACAGCACGAACAAGCCGAATAGCAGCGCGAGCCAGTAAAAGCTGGCCGGCCGACGCTCCCGATGTTTGAGGCGAATGGCCTGCATCTTCACAGCTCCTTGCGGATGTCGACCACCCGCGTCAAACCCCAAACGATCATCAACACGACAGCCAGCAGAATGATCGCGTTGGCTGCCGCGGCGGGAAATTGCAGGTAGCCGGTCTGCACCTGAATGATCTTGCCGACCGATGCGATCTGCTGGCCGCCCATCACGCCGACGGTCAGGAAATCGCCCATTACGATCGTGATTACGAAGATCGAACCGATCACGATGCCGGTCTTCGAGAGCGGCAACACCACGTCGCGAATCACTTGCCAGCCGCTCGCGCCGGCATCGCGCGCCGCTTCGAGCAACGAACGGTCGATGCGCATCATCGCGTTGAAGATCGGCACAATCATGAAGAACGTGTAGAGATGCACGAACGCCAGCACGACCGAGAAGTTCGAATACAGCAGCCATTCGAGCGGCTGATCGATCAGATGCGCACCCAGCAATGCCTGATTGACGAGCCCGTTACGGCCGAGCAATGGCATCCACGAAATCATGCGGATCACGTTCGACGTCCAGAACGGAATCGTGCAGACGAGGAACAGGATTGTCTGCATGCTCGTCGTGCGTACGTGAAACGCCAGGAAGTAAGCGATCGAAAAACCCAGCAGCAAGGTCACGGTCCATACGATCGCGCAGAACTTGAGCGTCGACCAGTATGTTTTCAAGGTCACGCAGACGTCCGTCATCGACGAACAGCCGTTGAAAATCGCCGCGTAGTTTTTCAGCGTGAAAGCCGGGATGATCTGATATTCGTTGAAGTCCCAGAAACTGACGATCAACGTGATGACCAGCGGCACGATGAAAAACAGCAGGAACGTGAGCGAAAGCGGTGTGGCCTGCAACCATGCAGGCGCGCGCCGGTGTTTGACGGGCTCATCCTGCGCGTGAGACGGAAGATCGATCGTTGCCATGGGCGGATATCAGTGGAAGCACTTTTGCGGCATAACCGCGTCGTCGAAGAACTGCCGGCATGTCATGCACCGGCAGTCCGGCATGCGATTCAGTCGCTCAAGTCACGCCCGAGCCACGCCAAAGCCACATTTAAGCCGCGATGAACTCGTTCCACTTCTGAACCATGTAGATGTTCTCGTCCATCACCGCGTTCCAGCAGGCAATCGCCCCCATGCGCTGGTTGTACGAACCGCCGTCACGCACGGTGCCGGCTTTTTCGAGCAACTGGCCATCGGGTGCCTTGATGTCCTGCGCGGCAGCCTTGCCTTCGATCCAGTAGTCCCATTCGTAAGGCTGCATGTGCGTCTTTGCCGTCTCGAGCACACCCGAGTAATAGCCCTGACGCATAAGGTAGGCGCCAGCCCAACCGTCCTGGAACCAGTTGACGAACTCATACGCAGCGTCGAGCTTCTTGCCTTGCAGCGAGCGCGGAAAGCCGAAACCTGACGCCCACGAGCGGTAGCCTTCCTTGAGCGGCTGGAACTTGCAGGCGACACCCATGGTGCGCACTTTGGTCACGGCCGGCGACCACATCGACTGGATCACCACCTCGCCCGAAGCCATCAGATTCACGCTTTCGTTGAAGTCCTTCCAGAACGCGCGGAACTGGCCGGCGCGCTTGGCTTCGATCAGGATCTTGATGGTCTGGTCGATTTCGGCCTTGGTCATGTTGCCTTTGTCGCCATACTTCACGTGACCCATCGCCTCGATCGCCATTGCCGAATCCATGATGCCGATCGCCGGAATGTTCAACAGCGCCGCCTTGCCCTTGAATTGCGGATTGAGCAGTTCGGCCCAACTGTCGATCGGGCGCTTGATAAGGTCGGGACGGATGCCGAGCGTGTCCGCGTTGTATGTGGTCGGGATCAGCGTCATCCATTCGGTCGGCGTTGCGGAGAATTCCGTGGAGCGCGGGCCGGTCAGGAACATCACCTTTTTCGGCGCGGTGCCCTGATCGCCGATCTTCTTGCCGTTCACTTCACCGCGTGTCAGCACCGGCGTGATCTTGTCGGCGAGCTTGATACGTTTCGCGTCCATGCCCGCGAGCGTGCCGGCAGGAATCAGTTTCTTGAGCGCGAAATATTCGGTGTCGACAATGTCGAACGAGTTGGGCTGCGTGATGATGCGCTTGGCCACGTCGTCAGTCGTCACCGGCACGTATTGAATGTCGATGCCGGTGTCTTCCTTGAATTTCTTCGCGATGTCGGCGCTCTGATTCACCGCCGTGCCGAGGTAGCGCAACGTGATCTTCTCTTGCGCATGCACGTACGGAAAACCGGCAATGCCGGCCGCCGCCACAGCGCCCTTGATGAACGTGCGGCGCGACAGGCCCTTTTCCTTCAGATCGGATGCTGCCGCTGCCGGGCTCTCGTTCGCTTCACTCATTGCCTTCTCCTCAGTTGACGTTCGTTTGATCTGCGCCTGATGGTCGATCAGCGCCTGTTTGTCGTTCAGTTGAAGCTCGGTTCACGGTTCTCGTTCAGACCGCCATGTCACGCAATGCAACGCATCCGCTCAGGCCGCTAGCGGATGCGCATCCTGCTCGTTCCACCAGACCACCACGCGCGCGTCGGGGCCAAGCCGCGCCGGGTCGTAATCGCCGTCGCTCACCAGCGAAATCAGTTCTGGTGAACCGTCGAGCGGATCGAGTGTCATGCGTAAATGGGTGCCCTGGTACTCCGCTTCGCGTACCTTGCAGGGCACGCCGCCGATCCGCGTCAGGCCACTCTCACCGTTTGCCGTCTGAACAGGCGTGACGCCGTGCGGCACCACTCGCAGATGATCGGCGCGCACGGTAAACGAGCGGCCGTTCGTGTTGAATACGTTGTGACCACCGAGAAAACGCGCGACAAATTCAGTACGCGGACGGTTGAAGACTTCATGCGGTGTGCCGCTTTGTTCGATCCGCCCGTGGCTCATCACGACCACCAGATCGGCAAGCGCCATCGCTTCTTCCTGCGAGTGCGTGACGTGCACGAACGTGATACCGAGTTCTTTCTGCCAGCGTTTGAGTTCCGCACGCATCTGCACGCGCAGGAAGGGATCCAGCGCGGATAGCGGTTCGTCGAGCAACAGGCAGCCCGGCTGATTCAGCAACGCCCGAGCGAGCGCCACACGCTGCTGCTGGCCGCCCGACAGTTGTGCCGGTTTGCGTTCGGCATACGCGGACATCGCGACCAGCTCCAGCAGCTCGCCGGCACGCTTGCGGCGTACATCCTTCGCTATGCCGCGCATCTTCAGGCTGAACGCGACGTTATCGAGCGCGCTCAGATGCGGGAACAGCGCGTAGTTCTGAAAGACCATCGCCGTGCCGCGGGCAGCGGGTTCTTCCCGCGTGACATTGCGTCCCGCGATCAGAATGTCACCCTCGGTGACCGATTCATGCCCGGCGATCATGCGCAGGGTCGAGGTCTTGCCGCATCCCGAGGGCCCGAGCAGGCAGCAATACTGGCCGCCGGCAATGCGCAGATCGATGGCGTCGACGGCAAGCGAGTCGCCGTACTGCTTCGACACGTGCACCAGTTCGATATCGGCGGCTGTGGTTTCGAGCACCGTTGAAGCAGGCTGAATCATGGAGTGGATGTCCTCGTGAACGGCGAAGTGCTGACGCACGCTAAACCACACGCGATGCCTCGGCGAATCCATCCAAATGCAAGACATGTGCCATCCGTCGATTCTTGAGGTCCGGCGATTGCAAACGCGCCGGCGTGCTTAACGTCGACGAATTGGCTCACATATTGCAAACGATCTGCGGCATCGATCGTCAGCGATCAAAGCGTTTCTTTTTGCGCAATCGCGGTGCGTCTTCGGTCCGTCCCGGGGCATGATCCGGCCAACTCGGTTCATGCGGGGCGCCACGCGTCGCCTTTCGCTACTCACGGCTTCTTTACATGAACGACACACGGAACATGCCCGCAGCAGAGAATCGCGCCCGTCAACCGATCGCCACCCATGGCCGCTTTGCGTATCGCCCGATCACGGACAGCGACGCGTTCCGCTGGCCCGGCGATAGCGGGCTTGCGGTCTATCTCGGCTTCAATATCGAGCACTTTGCATTCGGCGAGGGACTCGGCGCCGCGCTCGGCCCGATTTCGCCGCAACCGGATGTGCTGAACCATAGCTGGCGCGAGTACGGCAACCGCGTGGGCGCATGGCGCTGTATCGAACTGTTCGATCAGTTGGAAATGCCTGCGGGCACGCTCATCAATACCGCGCTCTACGACCATTGCCCGGAGTTGATCGCGGCGTGCGTGGCGCGTGGTGACGAACTTATCGGCCACGGGCACACCAACGCGCATCGGCAAAGCGACCTCGACGAAAATGGCGAACGCGAGCTGCTTCTGCACTGCCGCGAACGTATCGCTGAAGCGTCTGGCACGCCGCCGCAGGGCTGGCTCTCACCGTGGATCTCCGAATCGCACCTGACGCCCGACCTGCTGGCCGAGACGGGTTATCGCTATACGCTGAACTGGTGTCACGACGATCGTCCGGTACGTATGGCGACACGCAGCGGGCCGTTATGGTCGATTCCGTACCCGCAGGAGCTCAACGATCTGCCGATGATGGTGGGCCGCCATATGGACGGCCGCGCGTTCGCCGACATGATCATCGATCAGTTCGACGAGATGCTCGAGCAGGCGAATCGCGGCACGCAGCCGCAGGCGCTCGTGATGGGCATCGCGCTGCATCCTTATCTGGTGGGGCAGCCATATCGACTACGGCATCTGCGCCGCGCGCTCGAACACATCGCCGCGGCACGAGCAAAAGGCGATGTATGGATCACGACGCCGGGTGCAATCGCGCATCACATGGACGAACTGGAGCGGGACGGCGTGCTGCGCCCGGAGGCCGCATGAGCACGAGTACGACCACCAAGCCGAAAGCCACTGCGGCCACCGCCAGGAAAACGCCCAAGGAAGAAGCGGACGTCGACGCGCGCATCTATCAATCCATCTTCGACGGCGTGCTGAACCATCGTTTGACCCCCGGCACGAAGCTGCCGGAGCCCGAATTATGCCAACTGTTCGGTGTGGGCCGCGCGGTCGTGCGGCGAGTGCTGGAAAAGCTCGCCTACGACGGCATCGTCGTGCTGCGGCCGAACAAGGGCGCAGTGATCGCTGAGCCGACGCCGGAGGAAACGCGCGAGATTTTCGAGGCGCGGCGCTCCGTTGAACGCATGCTGGTCGAGCTGGCCGTACAGCGCGCGAGCGCTCAGGACATCAAGGCCTTGCGCCAGCAACTGGCGAGCGAACATGAGGCGATGCATCGCTTCGACCAGCCTTCGTGGGCCACGCTTGCAAGTGGTTTTCATATGCGCATCGCCGCGCTCGCGGGCAACTCGATTCTGCAAAACTATCTGAAGGAACTGGTGTCGCGCTGCTCGCTGATTGTCGGCGTGTATGAGCCGCCGGGGCATGCGCCATGCGAGCACGCGGAGCATGCGACGATTGTCGATTGCATCGAGGCGCGCGATACCGCGGGCGCGATGGCCCATATGGAAGCGCACCTTCGCGATATCCAGGAGCGAATCGAAACCTCGCGGATGCGCGGCGAGAAAAGCCTCGGCCAGTTGCTCGGCATCACCGGCTACGCCAATGCGTCAGCGCGGGAAACTACGTGAGTGGCGACACGCGACCGCGTGACGCCCGGCTGACTCAAACCCCAAGCGCACGCCCATCGCTGCGTGGATCATGCGCGCCTGATGCCGCACCGTCCGCCTCGATGCGGATCACGCCTGGATGGCCCGCCAAAGGACTCTGCGCCGGAATAACACTCACCTCATGCCCACGTGCAGCGAGTTCGGCGAACACGTCGGCGCCGGCGTTCTCTTCGAGCTTTAACGCATCGCGTGTATCGGAGAAGGTCTTGCCAAGCAGAAAACGCGGACGGGTGAGGGCAGTGAGCGGGTCCATCCCGTAGTCGATCAGGCGCGTGAGGATCGCGGTCAGCGTTTGCGGCTGACCGTCGGCGCCCTGCGTGCCGAACAGCAGGTGTGGCTGGCCATTCTTCAGATACATGCCGGGGTTGAGCGTGTGGAACGGCCGCTTGCCCGGTTGCACCGCGTTGTGATGCGCGGGATTCGTGCTGAACGACGCGCCGCGGTTGTGCCATAGAATCCCCGTATCGCCCGCCACCACGCCGCTACCCCAGTCGAAGTAAACCGTTTGCAGAACACTGACGCTGCGGCCTTCGCTATCCGTCGCGCCGATAAACACCGTGTCTCCAGGGCGGAACACATGAGGCCATGCGCGCGCTTCACGCAGATTGATCGAGCGTGCATGTGCATCGAGCGTGGCGGGCGACAGCATGTCGTCGACCGGCACCCAGTTGAACTCAGGATCGGACACGAAGCGGTCGCGGTCCACGAACGCGCATTTCACCGCTTCCACCAGCAGGTGGTAGTAGTCGGCGCTGCCCTCGGCAATCTGCGCAATATCGAAGCGATCGAGCATGCCCATGATCTGCAGGGTCGTCACACCTTGAGTCGGCGGCCGCATGCTGACCAGTTCGCCGCCACGATAGGCCACACGCAATGGCGCCTCGTCGCGTGCTTGCGTTCGCGCCAGATCGCTCAACGTCAGCGGCGAGCCGGCTTCGCGCAAACCGCATGCGATCCGCTCGGCAAGCTCACCCTCATAGAATTCGCGCGCACCGAAGCGGACAATCCGCTCGATGCTCTTCGCCAGCGCGGGTTGCACGAAACGTTCGGCGATGGCAGGAATATGGCCGTGCGGCGCAAAAGTCTCAGCAAAACCGGGCAGGGCGTGCAATTCGTCCGCCCGCATGCTTTGCCAGAAATACTGCGAGGGCGTGACCGGGAAGCCATCGGTTGCATATTCCAGCGCACGGTCGAACAGCGACGACCACGATTGCTCGCCGCCCCATGCGTCTTTACTGATCTCATACGCCTGACGCCATGTATCCACGGTCGCGGCCGTGGTGAGTGCCGAGGCAGCACCGCGCAATGGAATGGCGCCTGTGAACCCGGGCAGTTCCTGCGCGGCCTGGCCGATACCCGACACCGTGCGCAATATCCCTTGCCGATCGCCTATCACCCAGAAAGCGTCGCCGCCGAGTCCGGTGAAATGCGGATACGTCACGCAGAGCGCCGCGCCGATGGCGATCGCGGCTTCGATCGCGTTGCCGCCCGCACGCAATACGTCGCGACCCGCTTCGCTCGCCAATGCATGGGGGCTGGTGACCATGCCGGCGGTCGAACGGGCGAGTCGGGTGTCGTGCATCGATGCTCCGCTACGGGGATGAGCAGTGAGTGAGATCGTCGGAGTAGCGAGTATAAGTTCGCGCACGGCGCCGAAAAAAATCGGCGCGTAGCGATAACGTGCGATCGCGCGGCGCCGCTGCGCGCCAGGCTCGAATGCAGGGCGCAGGAGCCCCGAGTTGGGGAGCGCTGCACCATGACGCATTGATCGAAAGGCGGCAACGCGAACCGTCTTGGCCGCCGGGAAATCGTCGCAAAACCAAACCTGGTAAGGCTGACAGCGTGCTCTGGTGAACTTGAAAGTCACCTGGCATAGCTCCTGCTAATTTGAGTCCAAACTTGTATTCAAGATTGAACTCAAGGAAAAACCAGTGCCAATTTCGTCTCCCCTGAAGGTCCGTAGTCTCCTCTCGGCTTATGCCGCCAAGCGTCTTACGCCGTCTGAAGTCGTGGCGTCGGCGCTTGCTCGTGTCGCTGAAATCGACCGGCCGGAAGTCTGGATCCTGCGTGTGCCCGCTGCAGACCTGGAGGCCCGCGCCCATGCGCTCGAAGCGCTTTACGAAGCGCAGGGCAGTGCCGTGTTCGAACGGATGCCGCTGTTCGGCGTGCCGTTCGCGGTCAAAGACAATATCGACGTTGCCGGCTTGCCGACCACCGCCGCGTGCGAGCCGTTCAGCTATACGCCGGACACCTCGGCATTCGCCGTGCAGCGCCTCATCGACGCCGGCGCGATCCTGATCGGCAAGACCAATCTTGACCAGTTCGCAACCGGCCTCGTCGGCACGCGTTCGCCTTACGGCGCGGTGCGGAACACCGAGTTTCCCGAGCGCGTCTCGGGCGGCTCGAGTTCAGGCTCGGCGGTTGCCGTGGCCGCGGGTTGCGTGGCCTTTTCGCTCGGTACCGACACAGCCGGCTCAGGCCGCGTGCCGGCTGGGTTCAATGGGCTTGTCGGCCTGAAGCCGTCGCTTGGACTCGTCAGCAAGCGCGGTGTCGTGCCGGCGTGCCGCAGCCTCGACACGATCTCGGTGTTCGCACACGACGTCGACGACGCATGGTGCGTGTTCAATGAAATCGCGTGCTTCGATCCGCTTGACGGCTATTCACGCAAGGTGCCGGGACTCGGTCTCCTGCGTGGCGCGCCGCGGATCGGCGTGCCGGATCATCTCGAGTTCTATGGTGACGCAGCGGCGAATCAGGCCTTCTCGGCCGCACTCGATACGCTTTCCACCCATCTGCATCTCGCGCCCACGCCGATCGACTTCCAGCCGCTCAAACAGGTCTCCGCGCTGCTCTACGACGGCCCCTGGGTGGCGGAAAGGCGCGCCGCGCTCGGTTCATTCTTCGAGACGCATCACGAAGCGGTCCATCCGGTCGTCGCCACGGTGATCGGCAAAGCGGATCGCTACAGTGCCGCCGACGCGTTCAATGGCCAGTACGCGCTTGCCGATCTGAAGCGGCACGCCGAACAGCTCTTCGAGACGATCGACATCCTGATCGTCCCGACCACGCCAACGCATCCGTTAATCGCCGACGTGCAGGCCAATCCCGTGGAGTTGAACAGCCAGCTTGGCTACTACACGAACTTCGTCAACCTGCTCGATCTGTGCGCGTTGGCTGTGCCGTGCCAGCGTCGCCACGACGGCTTGCCGGCGGGCGTCACGCTGATCGCGCCGAGCGGTGCGGACCGGCGTCTCGCCGAGTTGGGCGCGCGGATCCAGGCGCTGTTCGCGAGCGAGGCTGCGGACGCGGCCAGGACGGTGAGCGAAAAGAAAACCGCGCCCGCGGCAAACACGGTCGAGCCACTGCCGTTTCAGGAGCCGACCGTCGCGCTTGCCGTGGTCGGTGCGCATCTGCGCGGCCAGCCGCTGAACTGGCAACTTCAGGAGGCCGGCGCGCGTTTTGTCATGGCGACGCAAACCGCCGCCGCTTACACGCTTTACGCGCTTGCGAACACGCAGCCGCCGAAACCAGGCCTCGTGCGCGTTACCGACCAGCAAGGCGCACCCATCGCCGTGGAAGTCTGGGACATGCCGCTGCGCTGCTTCGGCAAATTTGTCGCCGACGTGCCCGCACCGCTCGGTATCGGCTCCGTGCAACTCGCCAACGGCCTCACGGTGAAGGGCTTCATTTGCGAACCGTCGGCGGTCAGTAACGGCAGTGGCGCACTAGATATCACCTCGTTTGGCGGCTGGCTCGCTTATCTCGACAGCCTGAACGTCAACTGAAGGCCAACGCTCTTCACCTCTCCACAAGGAATTGGACACCATGACCAGTCGCCGCAATTTCATCAAGAGCGCCAGCCTGTTGACGCTCGGCAATATTCTGCCGATTCAATCGGTGTTTGCCGCGCCGAAGACGACGGTCGGCGTGATCTACGTCGGCGCGCGCAGCGACTACGGGTATAACCAGGCTCAGGCGACTGCTGCCGCCGTCATCAAGAAGATGCCTGATGTGAAGGTGGTGGAGGAGGAGAACGTGCCCGAAACCATCGCCGTGCAGAAAACCATGGAAGCGATGATCGAACAGGACGGCGCGACGCTGATTTTCGCAACCTCCTTCGGTTACTTCGATCCGCATGTGCTGAAGATGGCGGCCAAATATCCGAAGGTGCGTTTCGCGCATTGCGGCGGTTTGTGGAAGCAGGGCAACCCATCGAACATCACCAGCTACTTCGGTTATATCGACGAATGCCAGTACCTGAACGGCGTGGTCGCAGGCCATATGACGAAGAGCAAGAAGCTCGGTTTCGTCGCCGCCAAACCGATTCCGCAGGTGCTGCGCAACATCAATTCGTTCACGCTCGGCGCGCAGTCCGTCGATCCGTCGATCACCACGCAGGTGATTTTCACGGGCGACTGGTCGATGCCCGTGAAGGAAGCGGAAGCCACCAACAGTCTCATCGATCAGGGTTGCGATGTGCTGACCTGTCACGTCGATGGCCCAAAGGTCGTCGTCGAAACGGCGGAAAAGCGCGGCGCGATGAGCTGCGGCTACCACGCGAGCCAGGCGGCGCTCGCGCCGAAAGGCTATCTGACCGGCGCGGAATGGGACTGGGCAACGCCGTACAAGCAACTCGTCACGGGCGCACAGGCCGGCACGCCGCAACCGAATGTGTTGCGCGGGGGCTTGAAAGAGGGCTTCGTGAAGATGTCGCCGTACGGCGCGAAAGTCACCGCGCCAGCGAAGCAGAACGCCGACTCGATCAAAGGCAGCATGGTGGCCGGCAATTTCGTGATCTTCAAAGGACCCATGAAAGACAACAAGGGCGGCACGGCGATCGCCTCCGGCGCGAGCCATATACAGACCGATTACACGCTAGAAAGCATGAACTATCTGGTGGCAGGCGTCGTCGGCCAGATCTGATCGCGGCCTGCGTGATTGTGTGAGTGTGCACGAGTTTGCATGAGCGAAGGAGCCGTGATGCGCCCCAATGCCCCTACCGCGAGAGTGATGCTGTCGCTCTTGCCCGCGCTGCCGACCGCGTTGGCGGTGCTCGGCACGCTGCTGTTGTTCTCGTTGTTCCTGCTGGTGCAGGGGCAGCCGGCGCTCGATGCGATCGGGCTGATTTTTGAAGGCGCTTTCGGCTCGTCGTTCGCGTGGCAGAGTACTTTGCTGCGTGCGTCGCCGCTGATGTTGACCGCGTTGTGCGTCGCACTGCCCGCTCAGGTTGGACTGATCGTGATTGGCGGCGAGGGCGCGCTCGCGCTCGGTGGCATGTGCGCGGCAATCGTCCCGCAGATGCTGCCGCACGGCACGCCGTGGCTCGTCGCGACGCCGTTGATGGCGGTGGCCGGCATGCTGGCCGGCGGTCTCTGGATCGGCGCGGTGGGCGCATTGCGGCAGTGGCGTGGCGTCAACGAGACGATTAGCAGCCTGTTGATGTCGTATATCGCGATCGCGCTCTTCAAACATCTGGTGGAAGGGCCGCTGCGCGACCCCGCGAGCCTGAACAAGCCGTCCACCTATCCGGTGCCCGACGCGATGATGATCGGCTCGATCCCCGGACTCGACACGCACTGGGGATTGTTCTGGGGCGTCGTCGCGTGCACCGCGGCGTGGGTGTTCGTGAAGTTCAGCACCAAGGGCTTTGCGATGCGCGTGGTGGGCGGCAGTCATCGCGCGGCGCGTCTGGTCGGCTTGCCGGTCAATCTGCTGGCTCTTGCCGCGTGCGTACTAGGCGGCGCCGCGGCGGGACTCGGCGGCATGTTCGAAGTGGCGGCGGTGCAGGGCAGCGCAAATGCATCTTTGCTCGCAGGTTATGGCTACGCGGGCATCCTCGTGGCGTTCGCGGCACGGCAGAATCCGCTCGCGATCATCGCGTGCGCACTGATGATCGGCGGCATCGAGGCGAGCGGTTCGCTGCTGCAACGCCGGCTCGATCTCCCCGACGCCACCACGCTCGTCCTGCAAGGTCTGCTGTTCGCGAACCTGCTCGCGTGGGAAGCGCTTGGCGGGCGCATCGCCGCATGGCGCGTCAAATTGCAGGCCGCCGCGCAGGCCGACCTTCCCGTGCAACTGGAGCAGACCCATGCCTGATATGCACTCGCCCATCGTGATCCTGTTGCTGTCGCTGTTCGCCGGTGCGATCCGCGTCAGCACGCCTTATCTGTTCGTCAGTCTCGGCGAGTGTCTGACCGAGAAGGGCGGGCGCGTGAATCTCGGCCTCGAAGGCATCCTCGTGTCAGGCGCGATGAGCGGCTATGCCGGTGCTTTTCTGACTGGTTCGCCGTGGGCCGGTGTGCTTGCGGCCGGTTTCGTCGGCTTGCTGCTCGGCTGCCTGCATGGCCTCGTGTGCTCGTTGCCACGCGTGTCGGACATTGCGTTCGGCATTGCGTTGATGCTGCTCGGTACCGGGCTCGCGTTCTATCTCGGCAAGCCGTTCATCGAACCGCAGGCGCCGATGCTGCCGTTCATCGACCTCGGCACGTGGACCTCGTCGCCCCAATTGCATAACGCGCTGCATATCAACCTGCTGTTCGTGATCGGCGTGGTGCTGGCCTTCGTTCTGCAATGGGGCTTGCGCAATACCCGTTGGGGCATGGTGCTGCGGCTCGTCGGCGATCACGCCGAGACGGCGCGCGCCATGGGCTATCCGTTGACCCGCGTGCGCATCGCCGCGACGGCGGTGGGCGGTGTGTTCGCGGGCATCGGCGGTGCGTATCTTTCGCTGGTTTATCCCGGCAGCTGGAATGAAGGGCTCTCCAGCGGGCAAGGACTGATGGCGGTCGCGCTGGTGATCTTCGCGCGCTGGCAGCCTTTGCGTTGCCTGTGGGCCGCGTTGCTGTTCGGTGCGGCCGGCGCGCTCGGCCCGGCGCTGCAGGCGATCGGCGTGACGAGCGGCTACTACCTCTACAACGCGGCGCCGTATGTGCTGACGCTCGCGATCATGATCGTCAATTGCCGTCCGGATCGCACGCTGGCTGGCGCGCCGGGTGAGTTGAGCCTGACTCGCTGATTTTCCCCACCGAGCTTGCCCTGCCATGCGTGCCTTCAAAGACCCCGCCAGGACCTAACAAGGATCTCACCGCCATGAACCGATTCATCGAAGCCAAACCCTATCCGTGGCCCTACGACGGCGACCTGCGACCGGACAACACGGCGCTCGTGATCATCGACATGCAGACGGATTTTTGCGGCCACGGCGGCTATGTCGACAAGATGGGCTATGACCTGTCGCTGACGCGCGCGCCGATCGAGCCGATCAAAAGCGTGCTGAAGCCCATGCGCGAACTGGGCTTCACGATCATTCACACGCGTGAAGGGCATCGTCCGGACCTCTCCGACCTGCCCGCGAACAAACGCTGGCGCAGCCGCCGCGCGGGCACCGACGGCGTAGGCATCGGCGACGACGGTCCCTGCGGCAAGATCCTCGTACGAGGTGAGGCGGGCTGGGAAATCATCGATGAACTGAAGCCGCTGCCAGGTGAGGTCATCATCGACAAACCCGGCAAGGGTTCCTTCTGCGCGACGGATCTCGAACTGATCCTGCGAACGCGCGGCATCGTCAATCTGGTGCTGACCGGCATCACTACTGACGTCTGCGTCCACACGACGATGCGCGAAGCCAACGATCGCGGCTTCGAATGCACGGTGCTGGCCGATTGTTGCGGCGCGACCGACAAGGGCAATCACGATGCCGCGTTGCACATGATCACCATGCAAGGCGGAGTGTTCGGCACGGTGTCGGATTCGCACGCGCTGCTGGCTACGCTACTGGCCACGACGGCGGCGCCAGCAGCGGCGCTCGCCACTTCAGGCAGATAAATCATGACCACGGCGCCGAAGGCATTGGGTGTGGAAGTGCTGAACGCAAGCAAATCGTTCGGCGCGTTTCGCGCATTGGATAGCGTCTCGATCAAGGTCAAGGCCGGCACAATTCACGCGCTGCTCGGCGAGAACGGCGCGGGCAAGAGCACGCTCGTGAAAGGACTGGTCGGCTACGGCGTGCTCGACGACGGACAGATCGCCGCCGACGATCGTGAAGTCCACATTGCGTCGCCGCGTGATGCACAGGCACTCGGCATTGGCATGGTGTATCAGCATTTCACGCTGGCGTCAGGCCTATCGGTCGAAGAAAACCTGTTGCTCGCGCGCGGACGGATGCCGTGGAAAATCGACTGGAAGGGCGAGCGCGCCGCGCTTGCTGCGTTCATGCAGCGCATGCCGTTCCGCTTGCCGCTCGACGCGCCGGTGGCTATGCTCGCCGCCGGTGAGAAACAAAAACTCGAGATCCTGAAGCAGCTTTACTTGCAGCAGCGCTTCCTGATTCTCGACGAACCCACCTCGGTCCTGACACCGCAGGAAGCGGACGAGGTGCTTGGCCTGATGCGCGATCTGACCTCGCGTGGCGAACTGACGGTGCTGATGATCACGCATAAGTTCCGCGAAGTGATGGCCTATGCCGACGACGTCACCGTGCTGCGCAAGGGCAAGCAAGTCGGCACGAGCGCGGTTGCCAACACCAGCCGCGACGAACTCGCAGCGTGGATGATGGGCACCGTCGCTAGCCACGCGCCGAACGAAGTCCCCTTGAAAGACGAAGCGCCGGTGATGGCCGCGGTGACCGTGGAGCGCCTGCCACGCAAACCCGTCGACGACACGGCGCAAGTGCGTCTCGCGTTGCACGACGTTTCAGTCGAAGACGATCGCGGCCACACAGCAGTCAAGCACGCGACGCTGTCCGTGCGTGCGGGCGAAATCCTCGGGCTTGCGGGCGTTTCCGGCAACGGACAGAAGGAGCTGGTGGAAGCGCTGGTCGGTCAACGTCGCGTGAAAGCCGGCGACATGGAGGTGGCAGGCAAGGCCTATCACGCAACGCGCGAAGAAATGACCCAACGTCGCGTGTTCGCGATTCCCGAGGAACCACTGAAGAATGCCTGCGTCGCCGCAATGACCGTGGCGCAGAACCTCGCGCTACGCGACTTCGATCGCGAGCCGTTGCGGCGCGGCGGCTGGTGGCTCGACCGGCGTGCCGTGCGTGAGCGCGCCGCGCAGCTGATCGCCGAGTTCAACGTGCGTCCACCGCTACCCGAACGAACCATCGGCACGCTGTCGGGCGGCAATGTGCAGCGCGCGGTGCTGGCGCGCGAACTCGGACAGCCAGTGGATGTGCTGATCGTCGCGAATCCTGTGTTCGGTCTGGATTTCGCATCGGTTGCCGATATCCATGCCCGTCTGATGGCCGCACGCGATGCAGGCGCGGCGGTGCTGCTGGTCAGCGAAGACCTCGACGAACTGCTCGAACTGGCGGACCGCATCGTGGTGATCGCGGAGGGCAAACTGGTGTTCGAGACGCCGGCAGCACGCGCGGATCGGACCGTGCTGGGTCAGCATATGGCAGGGCACGGCGATACCCCGGCGCATCGCGCCGTACCCGCAGAAAGAATGAAGGAAGCCATCGGATGACACAGCAAACCCCGTTGACGATCGACGCCCAACCGGGCCCCTTCACCTTGGACCCCACGAAAACCGCGCTGGTCGTGATCGACATGCAGCGCGATTTCATCGAACCGGGCGGCTTCGGCGAATCGCTTGGTAACGACGTATCGCTGCTGGCTGAGATCGTGCCGACCGTCGCGGCATTGCTGGCCTTCGCGCGCAGGCATCAATGGCTCGTGGTGCATACGCGTGAATCGCACGCGGCGGACCTGTCCGACTGCCCGCCGGCGAAACGGCTCAGAGGCGCGCCCAATGCCCGCATCGGCGATGCCGGACCGATGGGGCGCATCCTGATTCGCGGTGAGCCCGGCAATGCGATCATCGAGCCGCTCGCGCCGCTTGCCGGTGAACTCGTGATCGACAAACCCGGCAAGGGTGCGTTCTACGCCACCCGGCTCGGCGAAGAGCTCGCGATGCGCGGCATCACGCGTCTCGTGTTTGCGGGCGTGACCACCGAAGTGTGCGTGCAGACCTCGATGCGCGAAGCCAACGATCGTGGTTACGACAGTCTGCTGATCGAAGACGCAACCGCCAGCTATTTCCCCGCGTTCAAGCAGGCGACGCTCGAGATGGTGCGCTCGCAAGGCGGTATTGTCGGCTGGACCGCGCCGCTTGCTTCATTGACGAAACTCGACGAGACGATCCCTTCATGGAGATAAATCAGCCCGAAGTGGTAGCTCAAGTGCAGGCAGCCTTTATCGAATACGAGCGGGCGCTGGTCGATAACGACGTCGGGGCGATGAACGCGCTTTTCTGGCACACGCCGGAGACGGTCCGCTACGGCATCGCCGAAATCCAGCATGGCGGCGAAGCGATCCGCGCATGGCGCGAGAGCTGCGAGCCGGTGCCCAAGTCGCGCAAACTGCATCGCACTGTGGTGACGACTTTCGGCACCGACTTCGCCACCGTCAGCACGGAATTCACCAGCGACGCGACGCCTTTGATCGGTCGCCAGATGCAGACGTGGGCGAGGCTTGGTCCCGCGGACGGCTGGAAGATCGTCGCAGCGCACGTCAGCCTTATCGCCATGCCATGAAACGCTGATAATAAGAAAAAAGGGGATGTGGCATCAATGAACGACGATATGACGAATCTGCTCGAGACTCCCGCGGCGCCTGACACGCCTGCCATTCCGGCCGCCGCCAATCCGCTCGCCGAGCAGGTGTACCAGCAACTGAAGAACGATATCTTCAGCTTCCGCCTGTTTCCCGGCGACCGTTTTTCCGAAAACGGCATCGCGCAGCACTACGGCGTGTCGCGCACGCCGATGCGCGACGGCCTGTTTCGTTTGCAACGCGAGGGCTATCTGGAAGTCGGCTTCCGGCGCGGCTGGAAAGTTTCGCCGATCAATTTCGACCAGCTCGATCAGCTCTACGATTTGCGTATCGTGCTGGAAGTGGCGGCCGTCGAACGCGTGGGGGCGGGCGGCGACGTCGCGCATGCGGCCGTGGAAGCGCTGAAAGCGATATGGTGCGTCGAGCCCGAATCGCGCGAGAGCGACCCAGTGAAAATGTTCGGCATGGACGAGAACTTCCACCGTCAACTGGTCGCGGCGACCGGCAACGCGGAGATGCTGCGCGTGCATAACGAAGTGACCGAGCGCATCCGCATCGTGCGTCGACTGGACTTCCTCAAACCGCACCGCACGAGCGCCACCTACGACGAACATTCCACCATGCTGAACCTGATCGAACGCAACCGGGTGACCGAAGCGATCATCCTGCTGCGCGCGCATATCACGCAGAGCAAGCTGGAAGTGCGCAAGATCACGCTGTCTATGTTGGCCGCCGCGCGCGATAGCAAGTTGCCGTTTGTGTCCTGAGTGACCTCAACAAATCGTGATCAGCGCGTCCATCAGGCAGAGCGCCTGTTTTCCTCGTCCTGGTAACACGTGAAGTCGGTGTAGCCGACGTGCGTGCCGCCCCAGAACGCCGCGCGATCATAGGGAGTGAGTGGAAGCCTCTGCTGCAAGCGACGTGGCAGATCGGGATTCGACGTGAAGTGCCGGCCAAATGCGACCAGGTCGGCATCGCCCTTGTGCAGAATTTCTTCCGCGCTATCGCCATTGAAGCCGCCGGCGGCAATGATCGGGCCATCGAAAGCGCGGCGCAGCAGAGCGGACGCCACGGGCTTCTGATGCTCGTCGAGCGTTTCGACGCCTTTGACGCGCGGCTCGATAACGTGCAGATAGGCGAGGCCAAACCGGTTCAATCGCTCGGCCGCGTAGGTAAATGTCGCTTCTGGATTGGAGTCGGATATTGAACCCCACTGTCCGCTTGGCGATAAGCGCACGCCCACACGGTTCGCTCCCCACACCGATACGAGAGCGGTAACGACTTCGATCAGGAAGCGCGCGCGATTTTCGATGGTGCCACCGTACACATCAGTACGCTTGTTCGTGCCGTCCTGCAGGAATGTATCGGCCAGGTAGCCATTCGCCGAGTGCAGTTCAACCCCATCGAGGCCGGCAGCCAATGCGCGCTCGGCGCTCTTCCGGTAATACTCGATCACGGTCTGGATTTCGGCGACATCGATCGCGCGGTGCATCGAGACCGGCACCCAGCCGTTATGCGTCAACGCTTCGCCTTCGAACGGCACCTCTGACGGCGCGATCGGCGCCGGGCCGCCGGTCAGGTCAACGTGCGACTGGCGTCCGTCGTGCCCCAACTGCATGAAGATGCGGCCGCCTTTCGCATGGACGGCGTCCGCGATTTTTCGCCAGCCCGCGATGTGTGAGTCTTCATAGATGCCGGGTGCACCGAGGTAGCCGCGGCTGTCGTAGGACACGTGCGTCGATTCGGTGATGATCAGGCCACCGTCGGAAACGCGTTGGCTGTAGTACTCCAGCATCAATTCGCTGGGGCTGTCGTCGCTGTTGGCGCGAAGGCGCGTGGTCGGCGCATGCACCACGCGGTGATTCAACGTGTAAGGGCCGAGTTGAAGCGGCGAAAAGAGTCGGGTCATCGTCAATCCTTGGTGAATATCGAATGCAATTGGCGCAGCGCTGGACTAGCGCTGCTGCCGTTGTGAGGTCGCGCGATCCAGCTCGCAAAATTCGCGGTCGGATAAGGTGATCGCGCCGGCTGCCACGTTCTCCTCCAGATGCGCGACGCGGGAGGTTCCCGGTATCGGCAGGATCACTGGACTGCGCTGCAATAGCCACGCAAGGGCGATCTGCGCGACGCTCGCATGATGGTTGCGTGCGATGGTGTCGAGTAGCGAGCCGGGGCGGGTCAGTTCGCCGGCGGCCAGCGGAAACCACGGGATAAAACCAATGCCGTGGGCCGTGCAGTAATCCAGCACGTCTTCACTACCGCGGTCACCGAGGTTGAAGCGGTTTTGCACGGTCGCCACCTTGAAATATTTCGATGCGGCTTTGATGTCGGCCACCGAGACTTCACTCAGACCGGCATGGCGAACCACGCCGCTGTCGATCAGGTGGCGCACCGCGCCAAACTGCTCATCGCGCGGCACCACAGGATCGATGCGATGCAACTGCCACAGGCCGATCTGTTCGATGCCGAGCCGCTGCAGGCTGCCGTAAGCCTGCTGAATCAGGTACTCCGGCCGGCCATGTGGAGTCCACTGGTTGGGACCTGTGCGTGCGAATCCCGCCTTGGTCGCCACGAGCATTGCGGCGCCATACGGATGCAACGCTTCGCGGATCAATTCCTCCGAAACGTTCGGCCCATACGAGTCCGCCGTGTCGATGAAATTCACCTCGAGTTCGGGCAGGCGGCGCAGCACGCGAATGGCTTCGGCACGATCGGCGGGCGCGCCCCAGATACCCGGGCCGGTGATTCGCATCGCGCCAAAGCCGAGCCGGCGGATTTCAACGTCGCCGCCAATTTTGAAAGTAGGGCGAGGGGTAGTCATGTTTCACCTCATGCGGCAGTGACCGCACCGTTTTGCGCCCGAACCAGGTGTTTGCCGATGCTGGCGCTCAGGATCAGCGCCGTGACTTCGCAGAGAGCGGCGGTCCAACCGAGGTTGTTCACCGAGGTGAAACTCAAGGTCAGGGAGCCGAGTGCGGCGCCGAGCGAAAAGCCGAGATACATGAACGAAGCGTTCAGTGACAGGGCAATCGGCGTGCCGCGCAACCCGGCGAGATTGATCAGTCCTGCTTGCTGGGCAGGGTAGAAGGACCAGTGAGCAACGCCCCAGGCCACGACACCGATCAGAACGGGAACCAGCGCCAACGTCACTGGCAGCCAGTGCGCGCTCGCCGACATGAGGGAGAACGCGAGGATCGACACGCTCAGGCAGGGGATGATCACGCGGCGGGGACCTACGCGATCCACTGCCTTGCCGCCGATGAACACGCCGATTGCTGCCGCAACGCCCCAGGTGAACAGCACGTAGCCGATTTGCGCGCCGTGCAACGGCGTGGTCTTCGCAACGAACAGCGCCAGGTACGTATAGACGGTGTACGCGCCCATCGCCCACAGCGTGGTGACGAGCAAGGTCATCAGGATCACCGGCTGACGCGCAACTTGAATACGCTCGCGCAGCGTGGCAACCGGCAATCCTGCGCCGATGCTGCGCGGCAGGCCGAGCAGCAAACCTGCCGTAGCCGCGGCGGACAGGGCGGCGACGCCCGCAAAGGTCATGCGCCAGCCGAGCCGGTCACCGACGAACGCGCCCAGTGGCACTCCAAAAGCAACCGCGATCGTGATACCACCGTTGACGATGGCGAGCGCCGTACCGCGCCTCTCCGGGCCGGCAATGGCGCCGGCCAGCGCGTTGGCGCCGGGCACATACAGACCGGCGGCCGCGGCAAGCAGGATGCGCGCCGCCATCAATTCCCAATAGTTCTGGGCAGCCCAGGCGATGACGTTCGCCACGGTGAAGGCAGAAAGCGACAGGATCATCAACGTGCGCCGATGGAACGCGCCGGTCAGTGCCGTCAGAACCGGCGAGCTGAGTGCGTAGGCCAAGGCAAACACCGTGACGAGCTGGCCCGTGGCGACAATGCTGGTATGCAGGTCAGTGGCAATGTCGGGCAACAGGCCGGCAATCATGAAGCTTTCGGTGCCGACCGCGAATGTCCCTAACGCGAGCCAGTAAAGCGGCGTCAGGGAAGTTGGCTGGGTGGTGCTGTTCATCGTGTGCTCCGCTTACGCTGTGACAGCGTCCGTGGTTTCGGTGCTGTAGAACGGGTAGTCGGTATAGCCGACCTCGGTGCCGCCGAAGAAGGTGGGGCGGTCATACGGATTCAGCGGCAACTGAAGGCGCAGGCGTTCGGGCAGATCCGGGTTGGCGATGAAGTCGCGGCCAAAGGCGACCAGGTCGGCGTCGCCTGCCTGCAGGACGGCTTCGGCGCTCGCGGCCTTGAAGCCGCCGGCGGCGATGATGACGCCCTTGTAGTGCTTGCGGATCAGTTGCGCGGCGACCGGGTTCGGATCCTTGCTGTCGTCGTCGACGTTGCCCAGCACGCGCGGCTCGATCAGGTGCAGATAGGCCAGGTTCAGTTTCGCCAGTTCCTGCGCGACGTAGCTGAAGAGTCTTTCCGGATTGCTGTCCGACATATCGCCCCAGGTGCCGCTCGGGCCAAGGCGCACGGCTACGCGGTCGCTGCCCCACACCGAGATGACGGCCCGGGTGGCTTCGATCAGGAAGCGGGCGCGGTTTTCCAACGAGCCGCCGTAGATGTCGGTGCGCTTGTTGCTGCCGTCCTGCAGGAACTGATCGAACAGGTAGCCATTGGCGGCGTGCAGTTCGACACCGTCAAAGCCGGCTTCCTTGCCGCGCATCGCGGCGGTACGGAAGCTTTCCACCAGTCCGGCGATCTCGGGGATAGTCAGCGCGCGGCTCGGCGTGTTCGAGATCCAGCCCGCTTCGGTGTACGCAACGCCGCCATGCGGCACGGCGGAAGGCGCCACCGGCTCCACGCCGCCTGGCTGCAACTGGCTGTTGGACTGGCGCCCGGCGTGATAAAGCTGCAGGAAGATGCGCCCGCCTTTGGCGTGCACGGCGTCCGTCACCTGTTTCCAGCCGACGATCTGGCTGTCATCGTAGAGGCCGGGCGCACCGAGGTAGCCGTTGCCATTGGGTGCGGCGATGGTGGCTTCACCGATCAGGAAACCGCCTTCCGAGGCGCGCTGCGCATAGTACTCGGCCATCAACGGGCCGGGCCGGGCGCCTTGTTCGGCACGCATGCGGGTGAGCGGCGCCAGCACGACACGATGGGACAACTGGTAGGGACCGACTTTGACTGCGGAATGGAGCTTCGACATGATTTCCTCGAGATTGAGTGGCTGGTGACTTTCAATCGCCAGCGGGCTTTCGACCTTGAGGAGCAGTGTATGGACGGACGGAGATAAGAAAAATGGGCTAAGGTTCCGAATATATCGGACGTAGAAGTCCGCAATTGAGTCGTCACCGGGTTTCGACCGCTCGCCTGCGTCGACCGGCCAGCGCAAATCGGCCTCAGGCCTCGGGATGCGGCAATGGACAGCCTCAGTGGTATTTCAGTGTTTGTGCAGGTGGCGGAAACGCGCAGTTTTACCGAGGCGGGCCGGCTGCTTGGCGTATCGTCTTCGGCGGTCGGCAAAAGCGTTGCGCGCACCGAGGAGCGTCTCGGCGTGCGGCTCTTTCATCGCAGCACGCGCAGCATTACGCTGACGGCCGAAGGGGCGCTGTTCCTCGAACGATGCCGACGCATCCTCGGCGAGCTCGAAGCGGCGGAAGCCGAACTGTCCGACGCCGCCGGCAGTCCGCGCGGCAGACTGCGGATCAGCACGCCGCAATTGTCCGAGCTGATCATGCCGGCGCTGGACGGCTTCATGCTGCAATACCCGGACATCGAACTCGACGTCGATCTCTCCGATCGCATGGTGGACATCATCGAAGAAGGCTTCGACGCGGTGATACGCACGGGTGAGCAGCACGATTCGAGGCTGGTGTCGCGGCGCCTCGGCTCCTGCGGGCAGGTGCTGGTCGCTTCGCCCGGCTATCTGGAGAAGCACGGCGTACCCAAGCATCCTTCCGAACTCGTGCAGCATGCCTGTCTGCTACATAAATTCCCCGCCAGCGGCAAACTGGAACGCTGGCCGTTTCAGCTTGCTGCCTCGGAAGCGGAGCCGGAGTTGCCGCAAACCTTCGTCGCCAACACGATTGAAGTGCTGGGCTTTCTGGCGCTTCAGAACAAGGGGCTCGCCTTCCTGCCGACCTTCCTCGTGCGCGACGCGCTGGCGAGCGGCGCGTTACAGATCGTGCTCGATGATTTCATCGACCAGACCGTCACCTTCTGGATCTTGTGGCCGGCGAGCCGTTACGCGTCGCCGAAGCTGCGCGTCTTTATTGACTACGTCAGCCAGAATCTGCGGATCTGATCTGATCGCGACGGCAAAGAATCGCTGAAGAATCGTGATATCGGACTCAAGTGTCCTAAATGATTGGATTCCCAGCCCGTTTATCTCCAATCGCCTGAACTCTACTATTCGCCTGTCGCTGCGCAGATAGTCTGCACAGCCTCCAACTGGAGAGTTCTTGTGAACAGTATCGTCAGGCGAGCTACAGGCTCCGGCAAAATCAGGGTAGGCGTTGTTGGGCTAGGCAACTGGTCGGAATATGGGCACGTGCCTTCGCTGAAACTGCTGCCGGAATATGAACTGACGGCGGTGTATAGCCGCAGCGCGGAAAAGGCGGCAGCGCTGGTCGCGCGTCACGGATTCAAATACGCGGCAGCCTCGTTGCAGGAACTGGTATCGCATCCGGAAGTCGATCTCGTACTCGTATTGACGCCCGCGTTCCAGCATGAAGAGGGTATTCGCGCGGCCATCGAGGCAGGTAAGGACGTCTACTGCGAATGGCCGCTGACGCCGAGTACGGAGTTGTCGAAGGAGTTGCTCGCGTTGGCCGACAAGGCGGGCGTGCGGACCATCGTCGGTTTGCAACGGCGCCTCAATCCAGGTTACCGCTATGTGCGTGATCTGCTGGAGCAGGGCGAAATTGGCGAAGTACGTTCGGTGCGCCTGCACGTGAGCGTCGAGTACTTCCAGCGCGAACGGCCCGCTTCGCTGTATTTCACGATCCCCGAAAAGAACTTCTCCAGCTTGCTGTCGATCTACGGCGGCCACTTTCTGGACGCCTTGTTCACGACGATGGTCGGCTATCCCCAGCGCCTTTCGGCGCTGACTGTCAATCAGTTCAAGGAAGTCACGCTGATCGAAACCGGAGAAACGTTCCCGCACACCAGCGCCGACCAGGTCGTGCTGGCAGGGACTTTCGCCAATGGCGCCGTGCTGACGGTTCATATCGAGGCGGGAAAGCGCAATAACTTCGGCATGCAGCTCGACGTGACCGGCAGCAAGGGCGACCTGAAAATCTGGAACACCACCAGCTTCGGCGACGCCTTCAATCGCGTCGAAATCGCACGCGGTGACCGCCAGCCGCTGACTCAACTGCCGATTCCCGCCGAATACGAATGGCTGCCGCCAAGCGAACTTGGCGCGAGTGTGCTGGAATTGGCGAACCTGTACGCCGCCCATGCGCGCGACGTCAAGACCGGTTCAACGCTTGCGCCCACTTTCGCGGACGCGATCCGGATGCATGAACTGATGGACCAGATCGCCGAATCGAATCGCACGGGGCAACGTATCCCGCTCTCGTTCAGCACGCCCGGCTGAGCCGGACAGCCGACTTAGGCACTGACTGCCGCCGGCGCCAGTCTTTGAGCGGCGCCGTCATCCGCTTTCTCAAACTTCACGAAGGAAACGCAATGTCTACCCATCCCGTCGTTCTGATCACCGGTGCGTTGACTGGCATTGGCCGCGCCACCGCGCTGGCTTTTGCCCGTGAAGGCGCCCATGTCGTCGTCTCCGGGCGTCGCGCGGACCAAGGCCAGAAGCTGGCTGAAGAGCTTCGCACGCTCGGTGCAGAAGCCGAGTTCATCCAGTCCGATGTCCGGTTCGAAAACGAGGTACGCGACCTTGTCGACAAAACGGTTACGCGCTTTGGCCGGCTCGACGTCGCGGTCAACTCCGCGGGCACCGAAGGCCAGAACGGCCCAGTCACGGAGCGCACGCCCGAAGGCTATGCAGCCGTCTTCGATACCAATGTGCTCGGCACCTTGCTCAGCATGAAGCATGAGATGCGCGTGATGCTGGCGCAGGGCAGCGGCAGCATCGTCAATATTTCATCGACGATGGGTTCGCGCGGCGCGGCGAACGCGTCGCTTTACGTGGCAAGCAAGCACGCGGTGGAAGGTCTGACCAAATCGGCGGCGATCGAGGGGGCCGCGTCAGGCGTGCGCGTCAACGCCATTGCGCCGGGTCCGGTCGAAACCGCGATGCTCGAGCGGTTAACCGGCACCGCCGAGCGAAAAGCCGCCTTTCTCACGAACGTTCCGCTCAAGCGCGCGGGAACGCCCGAAGAGATAGCCGACGCCATTGTGTTCGTCGCGTCTGACAAGGCGAGCTTTATCACGGGCGAAATCATCCGGATCAACGGCGGAAAAACGGCCTCGTAGGCCGTCGTTCGCGAGGGGGGCTTACTCGTACTTATTCGTACTTATTCGTACGAGAAAGCCCCGCCGAACTTGTCCATCCGCTCCAGCGCCATGCCCGAACCACGCACCACACAGGTCAACGGCGCTTCGGCGACAAACACCGGCAGGCCCGTTTCTTCCGCGAGCAGGCGGTCGAGATCGCGCAGCAACGCACCGCCGCCCGCGAGCATGATGCCGCGCTCCGCAATGTCGGCGCCCAGTTCCGGCGGCGTCTGTTCGAGCGCGATCTTCACCGCCGAGACGATCTGGTTCAGCGGATCGGTGAGGGCTTCGAGAATCTCGTTGCTGGATACCGTGAAGCTGCGCGGAATGCCTTCGGACATATTGCGGCCCTTGACTTCCATCTCCTTGACTTCGGAGCCCGGAAACGCGGAGCCGATTTCTTTCTTGATGGCCTCGGCGGTCTGCTCGCCAATCAGCATGCCGTAGTTGCGGCGAATGTAGTTGACGATCGCATCGTCGAACTTGTCGCCGCCCACGCGCACCGAACCTTTGTAGACGACACCGCCGAGCGAGATCACGCCCACTTCGGTCGTGCCGCCGCCGATATCGACCACCATCGAGCCGGTCGCCTCGGACACGGGCAAACCGGCGCCGGTCGCTGCCGCCATCGGTTCTTCGATCAGATAGACCTGCGAGGCGCCCGCGCTATGCGCGGCTTCCTTGATCGCGCGGCGCTCGACCTGAGTCGACCCGCACGGCACGCAGATGATGATGCGCGGCGACGGCGCGAACATTCGCGACTCGTGCGCCATCTGGATGAAGCGCTTGATCATCTGCTGGGTGATGTTGAAGTCGGCAATCACGCCGTCCTTCATCGGGCGGATCGCCTCGATATTGCCCGGCACCTTGCCGAGCATCTGTTTCGCTTCCTTGCCGACGGCCAGAATGATCTTCTTACCGTTCGGGCCGCCTTCCTGACGAATCGAGACCACCGAGGGTTCGTCCAGCACGATGCCCTTGCCACGCATATAGATCAGCGTGTTCGACGTGCCGAGGTCGATTGCCAGGTCGTTGGAAAAATAGCCACGCAAAAAACCGAACATGCAAATTCCTGTCTCGCTGATGCCGGGCGCGTGAGCGCGCCGCTTGGGATGCCGCCCGGAGGCGGCAGGCGACCAGGTGATGGCCGGAGAGAGGGAAGAATAACAGCTTCGGGCGCCGGGCTACTTCGGCGGGCGTGCGCGCAGCAAGTTGTCGGCCTGCCATTTGATGCGGTCGCAGTTGCTTTTGACCCGCACTGCGAATTCCGACGGGGAGTTGAGTTGCAGCGAGCGCATCTGGATCGCATCACTATCCCCGCGCTGCCAACCCGCCTGCCAGCGCGTATCGAACTGGCTGGCTTCGGTGAGGACCTTTCTGAGTTTTTCCTTGTATTCGGTTACGTCCTGCTCGGAACCTCCACAGAATTCTTTAGCAAAGCGGGCGCGCTGGCCCGCGGCTTCCGCGCTGCCGTTGGCGCTGTCTTCGCTGGCTAACACGGGTCGCGCCTGGGCCAGCAGCAGAAGCGACAAAAGCAGCGCCAGTATGGGTGCCAGCGCGAGCAGGGCGTGATAGCGAGACTGGTTTTTATACACGATTGCCTCCTTGTGGCCGTCCTCCGGCGCCGCAATGAATCGCATGTGTGCAGCGACGAAGCGTGCTGCCCCCATATTACCGTGTATGGCTATAGACGCCCGCCCAGCATTACTTACGGCGCATTGGTCAACGCCGGATCCAGATAGGCGCTCACGTTCTGCGATTGCTTGTAGACCGCGTTGCGCACATTGAACTTGTCCGCGTTCACGCTCGAACCGTACACGGAATCCAGACCGTCACCCTTCACGAACGCCTTCCTCGCCGCAGCCGCGTCGAGCAGGTGCGTGCCTTTCAGCAACGGCAGATACTGGGCCGGCGTCAGGCCGACGCGCGCGGACATGATCTTGACGGCATCCGGTTGCGTCTTCGGATCGTTGATGTAGGCCACGCAGCGATACCAGACCTTGATCACCTTGGCCCAGTCGGCCTTGCGCGACTGCAGACTGACCGGATTGACGGTGATCGCGTCGTAGATCAGCCCAGGCGCATCGGCCGAGGTAAAGATCGGACGTGAGCCCGGCACGCGCTTGAGTGCCTCGCCCGCGTTCGGCTGCCATGCGCCGACCGCGGCGACGTCGCCGGACGACGCCAGCACTTGCGGCAATTCGTTTGTCTTCGCGTTGACGAGCGTGATGTCCGATTCCTTGAGCGCATGCTTTTCGAGCGCCGTGTCCAGCAGCAGGTGATCGACCAGACCCATTTCGACACCGACCTTCTTGCCCTTGAGTCCGGCCACGGTACGAATGGGCGGCTTGGCCACGATCATGTCGTTGCCGCTCGAGTAGTCGGTCAGAAGGATCATCACGTTCTTGGCGCCGCTTGCGCCGGTGACCAGCGCATCGCCGTTGGTCGCGCCGACCGCGTCGAGCTTGCCGGCGGAGAACGCATCGAGCGAGGCCGAGTAGTCGAACCACTGGAAATTGACATCCACGCCGGCTTCCTTGAACCAGCCCTTGTCGATGGCAATCTGGAACGCGACGAAGCCGGGCCAGTCGCTATAGCCGATGGCAAGGGGCGTGGCCGCTTGTGCAGGCGCGGCGGCAAAGCCGATAGCGACTGCCGCGGCAGCGCCGGCGATCGCGCCACGCACGCGGCGCGACGAGGCAAGGCTGCTCAGTAAAGTGAGGGACGTACGGGCGGATTCGAAGCGTTTCATCGTTTTCTCCAGGAGACCGGTCAATTGCGATTGTTGAGTTGGATCGCGCGGCGACTGCGCGATAAAACAACATGACCGGTTCCCGCGAGAATCCGAATGGTGCGGACACTGCGCGAAAACTGCGGGAGACAAACTCCGGCCACGGAGAGGCACGATAGGCATTGCTATCGCCAATCTCCCGGGCTTTTGTCCCGCCGTGTAGTGCGGCCAGTTCGTTCCCGGATCAAGTCCGAATCGAACGAACGGGTGCACCGGGCTGCTCTCGGACCAGACATTCTCGCGAACCGGAACCCTAGCATCCCTAAGATGCGACGCTGCCGCACCTCTCAGCGATTAATCTAGCGAGAAATATGCCAGCCGGATTGCGCGAGGCGTCGAGATGCCTGTTATGCGAACGCTTCAACGCAAAAAAGGGCGTCAAAGGCTCAATCCAGGGTGGCAAAACGCTGATGCACGTAGGCGAGAAACTGCTCGAGGCGTTCCTCGATCGAGGCCGCGAGACTGATCCGTTTGATGCGGCGATCCGCTTCTGAACTTGTCTCCAGCAGCCAGCCGGCGTCGATCAGCTCCTGCACGTAGCGCACCGCGGTGCGGCGGCTCACGCCAGGCATGAACTCGTAGAGCGCCGTCTTGGCGAAGTCATCTTCCGGCTCCACCCACATCCGGCAAAACAGATCGCTGTAGTTGAGGTCGTTCAGCCCCAGATCGCCGAAATGCGCGGACCATTGCCAGTCCATGTCGAGAATGGCGCGCGCGACGGCTTGCCCCTTGTGACGCGCAAGTTTCTTCTTCATCGATTCACCACGAGGAGGAGGGGTGCACAGTTTAAGTGCTAATCGCGCCGGAAATCGGGCGCGCCAGAATTATGCACGGCGAGGCGAAGATATCTTATTGGCGAAGGAAATTCGTGTGTACCATTGCATGCAATTTTGCATGTACTTGGAGAGGCGATGAAATTCGAACTGTTCAAGACGTTCTGGGGATTCAATGGCGGTCCGCATGATGCGGCGCCACTGGTACGTGCCGCCGGCTTCGACGGTATCGAAGCGCCCGTTCCGGCGGGTGCGGTTGAGCGTGAAGCGTTTGCGCAAGCGATCGCGGATGAACGTCTCGAGTTCGTCGCGGAAATTACGACGGCGGGCAGTTACGTGCCCGAACGGTCCGCCACACCCGCGGACCACCTGCGCGACTTCGAAGAAAAGATCGTGTGGGGCAAGCCACTCAGGCCGCGCTTTTTCAATGTGATGGCGGGCTGCGACGCATGGCCGGCCGCCACACAGGTGGATTTCTTCGCGCGCGCGGTGGAGATTGCCGCGAAGCACGAGGTGACCTGCAGCTTCGAGACGCATCGCGGCCGCTCGTTCTTCAACCCGTGGATTACCTGCGACGTCGCGCGTGCCGTGCCGGACCTCAAGCTGACTTGCGATTTCAGCCATTGGGTATCGGTGTGTGAGCGTCTGCTCGACGGCGAATGGGACACGATTCTTGAGCTTGCGCCGCATGCGCATCATCTGCACGGACGTGTCGGCTATCCGCAAGGTCCGCAGGTGCCGCATCCGGCGGCACCCGAGTACGCGGACTGCCTCGCCTCGCATCAGCGGATCTGGGAGGCGCTGTGGAGCGCGCAGATCGACCGGGGCTACACGACAACGACGATGACGCCCGAGTTCGGCCCCGATGGTTATCTGCACACGCTGCCGTTCACGAATGCGCCGGTGGCCGATCTGTGGGAGATCAACACGTGGATGGGGCGTGAGGAGCGACGTCACATCGCGGCGTTTCTTGCCGGACGTGAGGCACGTAGCGGCCTGCAAACCGAATCGCAAACGAACCTGTCCGCGCAAACGAATTCGCCGACTCAATCGCCCACCGAACCGCAGCACGTATAGGCCAGGATCATGAGCCAAACCCACACCCGTTTCGACCGCTTGCCCGTCGTCGACGTCAGCGGTCTTTTTAGTGACGACCCGGACCAGCGTCTTGCAACCGCACGCGAACTCGACCGCGCGGCGCGTGACGCGGGCTTTTTCTACGTCACCGGCCATCAGGTCTCGCGTGCACAGCAAGCCGCGCTAATAGAACAGGCCAAGCAGTTCTTCGCCGCTCCTGATGACTGGAAGATGCGCTATTACATCGGCAAATCGACCGCGCATCGCGGCTATGTACCCGAAGGCGAAGAGGTTTTCGCAGGCGGCAAGCGCGACAGGAAGGAAGGCTTCGACACGGGCCGGGAACTGCCGCCCGACGACCCGGATGTCCAGGCCGGCACGCCGATGCTCGGGCCGAATATGTGGCCCGAGCAGCCAGGCTTTCGGGAAGCAGTCGGCGGCTATTACGAGGCGGCGTTCGCGCTGGGCCGTGCGTTGTTCCGTGGCTTCTCGCTTGCACTCGGTTTGCCGGAAACGCATTTCGACAGGTATTTGCAGAAGCCCCCGAGTCAACTGCGCCTGCTTCACTATCCCTTCGACGCGTCCGCGGAAGACCGACCGGGCATTGGCGCGCATACCGACTATGAGTGCTTCACGATCCTGCTGCCGACGGCACCCGGCCTCGAAGTGATGAACGGCGAAGGTGAGTGGATCGACGCGCCGCCGGTCGACAACGCGTTTGTCGTGAACATTGGCGACATGCTGGAAGTGTGGACGGGCGGCACGTATGTGGCGACGTCACATCGCGTGCGCAAGGTGAGGGAAGAGCGCTACTCGTTTCCGCTCTTCTTTGCCTGCGATTACCACACCGTGGTCGCGCCACTGCCGCAGTTTTCGACACCGGAGGCCGTGGAGAAATATCAGCCGGTTTCAGCTGGCGATCATCTGTTTGCACAGACGGCGCAGAGCTTTACCTATTTGAAGCAGCGTCTCGAATGCGGTGAACTGGTGTTGCCGGAGGGCTCGAAGGGATTGGCGAGCTTTGGGCAGCAGGCTCGTTATGCGGGTACTGAGCAGGATGTTGTTTAGCAGGAACGGCCCGCATCAGGACTACGACGTCGCCTCGTCTACGAGCGGCGCCGTTGCTTTTGCAGTTCGATGAAACGCGCCGACATCAGCGTGTAGAGCGTGCGGCGAAGCGTGGCAAGCGTGAGCATGGTCGGAAGAGGGCAATGAAGAGTGTGGCGGCATCTCACGCACACACCGTGCCATCGTGCAGAGCGCCTACCCACCGTCAGACACGTGATCACGCAGCCCAATCATGGTGCTTTACGCATTCAACTGGTGCCGATTTGCCCTCGGCCGTGGTGCGTGCGCCATCAAGCTAATGAACCCTCTGCTTGCCGCATTGAGCCGCCGATACCGTTCAATCCCTTGCCACAATGCGCTTGCGGCATCAGCGACATCACGCTGGCACGCAACTCGCTTAGCTATGCAACGAGAGGTGCGAAGTAATTTGCATCATCTTCAGGATCGCTAGGGTTCCGGTCGTACCGCTTTAAAGGCTTCCAGAAGGCTTCAAAGCGCGCACACGATGTCTGGTCCGAGAGCAATCCGGTCTTGCCGTTCACCTTCTTTCAAGGCGCCGGCGAGGCTCCACGGAGGGATAAAAGCCCGGGAGGTCGCGATGTCGGTCAATCGCCCTCTCATGCTTTTTCCCAACCGATACCTGGAGCCTCCATGTCGACGCAAACCTCAGTCGATCTCGCACCGATCCCGCATGTGTTGTGGGAAACAGTGATTCCTGCCGGCACGCATTGGTCCGGCGTGCTGCGCCGTGGCATGGCGCTGCGCATCGTCGATCCCGAGGGCGGCGCCAATCTGGCCGCCGTGTTCTACCGGCACGACGAACCGCTCGAACGCTACAACATGGCCGACACCTTGAAGGCGCAGCACACTGCGCATCTGACGCGCGGCCACGTGCTCTATTCGGACATGGGCCGCGTGATGGCGTCGATTACCGCCGATACGCTCGGCTGGCACGATCCGCTAGGCGGCCTCGGCGACGCCGAACTGTTCGCCGACAAATACGGCGCAGCCCGCTATCAGCAACATCGTAATGCGATGGTCCGCAACGGCCGCGACAGCCTGTTGCTCGAACTGGCCAAGCACGGTCTGGGCACGCGCGATCTCGTCGCCAATATCAACTTTTTCAGCAAGCTCGCAATCGGTGAGGATGGCTCGCTCGACTTCGTAGCGGGACACTCCGCTGCCGGCGCCGCCTTCGATCTACGTTTCGAAATGGGCACGCTCGCCGCGTTTTCGAGCGCACCGCATCCGTTGAACCCTTCCTCCGAATACGAACCGAGACCCGTCAAGCTGCTCGCGTATCGCGCATACGCCGCCGACGCCTCCGTACCGGCCGACGATCCTTGCCGCGCCGCCTGCCCTGAGAACGGGCGCGGCTTCGTCAACACCGATCGTCTGTTCGTTTAAGGAGACCCGCGATGCCAATTATTGAAAGCAAACTCGACACCCGCCACGCGGCCTACGACCTCACGCTGCCGTCCGGCGAGCCGTGGCTGCATGAAATCAAACGCGGCCAGCTGTTCCGCATTCTCGACCTGGAAGGCAATCAGGCCGTCGACACGCTGTTCTACAACAGCACCGATCCGCTCGAACGCTACAGTGCGCAGGACACGATTCGCGCGCAACGCAATCTCTATCTGTCCGCGGGCAGCGTGCTGATGTCGAACCTCGGCAAGCCCATGCTGACCATTGTCGCGGATACCTGCGGGCGCCACGATACGCTCGGCGGAGCCTGCGCCGCCGAGAGCAACACGGTGCGCTACGCGCTCGACAAACGCTATATGCACAGCTGCCGCGACAGTTTCCTGCATGCCATTACGCACTGCACCTGCGGCGTGGGTACGCAGCTCACCAAGCGCGACATCGTCAGCAATATCAACTTTTTCATGAATGTGCCGGTGACACCGCTCGGCAAATTGACTTTCGAAGACGGCATTTCGGCGCCGGGTAAATACGTCGAGATGCGCGCCGAGATGGACGTCACCGTACTGATCTCGAACTGTCCGCAGTTGAACAATCCGTGCAACGGCTACAACCCAACGCCCGTGCGGCTGACCATCTGGGATGCCCAATGACATTCGACAAAGTCCTGATTGCCAATCGCGGCGAGATTGCCTGCCGGGTGATTCGCACGCTCAAACGCCTCGGCATTGCGTCGGTTGCGGTCTATTCAGAGGCCGATCGTCACGCCATGCATGTGATGCTCGCCGACGAAGCGGTCTGCATCGGCCCGGCGGTGGCGGCCGCCAGCTATCTGAATAGCGCGGCGATTCTCGAGGCGGCGCGTGCGACCGGCGCGAATGCGGTGCATCCCGGCTACGGTTTTCTCTCGGAGAATGCAGCTTTCGCGCAGGCTTGCGAAGACGCGGGCATCCGCTTCATCGGGCCGCGCCCCGCGCAGATGCGTGAATTCGGCCTGAAGCACACGGCACGCGAGCTGGCACGAGCGAACGACGTAGCGCTACTACCCGGCACCGGCTTACTGCCTGATGTAACTACCGCGTTAAACGAGGCCGAATCGATCGGCTATCCTGTGATGCTGAAAAGCACTGCGGGCGGCGGCGGCATCGGCATGTCGCTGTGCCGCGATGCGGCGCAACTGGAGAGCGTGTTTGCGTCGGTCGCACGGCTTGGCGAGGCCAACTTCGCGAACGCGGGTGTCTACATCGAGAAATTCGTCGAGAACGCACGCCATATCGAAGTGCAGATTTTCGGCGACGGCCGGGGCGGCGTGATCGCGCTTGGCGAACGCGACTGCTCGGTGCAGCGGCGTAATCAGAAGGTGATCGAGGAGACGCCCGCACCGGGGCTGACGCAAGCGGAACGCACGGCATTGCACGCGAGTGCCGTGCGCCTCGCGCAGTCCGTGAAATATGAATCCGCCGGCACGGTCGAATTCGTCTTCGACGCCGACACGCGGCGTTTCTATTTCCTCGAGGTGAACACGCGGCTGCAAGTCGAACATTGCGTCACGGAGGAGGTGACAGGTGTCGATCTGGTCGAGTGGATGATCCGTCAGGCAGAGGGCGAGCTTGCGCCGCTCGACACGCTGGTTCCGACGCACAGCGGTGCGAGCATCCAGGTCCGCCTGTACGCCGAAGATCCGCACAAGCAGTTTCAACCGAGCGCAGGCGTGTTGACCCACGTCGCTTTCGCCGCCGATGCGCGGGTCGACACCTGGGTCGATGCAGGCACGGAAGTCAGCGCGTTCTACGACCCGCTGCTTGCGAAGATCATCGTCAAGGGCGCAACACGCGATGCCGCGCTCGCCGCCATGCGCGCCGCGTTGGCGCAAACCCAGCTTTACGGCATCGAGACGAACCTCGACTATCTGCGCGCCATCGCTGGTTCGGCGACCTTCGCGCGCGGCGAGCAAACCACCGCCTTCCTCACGCGCTTCATGTTCGCGCCGCACACCATCGACGTGCTCGACGGCGGCGTGCAGACCACCGTGCAGCAGACGCCGGGACGGGTCGGCTACTGGGACATCGGCGTGCCGCCGTCGGGCCCCATGGACGATCTGTCGTTCCGGCTCGCCAATGAACTGCTCGGCAATCCGGCCGACGCGGCGGGACTCGAATGCGCGATGGTCGGCGCCACGCTGCGCTTCAATACCGCGACGCTGTTCGTGCTGGGCGGCGCGCCGCTCGCCGCCACACTCGACGGCCAGCCGGTCACGCTCTGGCAGGTCACGCGGGCACCGGCGGGCTCGGTGCTCAAGCTCGGTGGCGTGACCGGTGCGGGCATGCGTGCCTGTCTCGCGCTCAAGGGCGGCCTGCAAGTGCCCGACTATCTCGGCAGCAAGGCCACCTTCACGCTGGGCCAGTTTGGTGGCCACGCGGGGCGGGCCTTGCGCAAGGGCGACGTGCTGCATCTTGCCGCCGACGCAGGTCGCGGCGAAGCGGGCGCGCAACTCGATCCGGCGCGCGTGCCGGCGCTGACGCACGACTGGACCCTCGGTGTGCTCGACGGTCCCCACGGTGCGCCGGACTTCTTCACGCCCGATGACATCGCGATGCTGTACGGCACGCGCTGGACGGTTCACTACAACTCCAGCCGCACAGGGGTCCGGCTGATCGGTCCGAAGCCGCAATGGGCGCGCACGGATGGCGGCGAGGCCGGGCTGCATCCGTCGAATATTCACGACAACGCGTATGCGGTCGGCGCGGTCGACTTCACGGGCGACATGCCGGTGATTCTCGGGCCGGACGGTCCGAGCCTTGGAGGGTTTGTCTGTCCGGTGACGGTGGTAGGCGACGAGTTGTGGAAGCTCGGGCAACTGCGGCCTGGAGATACGGTGCGGTTCGAACCGGTGCGTGCGCAAGCGTCGTTGACGGCGTCGGCAGCACCTACAGCAACTGAAGCAACTGAAGCAACGATAGACCTCAGCGCTCACGACTGCATTCTCTACAGCGATCCATCGGCCGGTGAGGGCACAGGCGTGGTCTACCGCCGCTCCGGCGATCAGAACGTGCTGGTCGAATACGGCCCGCTCATGCTTGACCTGAACCTGCGTTTTCGCGTGCATGCGCTGATGAACTGGCTCGATGCGCACCGGCTGCCCGGCATCGTCGATCTCACGCCGGGCATCCGTTCACTGCAGGTGCATTTCGACCCGCGCACGCTGTCGCACGACACCTTGCTCGCGCATCTTCAGCAGGCCGAGCGCGAATTGCCCGCCGTCGACGAGATGCGTGTGCCGAACCGCATCGTGCATCTGCCGCTGTCATGGGACGACCCGTCGACGCGAATCGCGATCGAACGCTACATGCAATCGGTGCGGCCCGATGCGCCGTGGTGTCCGAGCAATATCGAGTTCATTCGCCGCATCAACGGTCTGGATAGCATCGACGACGTGAAGCGCATCGTGTTCGACGCGCGTTACCTGGTCATGGGTCTCGGCGACGTCTATCTCGGCGCGCCGGTGGCAACGCCGCTCGATCCGCGTCACCGGCTCGTCACGACCAAATACAACCCGGCGCGCACCTGGACGCCGGAGAATGCGGTGGGAATCGGCGGCGCCTATCTGTGCGTGTATGGCATGGAAGGGCCGGGCGGCTATCAGTTTGTCGGCCGCACCGTGCAGATGTGGAACCGCTACCGCACCACGCGCGAATTCGAAGCCGGCAAGCCGTGGCTCCTGCGGTTTTTCGACGAGATCCGCTTCTATGAAGTCAGCGAAGCCGAGCTGGCCGAGTTGCGCGCCGACTTCATCGCGGGCCGCGCGAGTCTGAAGATCGAGGAATCGGTATTCGATCTCGGCGCGTACAACCGCTTCCTGAAAGACGAAGCCGAATCGATCTCCGCCTTCAAGCACCTGCAGCAGGCGGCGTTCGACGAAGAGCGCGAACGCTGGAATGCCGCGGGGCACGCCGAGTATGTCGGCGAGCTGGGCAGCGACGCGGGTTCGGCTACCGGCAACGGCGCGGACGACGAGCTTGTGGCAGGCCAGCAGAGCATAGTCGCCGATGTCTCGGGCAGCGTCTGGAAACTGCTCGTCAGCGAAGGCGAACGCGTGAGCGAAGGGCAGGTGGTCGCAATTGTCGAATCGATGAAGATGGAAGTGTCCGTTGCCGTCACCGAAGACGGGGTGATCGAAACGATCGATTGTGCGGCCGGCGCGGCGGTTGTCGCGGGGCAGCGTTTGATGGTGCTGCGTGCCGACGTGGCGGCCGGGACCACCGAGGAGGCAACGTGCAAATGAAGCAAGCCGACGAATTGTTCGAATCAATTCAGATTGTGGCGCTGCAGTCGCGCTGCACGTCAGGTGGATCGAGTTCCGATACCGAACGCTGCCCCGGAGAATCCCATGACCGTCATTAACAGAAGCGACTGGTTCGCGGTGCGCCGCGAACTCTCCGCACGCGGCAAGTGGCTATTGGGCTTCGGCTCGTTTTTGTTGCCCGTTCTCGTCTGGTGCATCGTCAGCTACGTGCCGTTCGTCTGGCATCCGCAGGTGCTGGTCGAGAGCCCGGGCAGCGTCGACTACTTCCAGCCCGGCATGCGGGTCGACAAGGACGTGTTCGCCGACGAACTGAGCCATGCGCAAGCCGGCCACACGGCGTTGCCGACGGGTGAGCCGGTCAACCCGGTGTACCTGCCCGCGCCTCACGAAGTGCTGCGTGCGTTCTACACCGCGTTCACGACGCCGCCCGCGTCGCGCGACGGCGTATGGCTGCATCAAAGCCTGTGGCACAGCATTCAGGTGATCTTCTGGGGCTTTCTGCTGTCGTCGGTGATCGGCGTGCCGGTCGGCATCGTCTGCGGGACTTACAGCGCGATTGCGCGGCTGCAGGAGCCGTTTTTCGAGTTCTTCCGCTACTTGCCCGCGCCCGCGTTCGGCGCGCTGATGGTGGCGATCCTCGGCATTTATGACGGTCCGAAGATTGCCATCATCGTGATCGGCACGCTGTTCCAGCAAGTGCTGATTGTGGCGAACACCACGCGCAAGCTGGAATACGGTCTGTTCGAAGCGGCGATGACGCTCGGCACGAAGAAACTCAAGCTGCTCACGCACGTGGTGATTCCCGGCATCCTGCCCGACCTGTACCGCGACCAGCGCATTCTGCTCGGCTGGGCGTGGACGTATCTGATCGTGGCGGAACTGGTCGGCACGAGTTCCGGTATCACGTGGTACATCACGCAGCAGGCGCGCTATGAGCATTTCGACAACGTCTACGCGGCGATCATGATGATCGGGATTATTGGACTCGGCACCGACCTCGTACTGGCCTATGTCGGCCGCAAGCTGTTTCCGTGGGACCGCACGCTTAAGGCGTAGCGGGGCTGTTCGCGTCACGGCCTGATGCCCTACATCGCAGCGCGCAGCACCTCATTGCACCGCATTCAAGGATTCAATCATGTTAAATCCGCAACCGATTCCGTCATACCTTATCCAGTCCGAAGCGGTGCGTGAGCGTTTCGACCGTCTGAAGTCGCGCGAGGTGATTCTCGAAGTTCGCGATCTCGACAAGCGCTTCGAGAGCGCGCAGGGCGAGTGCACCGCATTGAACGGCATCAACTTCAAAACGCACCGGCGTGAGTTTGTCTGCGTGATCGGACCGTCGGGCTGTGGCAAGTCGACCCTGATCCGCATTCTTGCGGGCCTCGAGCGGCAGACGAGCGGCAGCGTGCTGCTCGACGGCAAGCCGGTAGAGGGGCCCGGCGCCGATCGCGGCATGGTGTTTCAGGGCTATACGCTGTTTCCGTGGCTGACGGTCAAGAAGAACGTCATGTTCGGTTTGAAGATGAACGGCCACAGCACCATGCATGCCGAGCGCGACGCGCTGCAATGGCTCGATCTGGTCGGTCTGACGAAGTTCGCCAACGCGTATCCGCATCAATTGTCCGGCGGGATGAAGCAACGCGTGGCGATTGCTCGCGCGCTCGCGAACCGGCCGCGGATTCTGCTGATGGACGAGCCGTTCGGCGCGCTCGATGCGCAGACCCGCGCGAAGATGCAGACGCATTTGCTCGATATCTGGCGCAACATCGACGTGACGGTGCTGTTCATTACGCACGATCTGGACGAAGCGATTTTTCTCGCCGACCGTATCCTGGTGCTAAAGGCCAATCCCGGCGAGGTGCAGGAATTGATCGAGGTGCCGGTGCCACGTCCGCGCGACTATTCGCAGGCCACATCGCCAGAATTTCTTGCCACCAAGGCGCGGCTCGAAGCATTGATTCATCCGCCCACGGCCGTCGATGAGGAAGACGATGTCGTCAAGCCGCATATGGTCCGGATGACGGATGTGACGGATAACGTCGAGTAGAAACGAGGCGTGCTTGAGCCGGGAGTGGCCATTTGCCGGTGTACAGGCAGGTGTGGCCGCCCACCATCCACGGCCAGCATTACCAAATCGTAATCATCAGGCGCTCCGCTTGCCGGTATGATTTAAGGGTCAAGCACAGCGGAGCACTCCCATGCGAATCCTGGTGATCGAGGATGAGCTTAAAACTGCGGCTTATCTGAAGAAAGGCCTGGAAGAATCCGGCTACGCGGTCGATGTCGCGAACGACGGCCCACAAGGACTGCTCCTCGCGCAGGAAGAAGAGTACGACGTGATCGTGCTCGACGTGATGCTGCCCGGCATGGACGGCTGGACCATCGTCAAGACCTTGCGTAGCACGCGCACCACGCCGGTGCTGTTTCTCACCGCTCGTGACGACGTCGACGACCGCGTGCGCGGCCTCGAACTCGGCGCGGATGACTACCTCGTTAAGCCCTTTGCCTTCGTCGAATTGCTGGCCCGGGTGCGCACGCTGGCGCGCCGGGGGCCGCCGCGCGAAAGCGAACTGATCAAGGTGGGCGATCTGGAAATGGACGTCAATCGCCGGCGCGTAAAACGCGGAGGCGTGCGTATCGATCTCACGCCGCGCGAGTTTTCGCTGCTGCAACTGCTTGCGCGCCGCCAGGGCGAAGTGCTGAGCCGCACGCAGATTGCGTCGTATGTCTGGGATATGAATTTCGACAGCGACACCAATGTCGTCGAAGTCGCGATCCGCCGGCTACGCACCAAGATCGACGATAACTTTCCCGTCAAGCTGATTCATACGGTGCGCGGCGTCGGCTATGTGCTCGAAGTGAAGGACGCCGCGTGATGCGCGGCCGCTCGCTGGCCGCGACGCTCGCGCTCGCCTTCGGGGTCACCACGCTCGCGGTTTTCGTGCTCGTCGGGAGTTTTCTGTACCTTGCGCTGGAGAAGCAGATCAAGGCGCAGGACGACCTCGATATCGTGCTTGCCGCACGCCATGCAAGGCGGCTCGTCGAAGAGCTCAGCGCATCGAACGGCATTCGGGAACATGGCGACCGGTTGACCAGCATCGTGCTGGGCAATGAAGCGATGTCGATGGAAGTGTTCGGTCCCGATGGGCGTATGGCGATCGAGCACAACGCCGGAGAGACGTTTGCGGCGCAGGGTGGCGCGGTGAGCGGCGCGGCCTCTGTAACTTCAAATGCGTCTGACACTTCTATTGCGGTGAATGGCGCCAGCGAAACGGGCGAAGCAGGCGATGTCCACGACCCGGGCGAGACCGCTGAAGCGGGCGGCGTCGAGACGATCGCTGCGCTGCCGCCGCTCACGCGCATTGCCGCTACTGCGCGCATCACCGACGTGGATATCGGCAACTGGACCGGCCGCAACGGCGCACCGATCCGCGGCATCCTCGCGGACGCGCGGCTGCACAACGGCGACACGGCGACCGTGCTGATCGCGCGCAACATGAGCGACCGCTGGCGATTGCTAGACCGCTATCGCGACAAACTCAACCTGGCCGGCGCAGCCGGCGTGATTCTGGCGATGCTGTTGAGCTATCTGCTGATTCGCGCCGCCTTGCGGCCCTTGCGGGATATCGCGGCGAGTGCCGGCCTCGTCACGGTCAATCGTTTGAATACGCGGATCACGGTGGCGCGCGTGCCGAGCGAACTTGAAGCACTGGTGAATGCGCTCAATGCGATGCTCGAACGGGTCGAGCACGGCTTTCAGCGTCTGTCGCGTTTCACCGCCGACCTCGCGCACGATATGCGCACACCGATTAGCAACATGCGCGGCGCCGCCGAAGTCGCACTTGCCCGGCCACGCTCTACCGACGAATATGAATCGCTGCTTGCATCGAATCTGGAAGAGTGCGACCGGCTTTCGCGAATGATCGAAAACGTGCTGTTTCTTGCGCGCGCTGAGCATCCGCAGTTCGTCAAACATATGCGCGCGTTCGAGGCGGGGCAGGAACTGACGCGAATCGCTGAATACTTCGAGGGCATTGCAGACGATGCGAACGTCAGGGTGCAGGTCACCGGCGCGGCGACGCTGACGGCAGATCTCGAACTGTTTCGTCGCGCCGTCAGCAATCTGCTGGCCAACGCGATCCGCTATACGCCGAGCGGCGGGGAGATCGCCCTCGAGGTTCACGCATCGGCCGACGCGGTGCGCGTCACCGTGTCGAACCAGGGGCAGCCGATCGCCGCCGAACATCTCGAACGGATCTTCGACCGTTTCTATCGCGTCGACCCATCACGCAGTTCCTTGCCTACGTCTGGTATGTCGCAAGGGTCCACGGGTTCGACGGGGCTCGGGCTTGCCATCGTCCGCACGATCATGGAGTTGCACGGCGGCACGGTGCATGCGGAGAGCGATGCGCAGAGTACGCGGTTCGTGCTTACGTTCCGGCGGGGTTAGATCCATCCCACGTCCCACCCAGCGCCTTTAACAACAACACGCTCGACTCTAACTGCCGTGCCGCGATCTGATCCGCGGTGCGCTCGTTCGTCAACGCAATCGTCTGCGCCGTCACCACATCGAGATAACTAACCGCGCCCGCGTTGAAGCGATTTGTCGTGAGCCGTAGCGACAGATCCGCGGCCGAGGTCGCGCGCTGCTGGCTGGCGGCTTCGTCGGCGAGCGAATGCAAGGCGGACAGATTGTCTTCGACCTGCTGGAACGCCACCAACACCGATTGCCGGTAATCCGCCACCGCGCCGTCGTACTGCGCGGTCGCGCCATGCAGGGTGGCCGTGCGCTTGCCGCCGTCGAACAGCGTGCCGACCAGTTGCGGGCCAAGCGACCAGAACAAACTCGGCGCGCTTAGCCATGGCGCGAAGAAGGTGCTTTCCAGCCCCGCGCTCGCCGACAGCACGAGATCGGGAAAGAAGGCCGCGTGCGCCTCGCCGATCTGTGCATTCGCGGACGCCACGCGCCGTTCGGCGGCGGCAATGTCGGGGCGTCGTTCGAGCAGTTGCGACGGCACGCCGACGGGAATCGCCGGCGGCGTCGCAGCCGAACCGTTCGGTGGCAACGTGAAGGTGGAGGCCGGCTCGCCGATCAGCGTGGCAATCGCATGCTGCATCTGCGCGCGCGTCACGTCGATGTCCGTGTCCTGCGTGCGTGTCGCTTCGAGTTGGGTAGTGGCCTGAGCGACCGCGGAGGCATCGATCGCGCCGTCTTTCAGTTGCTGCTGCAGCAGCTTCAAGGCGGCGGCATAGGCGGTCACGCTGTCGTCGAGCAGCTTCTTTTGCGTGTCGAGCGAGCGCAGCGAGAAATAGTCGACGGCGAGATCGGCGCTCATCGACAGGCGCACGGCTTCGAGATCCGCTTCACTCGCTTCAGCATCGGCCTTCGCGCCGGTCACGCTGTCGCGCACGCGGCCGAACAGATCCGGCTCCCAGCTCGCAGACACGCCGGCCGAATAGTCGGGAATGGTCTTGCCCGCCAGCGCACGGTCCACGAGATTCTGCGAGGTTCTCGAACGATTCTGGGCGGCACCGGCGGTGATGGTCGGGAAGAAACCGGCACGCTGATAGTCCACCATCGAGCGAGCTTGCTGCACCTGCGCAACTGCCTTGCGCACGGTCTGATTCGAGACGTCGACGCGCGCTTCGAGTTGATTCAGCACTGGATCGTTGAAGATGGTCCACCACGGGCCACGCGGTGCGGCGTCGGCGGGTGCGGCCTGGGCCCAGCCAGGCGCCGCGCCTGCGTATTGCGCGGGGATCTCGGCGGTGGGGCGCTGGTACGGCGGCAAAGTCGAACAGGCGCTCAGCAGTGCGCCGATCAGCGTGGCCACAATCGAACGCCGCAACAACGGGCGCGGAAGAGATAGGGGAGACATTTGGCTCATCCTTTCGATGACTGGCGCTCAGCTATGCGTGGCCGGCGCGATCTGCACGAGCTGGCCTGTGCTCAGCGAATCGCCCGGGTTATCGATCACGCGGTCGGTCGCCGCGAGGCCCGTGGTGATTTCCACATGCGTGCCAAAATCGCGGCCGATGTGCACCGTCTTGAGCGCCGCACGGCCATTGCCGTCGACCACGGCGACCGTCACGCCGTCGGGACGGAAGAGCAGGGCGCTGACCGGCAGTTCGAGCGCCGGTGTGGTCGACTGCAATTGCAGATGCACCTGCACGTAAGCGCCTGGCATCAACGCACGGTCCTTGTTGTCGACGTCGACCTCGACGCGCAGCGTACGGCTCGACGGATCGATCGAACCGGTTGTGCGCGCAACTTTTGCGGCAATGCGCCGGCCGGGGTACTGCTGCGCGGTCAGATACACGCCGGTGTCAGGTGTGACGTAGGGCGCGTCGTTCTGCGGCACGTCGACGAACACGCGCAGCACGCCGGTCTGCTGGATATGAAACAGCTCGCCGGACATACCCGCCGTGCCAGGCGTGCCGCCCGCCGTCACGAGTGCACCGACATCGACGTTGCGCGCGGTGATCGTGCCGTCGAACGGAGCCGTGATCTTTTCGTACGACACCAGTTCGGCAAGATGCGCGACATTGGCCTGCGCCGACGCCAGCATCGCGCGGCGCGCTTCCATGTCGCTGACTTTCGTATCGGCGTCCTGCTGCGCGACCGATTGCGTTTTCAGCATCTCCTGCCAGCGCTGCGCTGTCGTTTTCGCGAAGTCGAAGTTGGCCTGCGCGGTGGCTTCGTCGGCACGGGCCTGGCGCAGTTGTGCGTCGAGATCGGGCGCGTCGATCGTGGCGAGCGTCTGGCCGCTTTTCACCTGGACGCCGATGTCGGTGTTCCAGTGCGCGAGGTAGCCGCTCGTGCGCGCGTAGATCGATGCTTCGGCGAACGGCGTTACGGCACCAGGTAGCAACAGCTCGTTGACGGCCGGCGCGGGGCGTGGCGTGACCACGGACACGCTGAGCACGCTTTGCGCTTGCGTCTGTTGTGTCAGCGCGGCGCTTGCGTGTAGACGCGGCACGATGCCCACGATCAGTAACGCTGCGGCGAGGCCAGCCAATGCGAACGGCCACACGCGGCGGCGCGGCTTCAGGCTTGTGGTCATGTCGGCTGAGCGTTCAGTTCCGGCGGCGGTGGGGTGCGAGTATTCGTTGCCGCTCGCGCGCTGAGCGGACGGAGCCGCTTGAGCGGCCTCAGTGGCATGCACGGTATCTGCGGCTCTGGCAGCGTCTGCGGCTCGATCAGCCTCAACAGCCGGTTCAGACCTGTCGCCGAGGTCCGGCGGAAGTGATGGATTGTTCATGAGCTAGTTCTCGTCGGAGTCAAAGTGTGCGGGCGGGAACGCGGGATTCTTCTGCAGCGGCGCGAGCCGCGCGTCGTTTATCGAGCCACGCATGCACCATCCCGTAGACGACCGGAACAAACAGCAAGGTGGACACCGTGCCAAGCGCAAGGCCGCCGATCACCGCGCGGCCGAGCGGCGCATTCTGTTCGCCGCCGTCGCCGAGTCCGAGGGCCATCGGCAGCATGCCGATCAGCATGGCGAGCGCGGTCATCAGCACGGGACGGAAGCGGCTGAAGCCCGCCTCGAGCGCGGCCTGCAGCGGCGGCTTGCCACCGTGGTGGAATTCACGCGCGGTGTTGATCACGAGAATGCTGTTGGCCGTGGCAATGCCGATACACAGAATGGTGCCGGTCAGCGCCGGCACGCTCACGGTCGTGCCAGTGCTGAACAACATCCACGCGATGCCCGCGAGCGAACCAGGCAAGCCGCTGATGATGATGAACGGATCGAGCCACGACTGAAAATTGACGACCATCAGCAGATAGACGAGGGCAATCGCGAACACGAGACCGCTTGCGAGGCCGCTGAACGAATCGTGCATCGCCTGCACCTGGCCGCGCACCACGATCGACGCGCCCGGCGGCAATTGCGGCCGGATCTGATCGACGAGCCGATTCACGTCGGTCGCCACGCCGCCGAGGTCGCGCCCTTGCGCCGATGCAAAAATATCGAGCACCGGCTGCACGTTGTAGTGCGAGACGACGGCTTGCTGGGTGGCGCGTGTCAGCGTGCTCATCGCGCCGAGCAGATTCTGCGGAGCGGGGCCGTTGCCACTTGCCGCAGCGGATGCCGCCACCGCGCCGCTGCTCTGCGCAACCGGAATATTCGCCAGTGCCTGCAGCGAGTTGATGTCGTACTGCGGCATCATCGCCATCAGCGGATAGCTGACACCGTTGTGCGGATCGAGCCAGAAATTCGGCGTGGTCTGCGAACTGCCTGAGAGCGCGATCAGCAGGTTCTGCGACACGTCCCGTTGCAACAGGCCGGCCTGAATCGCCCGCGTACGGTCGACATTCACGTTGATCGCGGGTTCATCGCCGGGTTGCTGGATGCGTGCATCGACGAGGCCGCGCACACCGCGCAGTTGAGCGAGCAAACGGTTCGCCACGACGCGATTGGCGTCGAGCTTGTTGCCGACAATCTGGATATCGATCGGCGCGGGCAAGCCGAAGTTGAGAATCTGGCTGACGATATCGGCGGGCAGGAAGGCAAACGTGACGCCGGGGAAATCCTTGGAGAGTGTCGTACGCAGCGTCGCCACATAGGCAGCGGTGGGCTTGTGTCCGGCTGCGAGTGTGATCATCACGTCGGCGTCTTCCGGGCCGATCGGGTCGGACGAATCGTAGGTCAGGTTGATGCCGCTCACCGGCACGCCGATGTTGTCGAGCACGGCCGCGAGTTCCTGCTTCGGGATCACGCTGCGCACGCGGGCTTCGACTTCATCGGTGATACGCGCGGTGTCTTCGATACGCGTGCCAGTTGGCGCACGCAGATGCAAGCGGATTTCGCCGGTATCGACAGCGGGGAAGAAATCGCGGCCGGAGAATGGCACCAGGACGAGCGAGCCGATACACAGCAGCAGAAAGATTGCGATGAAACGACGCGGGCTAGCGATAGCCGACGCGAGCACGCCGCGATAGCGTTCGCGCAACATCTCGAAGCGATGTTCGAATCCAGCCTGAAGGCGGATCAGGCGCGCAATCGGGCCGTTACCCGTGACGGGCGCGTTGCTGCGCGCACGCATCAGATACATCGCGAGGGTCGGCACCAGCGTACGCGAGAAGAAATACGACGCGATCATCGCGAATACCACTGCCTCGGCGAGCGGCACGAACAGATAGCGTGCAACGCCCGAGAGCAGAAACATCGGCACGAACACGATGCAAATGGACAGTGTCGAAACGAACGTCGGCACCGCGATTTCGCCCGAGCCGTTCAGAATCGCGTCGTGCAGCGGCTCGCCGTTCTCCAGATGGTGCGTGATGTTTTCAATCGCGACGGTGGCGTCGTCGACGAGAATACCCACTGCGAGCGCGAGCCCGCCAAGCGTCATGATGTTGATGGTCTGGCCGAGCGCGGAAAGTGCGATCAGTGAGGTCAGCACCGCGAGCGGAATCGACACCGCGATGATGAGCGTAGCGCGCCAGCTGCCGAGAAACAGCAGGATCATCAACGCGGTCAGGGCCGCGGCGATCACGGCCTCGCGCGCCACACCCACTACCGCCGACTTCACGAATACCGATTGATCGGACAGCGCGGTGATATGCAGCGCGCTCGGCAAGCCCGCCGCGATATGCGGCAGCATTGCCTTGACCTGCTGGATGATGGTCAACGTGGACGTGCTGCCGGATTTTTCTATGGTGAGGAGCGCAGCGCGTTTACCGTCGCTGCGCACTATGTTGGTTTGCGGCGCATAACCATCGCGAACGTGGGCAACGTCGCGCACATACACCACGCCGCCGGCTACCGTCTTGATCGGCAAATCATTCAGCGCGGCCACCGTGTCGGTGCTGCCGTTCATCTGCACGTTGTATTCCTTCGTGCCGATCTTGGCGGTGCCGCCCGGGAGAATCAGGTTCTGCGCATTGACGGCGTTGACCACGTCGAGCGGGGAAAGGCCTTTGGCCTGCAGCGCGCGCGGATCGATATCGACCATGATCTGCCGCACCTTGCCGCCGAACGGCAGCGGCACTGAGGCGCCTTGCACCGTCGCCAGTTGCGTGCGGATCTGGCTGTTGCCGAGGTCGTAGAGCTGCTGTTCGGACAGCGTGTCGCTGGAGAGTCCGAGTTGCAGGATCGGCACCGTCGACGCGTTGTACGTGATGATGTTCGGCGGCAGCGTGCCGGGCGGCAACACGCGCAGGATCGAGGCGGAATTGGAGGCCGCCTCGGCGATTGCGCGATTGATGTCCGCGCCTGGGTGGAAAAAGATCTTCACTACCGAGACGCCGTTCAGCGATTGCGACTCGATATGCTCGATATCGTCGACGTCGGAGGTCAGCGCGCGCTCGTAATTCGACGTGATGCGGTTGGCCATGTCCTGAGCGGAAAAGCCGTTATACGTCCAGACGATGCTGACCACCGGGATGTCGATGTTCGGAAAAATATCGGTCGGCGTGCGCAGTATCGCGAGAGGCCCGACGATAAAGATCAACACCGCGAGGACCACGAATGTATATGGGCGGCGCAGCGCGAGCTTGACGATCCACATGACGGTTTCCTGAAAAGAGGCAGAGGGAGGCGCACGGTTTCTGACGCGCCTGGTGGCGCGGGGTGCGGGCTTCTTCGTTGGTCAGGAGTGTGGGGTTTGGGCACTTACCGGGTGTGGTCCGGTAGATTACCGTTCTGTTATCTTGAAGTTGGGGCTAAGCCCGATGCGTAGATAACAAAACGGTAATCTCCAGGTCAGTGCTCCGACAGCTGAAATGACAAGAATGGGAAGCGTGGTTCAAGCCACTCATTTCTTGCACTTCATCGGAGAGACATCATGAAATTGCTTACCGCTATTGCTGTTGCTGCGCTTAGTTTGCCGTTTGGGGCTACGGCCTTTGCTCAATCTAATCCGTCGGGGTTGACCCGTGCTGATGTTATCGCTCAGTTGAAGCAGGCTCAGGCTGAGGGGGTCGTGCCTACTTCCAACAACGACTATCCGCCTACGGCTAAGGAGATTGCGCGGAATCGGGAGATTTATGCTATTCAGCATGGAGGGGATGGCGCTGGCGCTGTGAAGACTGCTGCGGATCAGGCTGCGGCGGCTTCTAATTGATGTTGTGTATGGACTCCTGCGGTGTTGGCCTTTCCTTGATTTGCTTTTCGTCTATTAGCGTTGCCCCTGTGCGGGGCGGCACTTACTTCTCTTTGCCGCCGCAAAGAGAAGTAAGCAAGAGAAAGCGGCTAGAAGCCCCTGCTAAGCGGGTCCCGCAGCTCGCTCAGGGTAGTGGTGCATCTGGAATCTGTGTTCGTGCCCGTGCACCTGCTTGTGACAAGGGAGTCATACTTCCGGCGGCGCTGCGCGCGCCGAAGAGTAGTTCATAAAACCGATCATGCGGTTTTGCGCTCACGCCACATTCGGTACGGTGGCTTGTGTCCTTCAACTTAAGCCCATCGCCCAATCCACCGCTGCGTCGAACAGGCTGTTTCCCGCCGGCGACAAGTTGGCGAAGGTGTCGTTGTTCAGGAAAAACATCACGCGGCGTGCGGGGGCCAGTGATTCGTAGTCCATCGTCGCACCTTTCTCGTACGCGAAGATCGCCGCCTTTTCCGGTTGGCCATACAGCGTTGCAATGGTCGTTGCGCCCAAGCCGGGTTTGCCCCAGCTCATCGCGGCCTGTTTGACATATACGTTCGTTACGCCTGCCGGTAAACCGGCTGCGATCGGGTGCGGTGCGTTGACCAGCCACAGGTAGCGCTCCTTCTCCGCTTCGCCGAAATCGACGTCGTGACGCTTGCCCGTCATCGCGAAGTCGTCGAGTAAATCGTTCTCCCATGTCAACAACGGTTTGGCCAGGTAGCGCCAGTCACCCACTACCTGTTTCGATGAGACCGTCGATGAAATAACAACGAGTTCCGCATCGCCAACTGCCTCCGGCGGTTGCGCCTGGTCCAGCATGCGAACGCTATAACCTCGCGCTTCAAGGTGTGTCGCGATCCTCTGGTCGACAGCCAGGCTCGGCCCGCTGAGTTGCACTACCATCACGATCTTCTTGCCAGAGCGTGGCCCGCTTGTTGTCGCGCTTACTGCAGGTGTCGTGACCGCCAGCAGGGCGCCAAGGCCCGCTGCTGCGGTGAGAAATGTCCGGCGTTTACGCACGAGCGCTGGGCTCTGTTCAGTGCGGCGATTCTGAAGTTTCATGACGATTCCAGTCTCGTGTTGATCAAGTGAATGGGTGTATTGAGTGCGAGGTGCGATGTCGGTACGGCCTAGAACTCGAGCGTCGACAGCAAAGAGACCTGACGTGCGTCGCCAACCGACACGAAATACTTGTTCACGCTCGACGGGTAATAAGTCTTGTTGAACAGATTTTTCACGTTGAGCTGGAACGACAGATGCCGATTGCCAAGTTTCGTCTCATACGTGGCAAAGGCGTCGGCGACGGTGTAGGCCGGTAGCGTAAAACTGTTGGCCGAATCGCCCGGCCGTGGGCCGACGTAATGCGCGCCGGCGCCGACTCGCAACTGATCGCCGCCGAAGATCGTGCCGAAGTCGTATACCGCCGCAAGCGATGCGGTATTCTGCGGCGCGTTCCACAAACGCTTGCCGGCGTAAAGCGGGTCCTCGGTGGTCTTCGCGTCGATGTATGCGTAGCTCGCGATCACGCTCCAGTGCTGGCCGATCTGGCCGGCCACGTCGAGCTCCACGCCGCGTGAACGCGCTTTGCCGGCCGTGCGCCAGTCGGTCTGCTTGGTCGTGTCGTTGTACTGCTGCACCAGCACGTTCTTCTTGTCGATATTGAACAACGCCAGCGTGCCGCTCAGGCCGTTGGGCATCGCCACCTTGGCGCCGAGCTCCCACGAGGTGGCTTCCTCAGGCAGCACCGATGAATCGATGACCACGCCCGAAGACAACGGCGCGATGGTCGAAGTCGGTTTGAGCGACTGCGTATAGCTGCCGTATAGCGACACCGTGTCGGTCCATTTGTAAACCACGCCCGCGCGCGGCAGCCATTTGGTGCCGTTAATGTCGGTATTGACGACAAATGGCCGGCCCTTTCCCGCGATCTGGTTGTAGCTCAGAAAGCGCGCGCCGCCGATCAGGATCCACTTGTCGGTGAGGTGCAAACTGTCCTGAAAGAAGAGCGAGCGGTCGTGCAGCGTGTCAGTCTGATCGCTATCGCTCGCCGACACCGTGGTCGACGGACTCTCCAGACCGTAGACCGGACGAAAATAGTTGAACGGATATTTCGTGGCCTGGCGCAGCAAGTCCTTGCGATAGATGCGGCGGTATTCGTCGTCGACACCGACCTGCAAATCGTTGCGCAAACCGGCAATGTCGAAATGGCCGTCCACATAGGCGATCGCGTAACTGTCCGTGCTGAGCGCGCCATGTGTCGCATCGTTGCTGCGCGACACGGCGCCCGTCGTACTGTTGATGCCTTGCACGCGTAACTGACCCGCGTCGTAGGTCTCGCGGTTGTAGCTGTAGCCGAAGTGCGCCTTCCAGTTGGCATTGATCTGATGGTCGACGCTGATTTGCGCGAGGTTCGATTCGCCGTCCATTTCGTTGAACGGTTCGTCGAGACGTTCGCGGCTCGAGATCGCGAGCGGCTTGTTGGTCTTCGGGTCGAGCGCCGTGCCGCGGTCGAACGGATAGAGAAACTTTCGATATTCGTACGACACCACCACCTGCGTATCGCGTCCATACCATGCGAGCGACGGCGCCACGAGCGTCTCGCGATGTTCGCCGAAGTTGCGCCAGTATTGTTCGTCGGTCTGGTCGACGACCAGCCGGTAGGCGAGGCCGGAGTCGCCGATCGGCCCGGTCGTATCGAACGTCGCGCCGGCTCCATTGCGGCCGTGTCCGTAGGTCGAGCCGAGCACGGAGATCGCGTGATACGGTTTGAGCAAGGGTTGCTTGCTCACCACGTTGACAACGCCGCCCGGATCCATGATTCCGTACAGCAGCGAAGTCGGACCTTTGAGTACTTCGACACTGTCAGCGGCTGCGTTCAGCGCGCGCCCCTGCACAAGCGGCATGCCGTTGTGCATGATCGAACCGTCGCGATTGCCGCCAAAACCGCGCTTGAGCAAGGTGTCCTGCGTGCCGGCCAGCGTATTGCCTTGCACGATGCCGCTCACGTTCGAAAGCGCGTCGTCCAGATTGCGCGGACGTTGGTCGTGCAATACCTGGGCCGGTACGATGTTGACGGCCTGGGCCGTGTCGAGCACCGGTGTATCCGAACGCGTCACCACTGCGTCGACAGGTGGCCGGTAGCTGCCGGCTTTCACCGTCGACGAACTGACGGTCACGGCGGGGAGGGTGGGGCCGCTCCCGTTGCTGGTGTCCGCTGAAGGCTCAGTACGCTGCTCGAGTGTATAGCTGCCATTGGACTGTTGCACCGCGCCGAGCCCCGTGCCGCGCAGGATTCGATCGAAGCCTTGCTGTATGTCGTAATCGCCGCGCAGACCTTCACTCATGCGGCCGTCCGTCAGCGCCGCCGGAAACGACAGCAGCAGTCCGCTTTCGCGTCCGAAGCGATTGAGCGCCGCTTCGAGCGGGCCAGCCGGAATGTCGTAGCTCTTGCGCGGCGACGCCGCCGAAGCGGATGGCGCATCGGCGGCCAGCGCGACATTGAACGGCAGTCCCGCCGAGATCAGCGCGGCCGTTGCAATATGCCGCGCGAAGTGTGCCGGCTGCCGCGCGCGCAAAGCGCCACGGCTGCTACGGCTGCCATTGCCGGCGCCGGTCTTTCGATGCTGTCCCATGTTCAAAGCTCGCAGGAAGGTAGACGATGTGTTGCTCTCATCTCCCTTGTCACGCGAGATTCGAAAATAGCTCACAACAGACGAAAATATTTCGGTGCAGGTAACGCAAGCCGGTTTTAAGAGCGAGCCGCGCGCACGGTGCCCCAGTAGCGCGTGATGAATACGACCTCGACCGGCAAGGTTCTCGCCAGGGTGTCGAGCACGCGGTCGGTGTCGGCGAGCGGGAAGGTGCCCGAAAGCCGCAGACCGGCCACCGAGGGATCGCAGCTCAGATACCCCGCGCGATAGCGGTCGATCTCGTTCACGAAGTCGCCGAGCCGCATGCCGCTCGCGACGATCAGGCCATCCGTCCACGCTGCGTCGTTCTCGCTGATCGGCTCGACCGCGCTGATGTCATCACGTGTAAAGCGGGCGCGTTGGCCGGCATGGACGACCGGCGCGAGGCCCGGTGCATCGAATGGATTGATCCGCACGGCGCCTTCGAACACATCGAGACGGCAGAGCGCGCTCTGTTGTCTGACGGCGAAGCGCGTGCCCAAGGGCTGCAAACTGCCTTGCGCCGTCTCGACGATGAACGGCCGGCGCTCACTCTCGTTGTGACCGGTCGCGATCATGATTTCACCTTTGATCAGGTGCACGCGGCGCTCGGTACTGCTGAAACGGATATCGATGGCGCTGTCGGTGTTCAGTGTCAGGTGGGTGCCGTCGGCAAGCGTCATGGCGCGGCGCTCACCGAGTGCGGTGCGCGCATCCGCACTCCATGCGCGCCACGGCACGTGCTCACCGGCAACCCATGTCGCGCCGCCGGCGAACAACAGAGTCGCGAGGACTTTGACACTCGTGCGGCGCTTCGCCGAGCCGGGACGCGTCAGCGCAGCGCGTGCGGCTGCCGCGCCGCTTGCGCCTGCGTTGCCCGTGCCAGTTTCAGCGAGACCTCGGAAGCGGCTGCTGACGCTGCAGATGTGTTGCCATGCACGCTCATGATCGGGATGCTCCGCGCGCCAGCGCATCAGCGCAAGTTGCTGCGCGCGCGTGTTGTCGCCGGATTGCAGTTCCATCCACCACTCCACGGCGCGCAGGGCGATATGCTGGGGAATATCAGGTCGCGCGCTCGCGTTCATCCGTCGATCCGTCAGGTCACGCTGAGCGCGAAGAAACACTGCGCGCCGGCGCGCACCAGATGGCGTTTCACGGTCGAAACGGATAGCTTCAGTTGTGCGGCGATCTCGGCATGGCTCAAGCCGTCGAGCTGGGCCAACAGGAACGCACGCTTGACGGCGACCGGCAGCCGCTCCAGCAGACTGTCGATTTCACACAGCGCTTCGAGAAGCAACGCACGCTCTTCAGGCGAGGGCGCAAAACTTTCGGGGACGAGCGCCAATGCTTCCAGATAGGCGCGCTCGATCTGCTCGCGACGCCAGTAGTTGGCTATCACGCGTTGCGCGACGGTCGTCAGGAACGCACGCGGTTCTTCCAGGGCGAGCGGTTCATCGCGGGCGAGCAGACGCACGAACGTGTCGTGCGCAAGGTCGGCCGCGCGATGCGCGCAGCCGAGCTTCTTGCGCAGCCACGCGTGGAGCCAGCCGTGATGATTGCTGTAGAGCGCCTGCATCTCGTGATGCAGGGCCGATTCGATTGCCGCCATGGCCTACCGGACGCGCCGGATCGATGGATGCGGCGCCCTTGTAAATGAGAACGATTCGCATCATAGCATGACAAAATGTAAGGGTGGAATGAGAACGTGCCTGGCGCTATGACCGGTCGCGGTTACGGGCACGTGTGGCGCCCGTGATCACCGCGAGGCCGAGCATGACGACCGCGACGATCGCGATCGTATGTTGTGCAACATGCAGCGCCATCAGTCCCCACGCCACGCCGCCTATCAGAATGATCCAACCTACGAGATAAATGAGCAGGGTCATCGTTGTTCTCCTTTTCGTTCGACGGACGGGACCAGCCTGCTATGGAAAACATTACCGGTCGCCCCGATTGGGCCGTTGAAGTCGCGTGCCCGAACTGGCTTGCAGACGGGCAAATCCGGCACTTGCGATCAACGGGTCTATCGAGCAGCAGATTTCGCGCCCGACATCGAATGCCCGCGCCGATTCAGGCGGGGAACGATGGTGGAAGGGAATTCAGACGACCCACCACGCGAGCAGCGCCGTGAGCAGCACCACGGCCCATGAAGGTAGGCGCCACCAGCCGAGCAACGCGAGCGCCACGATGACCAGGGCGAAATCGCGCCCGCTGTGCACCGCGCTGGTCCAGACGGGATCGTAGAGCGCGGCGAGCAGAATGCCGACCACGGCAGCGTTGATGCCGGCCATCGCCCGGCGCATCGACGCGAATGCCCGCAGTTCGCCCCATAGCGGTAACGCGGCGCCGACCAGCAGAAAGGAAGGCAGAAAAATTGCGACCGTAGCGATCAGCGCACCAGTTATACCCGCCGGATAACCGGTGCTGGCGGCGCCTAGAAACGCCGCGAAAGTAAATAGCGGCCCCGGTATCGCCTGGGCTGCGCCGTAGCCGGCCATGAAAGAATTGGTCGAGAGCCAACCGCGCGGCACGACGACCGCTTCGAGCAAAGGCAGCACGACATGGCCGCCGCCGAACACCAGTGAGCCGACCCGGTAGAACGCCGCGAACAGGTCGAGTGGATACGCATGCAGCAAGGCGGCCGCGGCGGGTAAGCCAAACAGCAACAGCCCGAAGACGGCGAGGCAAAGAAGGGCGCCGGTCTTCGTGCCGGGCATGCCGAGCGGCGCGCGCGGCACCTCGGTCGATGATTTGAGAAGCAGGGCGCCGGCGATGCCCGCCACGACGATCGATGCGATCTGGCCATAAGTCGCACCGAGCACGATCACCACGATGGCTGACGCCGCCGCGATCGTGATGCGGGCACGGTCGGGACACAGCGTGCGACCCATCGACCAGACCGCCTGTGCAACGACGGCGACTGCTGCGAGCTTGAGGCCGCGCAGCAAATGAAGTCCGTTTGCCTCTGCCAGATGAGTGAAACCGTAAGCGAACGCGACCATCAACAACACCGACGGCAGCGTGAAACCGAGCCAGGCCGCGAACGCGCCCGCGATGCCGCCACGAAAGCGGCCGATCGCTATACCGACCTGGCTGCTGCCGGGGCCTGGCAGAAACTGGCACAGCGCGACCAGATCGCTAAACGTGTGTTCGTCGAGCCATCGGCGGCGTTTAACGAACTCGTCGCGGAAGTAGCCGAGATGTGCGGCAGGCCCACCGAACGAGGTCAGGCCGAGCCGCAGGAAAATGCAGAAGATGCTCCATGGCGAACTATGTGCGGGCAGCTCGATGGGCGTATCGGATTCCGTGTTCTGCATCAACATGTTCCACACCCGCTCACAGCAAGGATTTCCCTTGGGCGAGAATCTTGTCGCAGACCTGTTTCGTGACCTGTTCTTTCAGGCCGCCACCGCTCAGGTCCAGTTGCTTGCCGTCGCCGCTGCTGAGGATGCCCTTGGCACCGTTGGTATAGCCGCTGTCCGTCGAGGCCGAACTGGAGCCGCCCGGCAGTTTGCTCATCAACGAGTCCTTGACCGAAGACGCGCTGCCGCCGCTGAGATAGTTGTTCTTGATGCAGAACTCGAGCACACCCGCGACGTTGCTGGTGCTGCCGGAAGTTAATGACTGGCCTGACAAGGCACTGCCCATGCCGCCGAGGCTCCCGAGGCCACCGGACGATCCACCACCCGAGCCCTGGTTGAGCAGGTTACCGAGCTGCGCCTGAGCGGCCGGGACAGGTAGCAATGCTGCGATCAGCATTCCTGTAGCTGCGATGCGATAGGTGCGTGATTTCATACTCGAACTCCTTCTGCTGGCTGAAAGTCCTCTCTACTATAGTGCCTTTCAGACGCACGGCAGACGGGGTTGCCACGTTAAATGTTGTCATGCGCGATGGATAAGCTGCGGCAGTCTCGAGAAACTGTCATCTTGATCGTATAGACGTACGCCATATATCCGAGCGCAGTTAGAGGGAAGGGGCTTATCGAGCACGTTGCAAGGCGGAGTGAGTTTTCGCGATATTTGGCGTGCGACTGCGTTGGCACTCACCACTGCACAGGTTAGTCGCTGGGCCATCCTAAGCGACCGTATGAGACAGACTCAGAATGACAGTCAATGCGCCTGATTTGTCATAGTCGAAGAGTCGTGACTTCACTTTCAGCACGCCATCGAATCCCAGGTCGTCGACCTTCATTGTTACGTTATCGCCGACAAGAGGAAGTTGATGTGCTGCCCGTGTACCGGTAGTACGGTATGTGCCAAAGCCACCCGTGTACTCGTACACATAAGTCACTTTCTCATCCATGTGCGCCCCGCCCGTGTGAATCATGTGGTCAATCTGATAGAAGTCTTGCACAACTGCGTCCGATTTCGCCTGGCCTCATTTGGACTGAACAGGATGTAAAAAAGGGGGAGGTGAATCGTTGGTCGACGTTTGATGGGCGTTGCGTGCGCAGTGAGCGGAACGGCGTTGCTTCATGCGGAAGCTATTGACACTCCTCGGCCCGCTGCCGACGGTCAGACCTGACAACAGTCGCGGCATGCGTTGCCATATATGGCGATGCGCACACTATATGAGATTTTTATTATTTGCCGTAAGCAAATCCTGATTTACATATAGGGATTTCCTTATTTTTTATTGAATATTTTTTGAACGCGTATCTCTCACAATAAATTACCTTAATCTATAGAAGCAATCTGCATTTCCCCCTTCAGACTGAATTAAATCGGCCGTATACCTTGATGATGCAGGGATCATCAGTAGACGTGGTGCCGTGGTCGACACCAATTTCTTTCCGCATTTTTAGTCATCATTTATCGAAATTAATCAGACTGCGACCGCGTGTGTTTCACGAGGCGAGTGGAATCTTCAATAACACTCATTGAACTGCATCAGGAAAAAGGCCGCAATGGTGTTATCCGCATCTGAACGCGGACGGCACATATCGCGGCCGCAAAAGCAAACGTTTGCCAACAACGGACGGCACCCAGAATGGCTCCATAAAAAACCATCGGGACCGTCTCATTCGGAGAGAAGAAGAGCATGACGAGGTCGAAATCGAGCAAGGTCGATACACAACGAACACACGTAAATTCAGACGCTCCTGAAGCACGGTCTGGACATGCCAACACCGTGGCGATGCAGGAGCAAATCACCGAGGGCATTTCGCGTCGCACATTTCTGTATAGCCTGGGTGCGTTGGCTCTGTCCGCTTGCGGCGGCGACGGCGGCGGAACGTCGTCGGCTCAGGCGTCCCAGTCATCGCTCTCGGCGGCCGCATCACGAACTGCTGTGCTGAGCAGTTCGTCGTCCAGCGCGTTTGTGCATCCAGGTCTGCTGCATACCCAGGCCGACTTCGATCGGATGAGCCAGAAGGTCGCGGCGCAAGCGTCTCCGTGGATCGATAGCTGGAACATCCTGATCTCGAACAGTCATGCGAGCCTGTCGTGGACACCACGCCCACAGGCGGTCGTCTATCGGGGTAGCGACGGAGTGCATTCGCAGAACTACTCCTTGCTGTTCAATGACGTCGCGGCGGCGTACGCATGCGCATTGCGCTGGAAAGTCTCGGGCAACACCGCTTATGCCGACAAGGCAGTGCAGATCATGAACGCCTGGTCGTCGGCGTTGACCGGGATCGGCGGCAATACCGACGCCGATCTCGCGGCCGGTATCTACGGCTATGAATTCGCCAATGCCGGTGAAATCATGCGCACCTATTCAGGTTGGGCAGCCGCGGACTTCGCGAGCTTCCAGAGCATGATGCGCAACGTCTTCTATCCGATCAACCACGATTTCATCAATCGGCACAACAACACCGAGGTGACTCACTACTGGGCCAACTGGGATCTGTGCAACGTGGCATCGATCATGGCTATCGGTGTGCTATGCGACGACCAGTCGCTATTCGATGAAGCTGTCACCTATTTCAAAAGCGGCGCGGGCAACGGCGCGATTTTGCAGGCCGTCTACTACGTCCACCCGGGCTACCTGGGTCAATGGCAAGAGTCGGGACGTGACCAGGGACACGCCACGCTCGGCATCGCGCTGGCGGGAGCGATCTGCGAAATGGCCTGGAATCAGGGTGTCGATCTCTACGGTTACGACAACAACCGGTTCCTCATGGGGGCGGAGTACGTTGCGAAAAGCAATCTGATCGAGTCGGGCACGACTTTCTACACCGTGCCTTTTGTTCGCTACACCAATGTAGACAAGGTGAACCAGACGGCGTTTTCGACTTCGGCTCAAGGGACGGTGCGGCCTTGCTGGGCGCTGGTCTACAACCACTACGTCAATCGCAAGGGATTGGCCGCGCCTTACACGCAGAAGTTCGCGACACTGGTCCAGCCCGAAGGTGGCGGAGGCAACTATGGACCGAACAGCGGCGGCTACGACCAATTGGGCTACGGGACGCTGACCTGCACGCTGGATGCGATCGCAAGCGGTGCAGCGCCTGGCGCGCTCGTTGCAATTGCGAGCGCGGGGCAAGTCGTCCTGTCGTGGTGGGGCACGGCGTACGCGACGAGCTATAACGTCAAGCGCGGCACCACGTCCGGCGGACCCTACACGTCGATTGCAACTGGTGTCACCGATCTGCTCAGCTATACGGACAGCGGTCTCTCAGCCGGCACCTATTACTACGTCGTGACCGCGGTGACACCGGCCGGCGAATCGGCCGCGTCTAACGAGGCCGTTGCGGTCACGGCGGTGCAACTGCAGACCTACCTGGCATTCGACGAAAGCAGCGGCACAAGTGCGGCGGACTCTAGCGGGAACGGACATACCGGCACGCTAGTCGGCGGTGCGAGCAGGGCGGTTGGCAAGAAGGGTAATGCCGTATCGCTCGACGGAAACACGGGTTATGTCAGCCTGCCGAACGACATCGTGGCCGACATGTCGGACTTTACGATCGCGGCGTGGGTGTACTGCAACGCAGCGAAGAACTGGGAGCGTGTATTTGATTTCGGTTCCGGCACGGGCCGCTACATGATGCTGACCCCGCGCGCCAATAACGGACTCGCGCGCTTCGCCATCACGCTTAATGGCGGCTCGGGCGAGCAGGACATCAACGGCAATGTCGCCTTGCCTACCGGGCAGTGGGCGCACGTCGCGGTGACGTTATCGGGCAACGTCGGCACGCTGTATCTGAACGGTGCGGAGATTGGCTCCAATACGGCGATGTCGTTTGCGCCGTTCCGTGTGGAAAGCACCAGTCAGAACTGGATTGGGCGATCGCAATTCTCAGCCGATCCGTATTTCAATGGATTGATCGACGAGTTTCGCATCTACCGTAATGCGCTCAGTGCGGAGCAGATTGCGGCGTTGATTTCGGTGTAGGCATAGGTTGGCGGATGCTGACGTGCTGTGGGCTCGTTGGCATCCGCGCGGCTGGGCTTCAGCCCCAGCGCGGTCGTGCTAGACCGCCGCAAATCCATAAAGGTTGAACATAGGTCGATGTTGGAATTTGCAAGCTGCGCGATCTAATATGATCAATACGTATCGGCTCCAGCCAATGCCCCACGCAGCCGCACCCGGAGATCCCATCATGCTGATTGCGAAGGTCGTAATCGGAGTAGTCGCCCTCGTCGGCGTGACCACAGCCTACGCGGACGGGTTCGTCGTCACGAGATCCCTTTCGAACGGGCGTGAAATGCGCCTCGTCGAACACACTGCCGAATGTGATGGCGGCCCCGGCGCATTCATTTACAGGAGCGGTAAGCAGGTCGATCAGACCTGCAATGTCCAACTGACTGCGGCAGGAGCGACAGTGAGGTTGCCGCCCTTTGAGCCGCGCATGTTCTTCCCGCGCGACACGCTGTACCAGTACTCGAAACTATGAGCGTCCGCCGGTCTCTGCAATAAACCTTTGGATGGGCGTGCATTACCGGTGCATGCGTTGATTATTCCTGCGTTCAGCCGACAGTACGATCGTCAGGCGATGTTGGACGACCGCCTCGATGATCTTCACACGCTCGAGTTCGCGCATGCTGATCGTGATCAATCCACGTCCGTTCATGTCCGGCTCTCCCGGGCTGTGCTCATGCCGCAGCATGCGCCACAGCAGCCAGCCCGGAGCCGGGAACCGGACATTTCTAATGAGCCAGAACCGGACATTACAACTTTGCTCCTACACCACATGTCGAGGCCATTCTGAAGTGTCGTAGCGGCAGCAAAGTAGAAATGTCGTATCCGGGGTTGGTTTTGACGCTGGTTTTGACGCTGGGTTTGTCTCTGTCTTTAACGGTTTGAATCTCACACAGCGTTGAAGGACAGCGTGTGAGCGGGCAGGGCGTGTCAGTCCGATCAGACAGATCCTGCAGACCGACGGCCAGGTTTGCGCGGTTGCTTCGGCTGATTGCGTTGCGCCAGCTGCACGATCACACCATCAACATCGGCCTGTGTGAACTCGCGCTGCTTCTTCGTGCCACTTTTGCGCTGGTCAGGCTGGACCGCCTCGCCACGGTTCGTGCGCGACGGCGAGCCCGATGCGCGCCGGTTGTCGCGCTGCGCCTGTAGCGCCTGTGCGACCTGCAGTGCATGACCGAGCCGCTTGTGTTCGATCACCGCGCCCTGATCGATCGCGGCGAGCCGGTCGTAAGGCACGCAGGGAAG